>NZ_JBFUJT010000012.1:0-157185 GCF_056401235.1 Polaromonas sp. P4_F9 | reverse complement strand
CCCCAACCCTCCCCCAGCGGGGGAGGGAGTGAGGCATCGGTGTGTTCGGTGGTTTTTGAATTTTTGTCAACCCCGTCCTGGCTGGGCCGAGCAGCGCAGATGGAGGCGGGATCAGGGCCGCAGTTGTTTGAGCGAAGTGCAACGTAGCGAGTTCTGCGGACCCCCGCCGGAGTCGAGCAGCGCAGGTTGCCTGAAGCGAAGCGCAAGGACCCAGACTGCGGGTCGCCTTCTCTTTGCTTACTTTTCTCTTGGCGACGCAAGAGAAAGTGAGTCGCCCGCCGGGGCGAGTCCCGGCCTCCACCCTCAGCAAAGGCCCACAAACTTCGGAGTAGTCCCATGCTGACAGTCAAAAACATCAACCAATACTACGGCGGCTCCCACATCCTGCGCGATGTGAGCATGGACTCCCATCTCGGCAAGGTCACGGTGCTACTGGGCCGCAACGGCGTAGGCAAGACCACGCTGCTCAAGTCGCTCATGGGCCTGGTGCCCATCAAGACCGGCACCATCGAATTCGATGGCAAGAAGATCCAGGGTGCGACACCGTATGAACGCGCCAGGGCCGGCATAGGCTTCGTCCCCCAGGGACGTGAAATCTTTGCGCGCCTGACGGTGGAAGAAAACCTGCGCATGGGCCTGGCTTACAAAAGCGCCGGCACACCGATTCCTGCAGAACTGTATGAGTTGTTTCCGGTGCTCAAGCAGATGCTGAACCGCCGCGGCGGCGACCTCTCGGGCGGGCAGCAGCAGCAGCTCGCCATTGCGCGCGCGCTGGCCGCCAAGCCCAAGCTGCTGATCCTGGACGAGCCGACCGAGGGCATACAGCCCAGCATCATCAAGGACATCGGCCGCGTGATCCGCATGCTGGCCGACCGGGGAGACATGGCGATTCTGCTGGTGGAGCAGTACTACGACTTTGCGCAGGAGCTGGCTGATGACTACCTGGTGATGGAGCGCGGCGAATTCATCGCGCGCGGCCAGGGCAAGGACATGGAAGCCAACGGTGTGCGGCAGTTGGTGGCGATATGAGCGCCAAGGCATGAACCCACAGCTTCTTTGATCGCAATGTCGCAACGTCGTGGACCGGCCGATACCTGACGGCCCAACGCGCATTGCTGAATGCCTGGTTGAGACTGACTCCAGAGATTCGGGTCGACCGATAACCGCCGTTTAACGGCCGGTTTGACGCGCGCCCGCTTTACGGGCGTCGCTGTCCAAGCCGTGGTTAGAGAGCATCATTTATGCGGGGTGACCACCACGCCGCGTAACCCGGCTCTTTCGACCGCGGCCTTAACCAAATGCTCGGACTTCGCGTCTTCAATGAACTGGTGCAAGTACGTGATGCCGACATCCCGTCCCTTCGGCATCGCCATGGCGTGCGGATCGATGCCGGGCCGACCGTCGAGAACCTGAGAACCGGGCAATTGATTCGACATCTCGAACAGGATTGGCTTGATGCTGCCCATTACGTCTGCTCTCCCGGATTTCAGCGCCTCCAATGCGCCAGGGTTGCTTGGTGCTCGGACCAACACTGCATTTTTCAGTGCGCGAGTGAAAAAGACATCCGGGCCGGACTTCTCCTGCACGGCAACTCGAATCCCGGGGCGATCCACATCAGCCATTGTCGAGATGGAAGAACCGCCGGGGACGAGGTAGCCGAATTCGACTTCCAGGTGCACGGCGGCAAAATCAAACTCCTTCGCCCGCTCAGGACTAAACCCGAAATGGGACACGTCCCAAGCCCCGGATTTCCCACCGTCGAGAAGGGCTCCGATCGATGGGTACAGAACCGGCTCGAACGGAACCCCTATGCGTCGGGCCAACTCTTTTCCGAGGTCAAATCCCAGCCCCTTCATCTCACCCGACACGGGGTCCCGCGTCATGTTCAAGGGATTGCTCTGCTGGAGTCCAACGCGAAGCTTGCCGGTTGGAGCCAATGCCTGTCGCACTTCCGGTGTCGGGGTGGTATTGACACCCGCACAGCCCGAAAGCAGCAGTCCAAGTATTGCGGTCATCAGCCAATGAGTCGTTCGCATTGCGTTCTCCTCTGAAGTTACCGTTGCTCCTTAACGAATGTAGACCGGAAGGTGCAGCGGTATAACGTGGCGACTTTCACTATAAAACTGGCAGTTAGGCTTGTCTCACTTGGATAGTTTGTGCCATTAAAAATAGCGACAAACCCGGCAAATTGTAAGAAATGGCTCGTTCCGCATTTATAGCGATTCTCGACCAAACGTTGTGGTTTGAACATCCCTCCATTTGAGGGAGGAAAGACCACTGCCGCTGGAGGCTGTGTGATAAAGCATCGACAACCCGTATCATCATCGCGCGCTCCACGATTTCTCGGGTGCGTCAGATTTTCTTAATTAATTTGTACCGCAGGCCCTATACGGGAACCCTATGGGTCGTTTGACGGCCAGCATTGGCAGATCTGCGATCTAAATAGGTGTCTATGCACCCACCAGTTGCATTGCCTTCATCGTCTTCGCAAAGCCAAGAATGCGGATGACACGTTTGAGGTTGTAAGCCAGCACGCTCAAGCTCATTTCCGTTGCCACGTTGTGCATGCCCCGCGTGAGGAAGTGCGTCCAGCCCATCCAGTGCTTGAGCGTTCCAAAGACATGTTCAATAGTGCTCTTGCGCACCGTCATGGCCTTTGGCATACGATCCAGGCGCTGCTGCACCTTGTCCATCACCGCCTCATGCTCCCAGCGCCTTATGCGCCGGTAGTCACTGGGAGTGCATTGCGCCTTGATTGCGCATCCAATACACGAGCTGCTCCAGTAGGTACGAATCTGCATTCCCCTCTCGTCGCTTGTAAAGCGGTGGATGGCACGCTGCCCTGCAGGGCATTGGTACTCGTCATCGCGGGCGATGTAGATGAAGTCTGATTTATCGAAACGCCCCTCGGCTTTGGCGCCTGACGTCATGGGCTTGGGAACAATTGCTGCGATCCCTGCATCCTCGCAAGCCTTGAGCTCCGTGCCACTGTAATACCCGCTGTCAGCGATAGCTTTCAATTTTCGCTTGCCCATGGCTTCGCGTGCAGCCAGTGCGATCTGACTCAGCTGTGACCTGTCGCTGCCGTTGTTCGTAACTTCATGCGCCACGATCAAGTGGTTCTTGGTGTCTACCGCTGTTTGTATGTTGTAGCCCACCATGGCTGTGCCCTTCGCGCTGTAGGTGGTCATGGCCCGTGCGTCCGGGTCGGTCTGGGAGAGTTGTCGATCCGGTAGGGTTTCTAGCTGTGCCTTGACAGCCTGCAGGTCTTGCATGCGTTGGCGCATTTTCTGGATCTTTCCTTGTAAGCGCTCCGTCTTGGCCTGCATCTCTGTGGGTTGGGTGCGGTCGGCTGTTTCCAGTGCGTCCAGGTAGCGCTGGATGCTTTCTTCGAGTTCGCGTTCACGCCGCTCGATCTTTCCGGGCGTGTAGTTGCGCTCCCGGTTGTTGACGGCCTTGAACTTGCTGCCATCGATGGCCACCACCGCTTCGCTAAATAACTTCAGCTCACGGCATAACAGCACAAAGCGCCGACACACATTGCGGATACCTTTGCCGTTATCACGACGGAAGTCCGCAATGGTCTTGAAGTCAGGGGCCAAGCGCCCAGTCAGCCACATCAGTTCCACATTTCGCTGACATTCGCGCTCCAGGCGGCGACTGGACTGGATGCGGTTGAGGTAACCGTAGAGGTAGAGTTTCAACAGCACCGATGGGTGGTACGAAGGTCGACCCGTTGCAGCCGGGGTTGCTCCCTCGAAACCCAGGGCCACCATATCCAACTCACCTATGAACGCATCAACCACCCGAACGGTGTTGTCTTCAGTGATGAAGTCGTCCAAGCACTCCGGTAGCAGCGTGACTTGTTGCCGATCCGCTCCCACAATGAATCTCGCCATATCCAACCCTCCGTACGGTTCGATATGTGACAGCAAATTTCATGCAAGGTTCAAGGGGTTTTCACACAGCCTCGCTGCATTGCAGGCACCCAACTGATCGACGGGTTGGGCGTCAGTGCGACTGAACTCGCGCGACCGTTCCGTTATTTGTCGGTCGCGGGTGAGGATGCCGGTGAGGAGGCGGGTGAACCGCCCACCTTGCCGGCAACGCGGCTAGCCGCGCTTGCAGTTGCCTTCGCGCCATGCTCGACTCCGCGGGCCGTTGCCTTGGCTCCACGTTCGATGCCGCTGGCAGCGGCCTTCGCTCCGCGCTCGACCCCGCCAGCTGCAGCCTTCACCCCACGCTCGACGCCGCTGGCAGCGGCTTTTGCGCCCCGCGCGACCGCATTTCCCACCTTGTCAACTACGCCAGGCGCAGTGCTCGTGGTTGACTCGGCAGGTTCCTCTGAGGCGGCCTCGGCGTGGCCCAGCAGAATGAACACTGAGGTAAGCGCTACTGCGGTCTTGAGAATCGTATTCATGGAAGTTCTCGCGTGTTTGCTATTGAATCATGATACTCCCCGCGAGGTCCCTGAAAAGGGTCAGGCTGACGGTTGGGGCAACGCTGCCTGACACGCCGGCCTCACCCGTGTTGGGTCGGACGAAAACAAGCCGCCCATCCGCTGATTCAGTTGCTGTCGTCCTGAAAGTTGATGCTCCGGTGCGTACCGTCGCAGAATGGCTTGTTCTTCGATCCGCCGCAGCGGCAGAGGGTAAAGCGCTCACGCGAGGCGCCTTCGCTCCAGTTCTCGGTGTCAAGATCAAACCCCTGAACCTCATAGGGGCCGTTTCGTGCGATATGAATGCTCGGAGCAGCCACGTCAGTTGGTCCGGGTTGGCCGTGCCGTGTGTATCGAAGCGCGCCTGACGGGCAGTGTCGAACGACCTCGATGATGGTGTCCGCGTCTGCCCGATCCGGCTGGATCCAGGGTTTTTCGCCATCGCGGAAGACCAGCGGAAGCGTTTTGGCGCACCGCTCCGACGCCGAGCACTGAAGACGGTTGAAGCTCACAACAATGGCGGCGCCCGGGTAGTCCACGACTCCATCAGGCGTGCGGTCCGGGTGCCGCTCGTCCGAAAACCCGATCCGAATATGGGAGCTGTCACAAAACGGCTTCCTCTTCGACGCGCCGCAACGACACAACGCGACGCCGTGCCACCCTTCGAGCCGCTCTCCCTTTGAGTTTGTCAGGTCATCGACGGTGACAAGGTATGGTCCATTGCGCGACAGCCTTATGCGCGGTCTTGGCTTGCCTGGAGGTTTCGCGGTAACCAGCACGGCCATGGTGACACTCCTTACCCGCCGCACAAGGCGGGCGACTCTTCAACACCCAATACCGAACGCATGGAATGCTACGCCTGCTGACGCCTCGCGCATTTGGCGGGGTGCGAGCATAGTGCTCCCGCGGCCCTCTCAAATTATCTGCCCATGCAATAGCCCTCCCGGAAAGTGGGGGTTGGTTCTGAATGGCTCCTTTTTTGCTGTGCTGGGCTTATGCGAAGAACAATTCATGACTGACCGCTCGGGGGTGACACCACGCAGTTGCACTCTCCACAATGACCGCCAACACGACAAAGTTGCTGCAACGGCCAAGGTGGATTCATCGCGGTTTCTTATGGGGGCCCGATGAGCTCGGTTCCTACCAGTTGACCGGCATCGCCCTCGGTTACGATGGCGGTGGGCCGGCCTCATTGCCGGCCACGTCGCTCGGACGGTTCCGGGCGCTTACGTGAAAGTTTTTTATGTCCGCTTCCTCTTCAGGCAAGCGCCGCTTTGCGCGCATTGACCGGCTTCCTCCCTACGTCTTCAACATCACGGCCGAGCTCAAGCTCGCGGCGCGCCGGCGTGGCGAAGACATCATCGACATGAGCATGGGCAATCCCGATGGCGCCACGCCGGCACACATCGTGGCCAAGCTCACCGAGGTCGCGCAGCGGCCCGACACCCATGGCTACTCGGCCAGCAAGGGCATTCCGCGCCTGCGCCGCGCCATCGCGCACTGGTACCAGAGCCGCTACCAGGTGGCGATAGACCCCGACACCGAGGCCATCGTCACCATCGGCTCCAAGGAAGGCCTGGCGCACCTGATGCTGGCCACACTGGACCGTGGCGATACCGTGCTGGTGCCCGATCCGAGCTACCCGATCCACATCTACGGCGCGGTGATCGCGGGGGCCGACATCCGCTCCGTGCCGCTGACGCCCGACACGGATTTCTTCGCCGAGCTGGAGAAGGCGATTCGCGGCAGCTACCCCAAGCCCAAGATGATGGTGCTGGGTTTTCCGTCCAACCCCACGGCGCAGTGCGTGGAGCTGGAGTTCTTCGAGAAGGTGATTGCGCTGGCGCGCAAGCACGACATTTTTGTGGTGCACGATCTGGCCTATGCCGACATCGTGTTCGATGGCTGGAAGGCGCCGTCCATCATGCAGGTGCCGGGCGCCAAGGACATTGCGGTCGAGTTCTTCACACTGTCCAAGAGCTACAACATGGCGGGCTGGCGCGTCGGCTTCATGGTGGGCAATCCCGACCTGGTGGCCGCGCTGGCCCGCATCAAGAGCTACCACGACTACGGCACCTTCACGCCGCTGCAGGTGGCTGCAATAGCCGCGCTGGAGGGCGACCAGAGTTGCGTGAAAGAGATCGCCGCGCAGTACCAGAGCCGGCGCGATGTGCTCTACAAGGGCTTGATCGAAGCGGGTTGGCAGGTGGACTGCCCCAAGGCCTCGATGTACATCTGGGCCCGCATCCCGGAGGCCTATCGCAAGCTCGGTTCGCTGGAGTTTGCCAGGCAGTTGCTTGAAAAAGCCAGGGTGTGCGTGTCGCCCGGCATCGGCTTTGGCGACCATGGCGACGACCATGTGCGCTTTGCGCTGATCGAAAACGAGGCCCGCATCCGCCAGGCCGTGCGCGGCATCAAGGCCATGTTCAAGGCCGACGGGCTGGTCAGGCCCTAGCTTCAATACCGTTCAGTTCAGCCGTTCGCTGGGGTAGAGAACAGGGTGAGAACGGCGTGGAAAGTCTCCGCCCAAAAAGAAGTGGGCCGCATCGAGCGGCCCACTTTGCTTCTACCCCATCCGGTGAATTCATCAAACCCCGGCGGAGCGAGTGGCAACCTGGGTAACTTTATTGCGTAGCAGGCACTGTTATTTCTGCTTCGCGCAGCACGCCACCACCGGCGACACTGCCCTGGGCTTTGCCGCTGCCCGCAATGCGCTCCTTGCAGGCAATCTGGTCGTCACCTTTAAAGACTTCACACCGCTTCAGGGCGTTGGCGGAAAACTGGCCGTCACCGTTTTCAAGCTTGCCTGCGCGCTTGGCTGCGTTGGCATTTTTCACCTCGGTGATGCAGGTGGCCTTGTCTTGCTGGGTTTTACCGCTGTTACAGGCAGCCATTTCGCTTTTTGCGTCACCGGTTGCATCAATACCGGTCGTGCCGGATGCAATTTGCGCGGAGGCGATCTGAGCGGTGGCGGCAGTCATGGCCAGCAGTACAGCCAGTCCGAAATAAGCCACGCCTTTGCCAAAGCGGTTAAGCCGGACGTGATGGTCGTGGCGGATAGGCATTGATAAGTGCATGGTCAAACTCCTTGTTCCATTTCGGTTCATGTAGTTTGGCGCAGCGGCTCTGTATGGGATGAAAGGAAATCACCAGCAAGACCGCGTCCCACGCCGAATTCCTCTGTAGGACAGGTCTTTCAAGGGTTTTCCTGCCTGGCTCAAGCACCGCAGGAACAGAGGGGAAAAGATGCTGAAGGCCGCGCCTGTGGGAATCCGGTTTTTACATCGACCAGATGCGCGGGCTGGAGGCGGCCTGCTGCCAGAAATGACTGCGCCAGGCCAGCCACACCTGCCGCAGCAGTGCCATGGCAGGCTCCACCACCGGCGCCAGCACCCTGACCACCACCACCTGCCCATCGGGACTGGTGGCGCCCGCCGTAGCCGACAGCGGGTGCGCTTCGAGGATCTGGCGCGCGGTATCCAGCGCCTGCTGGCGGCGGTTGCGGTCGAGCTTGCTGCCGGCCACAAAAAAGAGCGAGGCCATGCAGCGGTGGCCCGCCATGCCGAGCGGGCTGCTCATCAGCAGGGTGTCGCTGGCCTGCATGCGCGCCCGCTCCAGCCACACGCCAGGCACTTCAATGTGCTGGCAAAAGCTGCCGTGTTCAAAGGGCAGGCTGGCAGCGGGCAGGCCGAGTGCGGTGACGTCCCAGCCGATCAACTCGGCCCCGGGGGCCAGCGTCATGGTCAGGTGGTTTTCAGCGAGGCAGCCGCTGTAGCAAATCGCCTCCAGCGGCAGCCACTCCATGCGCGCGCCGGCCTCGAGCGTCAGATGGGTGCGCTGCAGCGCGGGCTCTCCGGTGGAGCGGTAAAAGCGCGTGGCGCCGGGTGTGGTGACCAGGCCGTGTGCGCCGGCGCCGGCGCTGAATTGCAGGTCGAGGGTGTCGCCGCCCACCAGCCCGCCGGGCGGGTGCACGATCACGTTGTGGCAAATGGCATCGCCCTCGGGATAGAGGCTTTGCAAGATACGCAGCGGCCCGCTGTGGCGAAAGTGGGCAACCGTCTTGCCGGCTTGCCGTGTGTAGTCGAGTGCGAGCGTCGCGTTCCAGGTCATGGGCCGAGTTTAGCGTGCCTGCCACGCTGGTTCGCTATGAAGTTTATAGCTGTCAGCCCGTGTTTTTGATGGGCTTCGGCCGTTGTTGATCGTGGCTGGTCATTGATTCCGGCTGCCTGCGCTATTGCCTGTTCTGTGGTCGGCGCGGGCAAGCCGGAATGTGCTTCAGGATGCCACCAACTGGTCTTTGTGGTCTTTGGCTTCCTTCACCCGCAGCGCCAGGTGGTCCAGCGCTTCCTGCACCTGGTCCACCAGCACCAGGCACAGGTCACCGGGTTGCAGGCGCGCCAGTGCCGTGTCAATGGCCAGGAATTCGCCGCGGATTTCGTCGATGCGGCTGGTGCGGCTGGCCTTGTGCAATCCTTCCAGGCCTTCGCGCAGCAGCCCCATCACTTCGCCATCGGCGCGGCCGCGCTGGGCGGCGTCCTGGTAAAGGATGACGTCGTCAAACGCGGCGCCCAGGATCACGGTCTGGTCGCGGATGTCGCTGTCGCGCCGGTCGCCGGCGCCGCTGATCACCACGCTGCGGCGTTGCCCGGATGCGGCGGGCATGGCGTCTACCGCCGCCACCAGCGCGCGCATGGCGTCCGGGTTGTGGCCGTAGTCGGCAATGACCGTGGCACCGCGGTAGTCCATCACATTGAAGCGGCCCGGTGCGTTGTGCGCATCGTTCACGAAACTGGCCAGCCCGCTTTTGATGGTGTCCCAGTTCAGGCCCGTCGCCCAGGCTGCGGCTACCGCAGCCATGGCGTTCTCGACCTGAAAGCCGATGCTGCCGCCGCGCGTCACGGGAATGCCGGTCAGCGGAATGCGTTCGACCCACGCGCCTTCGGCGGCCACCAGCATCGGGCCGTCCACGTACACGGTGCGCTTGCCCTGCGCGCGGTGCGTGGCCATGAGCGGGTGGTGGCGGTCTGCTGCGAAATAAATCACCTTGCCGGGGCAGGTGGCAGTCATGTCGGCCACGATGGGATCCGCCGCATTGAGCACCGCATAGCCGGTGGACGCGACGTTCTGCACAATCACGCGCTTGAGCACCGCCAGGTCTTCCACCGTGGTGATGTAGTTGAGCCCCAGGTGGTCGCCGCTGCCGATGTTGGTGACGACGGCCACTTCGCAGCGGTCAAAGCCCAGGCCTTCACGCAGCACACCGCCGCGGGCGACTTCAAAGACGGCGGCGTCCACGTCGGGATGCATCAGCACATTGCGGGCGCTCTTGGGGCCGCTGCAGTCACCGCTGTCGGTCTGCCGGCCATTGACCCAGACACCGTCGGTGTTGGTCATGCCGGTGCGCAGGCCGTGCGCCGTCATCAGGTGGGCAATCAGGCGCGTGGTGGTGGTTTTGCCGTTGGTGCCGGTTACGGCAATCACGGGGATGCGGCCGTTATTCACATCATTTCCGCCGGCCGGGAACAGCTCGTTGATCATGGCCACGCCCACGGCGCGGCCCTTGCCATAAGAGGGCGAGAGGTGCATGCGCAGGCCGGGCGCGGCATTGACCTCGACCACGCCGCCGCTTTGCGATTCGAGCGGGCGCAGCATGCTTTCGCAGACCACGTCGACGCCGCAAATATGCAGGCCCACCATCTTCGCCGCAGCCACGGCGCGTGCCGCCACTGCGGGGTGCACATCGTCCGTGACATCGGTCGCGGTGCCGCCAGTGCTCAGATTGGCGTTGTTGCGCAGGATGACGCGGCGTCCCTTGGCGGGAATCGATTCGGGCGTGAGATCCTGGGCCTCGAGCCGGCCCACGGCGATGTCGTCAAAGCGGATTTTGGTCAGCGAGGTGGCATGGCCTTCGCCGCGCCGAGGGTCCTGGTTGACGATGTCGACCAGTTCGCGCACGGTGTGCAGGCCGTCGCCGACCACCTGCGGCGGATCGCGCCGCGAGGCGGCGACCAGCTTGTCGCCGACCACCAGCAGGCGGAAGTCGCTGCCGGGCAAAAATGTTTCGACCATGACCTCGCCGTACTCGGCCGCTGCGCGGTAGGCGCTTTCCAGTTGTTCCCGGCTGCTGATGTTGACGGTAACGCCCTTGCCCTGGTTGCCGTCTTGCGGCTTCACCGCGACGGGCAGGCCAATCTGCCGGGCCACGGCCCAGGCGTCTTCCACGTCGCTGACCGGCCGGCCCAGCGGCACCGGCACGCCGGCCGCACGCAGCAGCTTTTTGGTGAGGTCCTTGTCCTGGGCAATCGACTCGGCCACCGCGCTGGTGGCGTCGATTTCGGCCGCCTGGATGCGGCGCTGTTTGGAGCCCCAGCCGAACTGCACCATGCTGCCCTTGGTGAGTCGCCGGTAGGGAATGCCGCGCGCCACGGCCGCATCGACAATCGCGCCGGTGCTGGGCCCCAGGCGCTCGTCTTCGTCCAGGTCGCGCAGTTGCGCGATGGCCGCGTCGAGGTCAAAAGCGGCGTCGCGCAGGGCTGCGTGAATCAGGGCCTGCGCCAGTTCCAGAGCCAGCCGGCCCACGGCCTCTTCGCTGTATTCGACAACGACCTGGTAGGTGCCGGGTTCCACCGTGACGGCCGTCTGGCTGAAGGTGACCGGGCAACCGGCTGCCGCCTGCAGCGCCAGCGCAGAGGCTTCCAGCACATGCGCCAGCGAGACCGGGCCGCCGTGGCCGGTCTGGCGCAGCGCGCCGATGCCGGGAAAGAGCGCACGCACGCGCGGCTCAAGGCCGGGCAGGTCGTCTACGGAACGTTCGGCCGCCGTGCAGGCCACGACGGCTTCCAGTGCCGTGTGCCGGCTCCAGAGGTTGGGCCCGCGCAGGGCCCGGATACGGGACACTTCCATTACTCTGCACTCCCGGCAGTTTTAGGGGTGGTTTCAAAGGCTTCCAGGCCTGCGCCGATCAAATTGAGCGGAATGCCCAGCGCCCAGGCCGCCCCAACGGCGGCCAGCAGCGTGCTTTCACCGAGGTCGCGCCGCGCGCGCCAGGCCGACAGCTTGCCCAGGCCGGGCAAAAAGGCTTCGGTGGCGCCGGTGGTCAGCACGATCTGGTCTTGCCGCACACACAGGGCGCGGCCGCCTTTGGCGCAGTGCGCGGCGACGGCGGACGCCTTGGGGTCGGCACTGTAGAAAATGACTTCGCCATCGCACAGGTCATGCATGTCCGCGATGCGTTGATGGGCGGCGTTGAGGACCGCCGCACCGCCGGACAGCACCACGTCGACCTGCGTGCGCATGACCCGGAACATCTGCTCGTCTTCGGTGATGTCGAATTCGGCCAGGCCGGCGGCACCGCCGAGGTCGGTGACCACGCCCACCTGGCAGCGGTCGTAAGCCAGGCCGCTGCGCAAGATGGTCTCGGCGCCGTTTTCAAACACGGCGGCCTGCACCGTGCGATTGATCAGCAGGCGCTGGCCGGCTTCCCAGTGCGCGCTGTCGGAGGCATCGACGCAGCGCTGGTCCAGGAACAGGCCATCGCGGCAGGCCAGGCCGGTGTAGCGACCAGACAGGTGCAGCAGCCAAGCCACCAGGCGCGCAATGCGCTGGGTGCCCTCGGAGCCGGCAATGCCAACGATGGGAATGCGGCCGCAGGGGCTGCTGTTCAGGCCGTCCTGTGGCGCGTGGTCGGGTGTGTCGGGAAACAGGTGGTCGCAAATGGCGCGGCCCACGGGCCGTGGCGAACCCTCGGCGGGCTTGAGGTGCATCAGCAGCCCGGGCCCGGCATTGACCTCGACAATGGCGCCGCCCTGCGCGTGCAGCGGACGCGAGATGTCCTGCGCCACCACATCGACGCCGGCGATGTCCAGGCCGACGACGCGCGCGGCGAGCGACACGATGTGGTCGACCTCGGGATGGACCTCGTCGGTGCAGTCGATGGCGACATTGCCGTTGCGCTGGATCAGCACCTGCCGGCCGGCAGCCGGAATGGCGAGGGGCGTCAGGCCCTGGCGCTGCAGGTCCAGCACAATGGCTTCGTCCTTGTCGGTTTCGATGCGGCTGAGGGGAAAGTCTTCTTCCAGGCCGCGCCGCGGGTCGGTGTTGAGCTGGGCGTCCACCAGTTGCATCACGGTCGAGCTGCCGTCGCCGGTCACGGTGGCGGTTTCGCCGCGCGCTGCCGCCACGACGCGGCCGCCCACCACCAGCAGGCGGTGTTCATGGCCACGTATGAAGCGCTCCACCATCACCTCGCTGCCATGCGGCTCGGCCACGCGGAAAGCCGCTTCCACTTCTTCCTGGGTGTTGAGGTCCAGCGAGACGCCGCGGCCATGGTTGCCGTCGGAGGGCTTGACGACCACCGGCAGGCCGATGTCCTGGGCGGCTTCCCAGGCCTGCTCCACGGTGCTGACTATTTCGCCTTCCGGCACGGGAACGCCGCAGGTGGCCAGCAGGCTTTTGGTCAGGTCCTTGTCGTGGGCAATCCCTTCGGCGATGGCGCTGGTGAGGTCGGTTTCGGCGGTCCAGATGCGGCGCTGGCTGGCGCCGTAGCCCAGCTGGACCAGGTTGCCGTCGTTCAGGCGGATGTGCGGAATGCGGCGGTCGGTGGCGGCCGCCACAATGGACGCCGTGCTGGGGCCGAGGTAGCAGTTATCCACCTTGGCGCGGATTTTCTCCACGGCAAGCTGTACGTCGGCCGGCCCGAAGGCTTCGTCATTGATGGCGGCCATCAGCAGCCGGTGGCCTTCGGCGAGCGCCGTGCGGGCCACCTGTTCGTCGCGCGCCCGGAACACCATGCGGTACACGCCGCGCCGGGAGGTGCTGCGTGTCTGGCCAAAGCCGGTTGGCATGTCGGCCAGGTTCAGCAGCTCGATCACCACATGTTCCAGCACGTGGCCCGCCCAGGTGCCTTCCCGCAGGCGCTGGATGAAGCCGCCGCGCTCGCCGACACCGCAGTGGTGTTCGAGCAGGGCGGGCAGCAGGGCGACCAGCCGGTCATTGAAGCCGGGCAGCAGGTTGGAGGGGCAGTCTTCCAGGCCCCCCAGGTCCAGCCATACTTCAAGAACGGGCCGGTAGGTCCAGATATTCGGGCCGCGCAGGTAGTTGATGCGCAGTAGCTTGATGTCGTCCTGTTTGCTCATGTTTTGCAAAATTGTCGGCACGTTACCGGGTTTTCGGTCCTGCCCATGCAGGATGCCCATGTTGTGCCGATAGATTTCAGTTGGAGGCCTTTGAGGGTCTCAGGGTCCTGCCTGTGTCTCGTTATTTTCGTTATTTATTTGCTGGTTTTAATTGCAGCGGGCGGCAGTTGGCAAAGTGCTGATTTTGCAGGCATTCGCCATTTTCGGTCCGGAAATGGGTAAACATCGATGCGACGGCCCGCATTCGGCGAAAATCCCTGCTTCGGGGCCAATCCGCGCGAATCCGAACACCCAGCCGCGCCAGATGCCGGACTCCAGGAAATTCACAACACAATGCAACATAACCATCCGGTGGACGACTCCAGCCATACCGACCCTGCGCTGACAGGGCTTCGTTCACAACTTGCAACCAAAGAAAACGTTCTGGCGACCCTGACGGTTGACCTGGACCCGCAACTTCGTTTTGCCCAGGGCCTGCTCGCCCTGACCGACCGCCGCCTGCTGGCCTGCAGCCCGCAGGGCGACTGGCACGCCTGGTCCCTCCCGGACGCGGCGGGTGCGCCCGGGCAGGGCTTGCAATTGCGCCATTTCGACCATGCCGGCGTGGGCACCCTGGAGCTGCACGATACCCACAGCCGGCTCGCGAGCTGGCGGTTTACCCTGGGGGCCAATATGCAGGCGCTGCGCCTGGCGCGGCTGTTTGCCCAGCAAGGCGCCATGACGGCCGATGTGGCGGGTGCGGCCGGCGTGGCCGACGAAGCCGCCCTGTGCCCCGAATGCGATTTGCCGCTGCCGCCGGACAGCGAGGAATGCCCGGCCTGCGCCCGCGAACTGCACACGCCGCCGTCCACCTGGGTGTTGCTGCGCCTGTGGCGTTTTGCCCACCCTTACCGCCACCAGCTGCTGGCCGGTTTTCTGCTGACACTGGCCTCCACGGCGGCTACGCTGGTGCCGCCCTACCTGACCATTCCGCTGATGGATGACATCCTGATCCCGTTCCAGAACGGCCAGCAGATCGAGCCCTGGAAGGTCATTGCCCTGCTCGCCGGGCTGCTGGGCGCGGCGTTGCTGGGCTGGGCGCTGAACTGGGCACGCACCTATTTGCTGGCGCTGGTGTCCGAGCGCATTGGCGCCGACCTGCGTACCGCCACGTTTGACCACCTGCTGGAGCTGTCCCTCGACTATTTTGGTGGCAAGCGCACCGGCGACCTGATGTCCCGCATAGGCTCCGAAACCGACCGTATCTGTGTGTTCCTGTCGCTGCATGCGCTGGACTTTGCCACCGATGTGCTGATGATCCTCATGACCGCGGTCATTTTGTTCTCAATCAATCCGTGGCTGGCGCTGGTGACCCTGCTGCCGCTGCCGTTTATCGGCTGGATGATCCATGTGGTGCGGGACAAGCTGCGCACCGGTTTTGAAAAGATCGACCGGGTCTGGTCCGACGTGACCAACGTGCTGGCCGACACGATCCCCGGCATCCGTGTGGTCAAGGCTTTCGCCCAGGAAAAACGCGAAGCCCAGCGCTTTCGGGAGGTCAACCAGCACAACCTGGTGGTCAACGACAAGCTCAACAAGACCTGGTCGCTGTTCACGCCCACGGTGTCACTGCTGACCGAGATCGGCCTGCTCGTGGTATGGGCTTTCGGCATCTGGCTGGTGTCGAAGCAGCAGATCACGGTCGGGGTGCTGACGGCCTTCATTGCCTACATCGGGCGCTTTTACACCCGGCTGGATTCCATGAGCCGCATCGTGTCGGTGACGCAAAAGGCGGCGGCCGGCGCCAAGCGGATTTTCGACATCCTGGACCATGTCTCCAACGTGCCGGAGACGGCGAACCCGGTCAAGATAGGCGCGCTGCAGGGGCGCATCGAGATGAAGGGCCTGGGTTTTCGCTATGGCAACCGGTCCGTCATTCGCGGCCTGGACCTGCAGATCGAGCCGGGCGAGATGATCGGCCTGGTCGGCCACAGCGGTTCGGGCAAAAGCACACTGGTCAACCTGATTTGCCGTTTTTACGATGTGAGCGACGGCGCTATTCAAGTAGACGGTACCGACATCCGGCGCTTTGGCGTGGCCGACTACCGCCGCCACATCGGCCTGGTGCTGCAGGAGCCCTTCCTCTTTTTCGGCACGATTGCCGAGAACATCGCCTACGGCAAACCCGGCGCCACGCGCGCCGAGATCGTGGCGGCCGCGCGCGCCGCCCATGCGCATGAGTTCATCCTGCGCCTGGCCCAGGGCTATGACTCGCTGGTGGGCGAGCGCGGCCAGGGCCTGTCGGGCGGGGAGCGCCAGCGCATCTCGATTGCGCGCGCCCTGCTGATCAACCCGCGCATCCTGATCCTGGACGAGGCCACCTCGTCGGTCGACACCGAGACCGAAAAGGAAATCCAGCGCGCGCTGGACAACCTGGTGCAGGGCCGCACGACGATTGCCATTGCCCACCGACTCTCGACGCTGCGCAAGGCCGACCGGCTGGTGGTGATGGACCGCGGCCAGGTGGTGGAAGTCGGCCCGCACGATGAGCTGATGGCGAAGCAGGGTGCTTACTGGCGGCTGTATGAAGCGCAGGCGCGTCAGGTGGACAGCGAGGAGGACGGCCAGGACGGCGAGGAGAGCCGGATAGCCCTGGCCACCTCGCAGCTGGCCCATACCGCACAACATGCGGGCAACCCATGAGTGAGAACCTGAGCATGACAAATTCCCCCTCGACACCCTCGACACCCTCGACATCATCTGCAGCTTCACCGGCTTTCCAGCTAGTGCGCCAGCCCTCCGGCCGGCTGCTGTTCATTGGTGCCAACGGCGAGCAGCATGCCGGCGTGGTGCCCGTGCGGGCGTTCCCGCTGGCTGCGCCCGATGAAGGCATCTCGCTGGTCAGCACCGAGGGCCACGAACTCGCCTGGGTGGAGCAGTTGCAGGCGCTGCCGCCCGCACTGCGCACGCTGCTGCAGGAAGAACTGGCCCTGCGCGACTTTGTGCCCGAGATACGGCGCCTGAAAAGCGTGTCGACCTTTGCCACACCCAGCATCTGGACGGTGGAGACCGACCGGGGCGACACGTCTTTTGTGCTCAAGGGCGAGGAAGACATACGCCGGCTGGGGCGCACGGCCTTGCTCATCTCGGGCAGCCAGGGCGTGCAGTACAGCGTGCCCGACATGGCGGCGCTGGACCGCGCCTCGCGCCGCCTGCTGGAGCGGTTTCTGTGAGGGCCGGCGGGCAGCTACCCGGTTAGTTGGTTAGCGTGGCAGCACGGTTCAGTCAAGGACCCGTGAAGCTCCCTCCCCCGTTGGGGGAGGGTTGGGGTGGG
Organism: Polaromonas sp. P4_F9; assembly: GCF_056401235.1. NCBI lineage: Bacteria > Pseudomonadati > Pseudomonadota > Betaproteobacteria > Burkholderiales > Comamonadaceae > Polaromonas > Polaromonas sp. P4_F9. The sequence goes on along the minus strand of NZ_JBFUJT010000012.1, from coordinate 140,300 downwards.
GGCAGCGGCGACCAGCCAAGCGCGATGGCCCAACGCCCACGCCCGTGAGCCCGCCTTCCCCCGGCGGGGGAAGGAGATGATCGGCCCTGCATGCGAGGTGCTCACTGAGCCGTATTGCCTCTGGCCCCGATAGGTTCAATACAGTTCAGCCAAGACCCCGTAAAGCTCCCTCCCCTTCCGGGGGAGGGTTGGGGTGGGGGCCAGCGGCGACCAGACAAGCACGGCGGCGGCCCGACGCCTACGCCGTGAGCCCCCATCCCGGCCTTCCCCCAGCGGGGGAAGGAGATGAGCGGCACTGCACGCAGTGTGCTCACTGAACCGTATAGGGGTTAACAGCGGCGCATAGCCGGTCTTGATGGCAGGGCGCGTCAGCCCACCCGGCGCAAGGTGGGCCGCCCTACCGGCGAGAGCGCCGCGCGCAGCCTGTCACTGCTGGAGGCGTCCGGCGCCGACGAGCCCAGCGCCGCTTCGACGCTGCCAATGTGGTCCAGCATGCGCTGCCGGGCCAGCTCCAGCTGGCCTTTTTCGAGCGCGGCCACGATCCCGGCATGTTCGGCGCAGGACTGCCCCGCGTCGTGCTTGGACTGGTACAGCGAGGCTGCCAGCGTGGTGCGCGCGGTCAGGTCGCGCAGCACATCGCACAGCAGCCGTTGCCCCAGGCATTCGGCCAGGCAGACATGGAAGTCGGCCAGCAGGAAAGAGCGGGTGGCGGCGTCGGCGTCTTCGATCGCCTGTTTCTCCTGGGCAATGTGCTGGCGCAGCTTGCGCACCACCGATTGCAGCGGCCGGCCTGCTTCGCGCAGGATACCGGTCTCGATGATGCGGCGGGCCGAAAACGCATCGCGTGCCTCCTCGACCGAGGGCTCCACCACATACCAGCCCTTGCGTGTGCGCACTTCCACGAAGCCGCGTGCCTGCAGCTGCATCAGTGCTTCACGCACCAGCGTGCGGCTCACACCGAACAGCTCGGCGAGCTCCTGCTCGCCCAGGCGCTCACCGGGCGCGAGCTTTTGCGCGAGGATGGATTCGACCACCTGCTGGGAAATCTGGTTCTGGCTGCTCATGGCATGGGACTTTAACGGACTAACGAACTGGCACGGCCACCGGCACGGGCGCTGGCTCCTCGTCCTCTATGTCGAACACCGCGTGCGGCTCGCCATTGAGCACGGCATGGGCGCGCTCGCGGTCGATGTCACCCTCCCAGGCGGCCACCGCAACCGTGGCCACGCAGTTGCCGATCAGGTTGCCCAGGGCGCGGGCGATGCCCATGAACCAGTCCACCGACAGCACGAGCACCAGGCCGATGGCGGGAATGGCCGGAATCGCCTGCAGGGTGGCGGCCAGCACCACGATCGCCGAGCCTGGCACACCGTGGGCGCCCTTGGAGGTGACCAGCGAGATGGCCAGGATGGTCAGCAGGTCGGTCATCGAGATCGGTGTGTTGGTGGCCTGGGCAATGAAGACGGCCGCCAGCGTGATGTAGATCGAGAACGCGTCGAGATTGAACGAATAGCCGGTGGGGATGACCAGGCCGACCGTGGAGTCGCGTATGCCCATGTGCTTGAGCTTGGCCATGATCTGCGGCAGCACGCTGTCGGACGAGGTGGTGGCAAACACCACCATCAGTTCCTCACGCAGGTAGCGCAGCAGCCTGAACAGGTTGAAGCCCGACAGGTGCATGATGGCGCCGAGCACGGCGACCACGAAGATGGTCACCGCGCCATAGAACAGCACCACCAGCATGCCCAGCTGCTTGAGCGAGCCGATGCCGTACTTGCCCACGGTGAAGGCAATGGCACCCAGCACGCCCAGGGGCGCCAGCTTGATGATGATGCCCATGGTCTTGAACAGCACATGGGAGAGATCTTCGATGAAACCGCTGACATGCTTTCCGCGCTCGCCCAGCATGGCCAGCGCGCAGCCGAACAACACGGCGAACAGCAGCACCTGCAGCACGTCGCCGTTGGCGAAGGCGCTCACCGCCGTGGTCGGGATCAGCTTCATCAGGAAGTCGACCGTGCCGCCGCCGGTCAGCTTGCTCGCGTTGGTGGCATAGGCGCTCATGGCGCTGGCGTCGAGCGTCTTGGGGTCGACATTCATGCCCACGCCGGGCTGGAACACAAAGGCCAGCAGCAGGCCCAGCGCCAGGGCGACGGTGGTGACCACCTCAAAGTAGATCAGCGACTTGACGCCGACCCGGCCGACCCGCTTGAGGTCGCCGGTGCCAGCGATGCCGTGCACCACCACGCAAAACACGATCAGCGGAATCAGCATCTTGATCAGCTTGATGAAGCCGTCGCCGAGCGGCTTGAGTTGCACGGCCGTGTCTGGCCAGACAAAACCGAGGATCACACCGACGATCAGGGCGAGCAGCACCTGACCGAACAGGGAGCGGAAAAACTTGGGCATGGCAGTCTCCGAAAGGGGTTTCTGAACAGCAAGGCCTATTGCTCACAAGTCTTGCATACAAGTAATGTAGGCAAAGTGCGGAAATAACATTTCAGGGTTATCCCGAGTCATCCCTGCCGGGAAAGTAAAAACTGATTCGCCCGTTTCACCGGCTCATCCATCTCGCCCATTTCACCGGCTCACCCGGGCGGTGCAGACAGAGCGCCCCGGAAAAGAAAAACTCCCGCCGCAGCGGGAGTTTTGAGGGGGGAGGGCCGAAAGCCCCTGACCGTCAACCTGGCAGATCGCGCAGCGTGCGTCGGTAAACGTCGACTTTCGCAGCGCACGGATGCAGGCGAGCCCCGGAAACCCTGGATGGTGCCTGTCACGGCTCCAGGAGCGGTGACGGGGGGCGTGTCAGCGCCGGGCCGCCGCGCTGGCCACGGCCAGTGCCGTCATGTTCACCACGCGCCGCACGGTGGCCGAGGTGGTCAGGATGTGCGCCGAGGCGGCCGTGCCGAGCAGAATGGGGCCGACGGTGACACCCTGGCCGCCCGTCATCTTGAGCACGTTGAAGAGGATGTTGGCGGAATCCAGATTCGGGCAAATCAGGATGTTGGCCTCTCCGCTCAGATTGCTTTCCATCAGGGACGCCCGCCGCACCTCTTCCGACAGCGCCGCATCGCCTTGCAGCTCGCCATCGGACTCCACGTCGGGCGCCATCCTGGCGAACAGCTCGTGGGCCAGCCGCATCTTGCGCGCCGACGCGCGGTTGGACGAGCCATAGTTGGAGTGCGACAGAAAGGCCACCTTGGGCGGGATGCCGAAGCGCCGCACCTCGTCGACTGCCATCAGCGCAATGCTGGCCAGCTGCTCGGCACTCGGGTCTTCGTTGACAAAGGTATCGGCGATGAACAGGGTGCGTTTGTCCAGCATCAGTGCATTGAGCGCCGCAAACCCGGACGCACCCTTTTTGAGCCCGATGATGTCGCGCACATGCTCAAGATGTCCGTCGTAGCGGCCCACCATGCCGCACAGCATGACATCGGCGTCGCCGAGTTTGACCATCAGCGCGGCGATGGTGGTGGTGGAGCGGCGCACTGCCGCCTTGGCGGCGTCGGGCGTCACGCCGTGGCGACCCATGATCCGGTGATAGGTTTCCCAGTAATGGCGAAAGCGCGGGTCGTCCTCGGGATTGACGCATTCCACATCGTGGCCGAGCCGCAGCCGCAGTCCGGCCTTGGCGATGCGGGTCTCGATCACGGCGGGACGGCCGATGAGGATGGGCCGGGCCAGGCCTTCGTCGAGCACCAGTTGCGCGGCACGCAGCACGCGCTCGTCCTCCCCTTCGGCGAAGGCCACGCGTTTGTGCGGGTCCGGAATGGCGCGCGCCGCATTGAACACCGGTTGCATGAGCATGCCGGTCGAGTACACGAAACGCGACAGCTGCTGCCGGTAAGCGGCCATGTCCGTGATGGGCCGGGTCGCCACACCCGAGTCCTGCGCGGCCTGCGCCACCGCCGGTGCGATCCTGAGAATCAGGCGCGAGTCAAAAGGCTTGGGAATGATGTAGTCGGGGCCAAACACCAGCTCCTGCCCGATATAGGCCCGGGCGACTTCCTCGCTGATGTCCGCCTTGGTCAGGTCGGCAATCTGCCGCACGCAGGCGAGCTTCATTTCCTCGGTGATCTTGGTGGCGCCGCAATCGAGCGCGCCGCGAAAGATGTAGGGGAAGCACAGGACATTGTTGACCTGGTTCGGGTAGTCCGAACGGCCCGTGGCAATGATGCAGTCCGGCCGCGCCGCCTTGGCCAGCTCGGGCCGGATTTCCGGTTCGGGGTTGGCCAGCGCCAGAATGATCGGGCTGGCGGCCATCGTCTTGACCATGTCCTGCGTCAGCACGCCGGGCGCCGAGCACCCCAGAAACACGTCCGCGCCGTAGACCGCGTCGGCCAGCGTGCGCAGCGCCGTTTCCTGGGCAAAACGTTTCTTGGATTCGTCAAAACCGCCGGGGCGGCCGTCGTAGATCACGCCTTTGGAGTCGCAGACATAGACGTTTTCGCGGCGCACCCCCAGACCCACCATCACGTCCAGGCAGGCCAGTGCGGCCGCGCCCGCACCTGAAACCGCGACCTTGACGTCTTCAATCCGCTTGCCCACCAGCTCCAGGCCGTTGAGCATGGCGGCCGACGAGATGATGGCAGTGCCGTGCTGGTCGTCATGGAACACCGGAATGTTCATGCGCTCGCGCAGTTTCGTCTCGATGTAGAAACACTCCGGTGCCTTGATGTCCTCGAGGTTGATGCCGCCCAGCGTGGGCTCCATGGCGGCGATGATGTCAATCAGCCTGTCGGGGTCGCGCTCGGCCAGCTCGATGTCAAACACGTCGATGCCGGCGAATTTCTTGAACAGGCAGCCTTTGCCCTCCATCACCGGCTTGGCTGCCAGCGGGCCGATGTCGCCCAGTCCCAGGACGGCCGTGCCATTGGTGATCACCCCCACGAGGTTGCCGCGCGAGGTGTACTCGGCCGCGAGCGAGGGGTCGGCCTCGATGTCAAGGCAGGGGTAGGCCACGCCGGGCGAATACGCCAGGGACAGGTCCCGCTGGTTGGACAGCGGCTTGGTCGGCGTGATGGATATCTTGCCGTGCACCGGGCTGCGGTGGTAGTCGCGCGCGGCGTCGCGCAGCGCTTCTTCAGCCGGAGAAAGAGGAGTGGTCATGGTGTGTCTCCTGGTTTTCTGATGGCTGGAAGACTGGCGACCAGCGCTGCTTTCCTGGTGTTCATGCGGTCGAGCGCCGGCTTTCCCGGTTCATGCGCACGAAGTTAATATTACGCCTGTGACGGCTCACTTTCAGGCGTCAGTGACGCCCTTGCGCACGCACCGCGCACCGATTCGCAGGGGCCGCACTCAATAGTGGCTTTCGCATGGAGCACGGGCGGCACAAGCCGGGTTTACCTGAGTTTTGCCGGCTAGCTCAGGCCAGCAAGTCCACCAGCGTACGGGCTATCACCTTGGTGGCGCGGCGCAGGTCTTCCAGCTCCAGGCGCTCGTCTGCGCGCTTGGCGTGCGATTCAAGCACGGTGCGCGGCCCGGCGCCGTAGATCACGCCGGGAATGCCGGCTTCGGCATAGAGCCGCACGTCGGTGTACAGCGGCGTGCCCATGGCCGGGATTTTCTGGCCAAACAGCGCCTCGCCATGCTTCTGGATGGCGTCCACCAGGGGCTTGTTGCCCGCCAGCGGTTTCATCGAGTTGGCCAGCAGCCGCCGCTTGATGTCCACGGTGATGCCCGCGCAGCCGGCGGCGGCATCGGCAATCACCTGGCGGATCGTGGCTTCGACTTCGACCGGGTTTTCTTCCGGGATCATGCGCCGGTCCAGCTTGAACATCACCTTGCCGGGCACGACATTGGTGTTGGTCCCGCCCTCGATGCGGCCGACATTCAGATAGGGATGTTTGATGCCCGCGACTCCGGAGGTGACCTTGCGGTACAGCGCGTTTTGCGCATACAGCGCATTGAGGATATGCACCGCGCCCTGCAGCGCGTCGACGCCGGTGTCGGGAACGGCCGCATGGGCCATCTTGCCGTGCACGGTGACTTCCATCTGCAGGCAGCCGTTGTGGGCGGTCACGACTTCATACGAGAAGCCCGCCGCGATCATCAGGTCGGGCTTGGTCAGGCGCTGGCGCAGCAGCCAGCCCGGTCCCATCTCGCCGCCAAATTCTTCGTCGTAGGTGAAGTGCAGCTCGACACCGCCTTTGAGCGGCGCGCCCAGTGCTTCGAGTGCCCGGACGGCAAAGGTGAAGCTGGCGAAATCGCATTTGCTGACAGCGGCCGCGCGGCCGTAGATCTTGCCGTCTTCGATCTCGCCGCCATAAGGATCCTTGGTCCAACCCTCGCCGGGTGGCACCACATCGCCGTGGGCATTGAGCGCGATCGTGCGTCCTTCGCCGGGTTTCGAATACGGGCGGCGCACGATCAGGTTGGTGATGGATTCGAGTCCGTAGGCTCGTACATCAGCTTCGGGAACGGGGTGCTTTTCAGCCTCAAAGCCGAAAGCCTGCAGCAGCTCGGCAGTGCGCTCGGCATGCGGCGCGTTGTTGCCCGGCGGCGTGTCGGTGGGTACGCGTATCAGCTCCTGCAAGAAGCGCACTTCCTCGTCGAAGTGCTCGTCGATCCAGCGGTCAAGCTGCTTGTAGGCGGTGTTGTTGGTATTGATGTCGGTGTTGATATTGGTGGTGGTCATGGGGTTTCCAAAGCCAGGTTGGCCAGCAGGCGCTGGAAGGCGGCCGTGGCGAGCTGAATGTCGTCGCTGGTGGTGCTCTCCAGCGGGTTGTGGCTGATGCCGGAATTCTCGCCGCGCACAAACAGCATGGCCTGCGGCATCACCTTGTGCAGTTTCATGGCGTCGTGGCCGGCGCCGCTGGGCATGCGGTACAGCGGAACGCCCAGGGGTTCCACGGCAGCCTCCCATCGCCGCTGCCATTCGGGCGCGCTGGGCGCGGCGGCCGCGCGCTCGGTCAGCTCCAGCGTGTAGTGCACGCCGCGGCGCTCGCAAATGGTTTTGAGTTGCGCCAGTACGTCGGCGACCAATGCATCGCGCTGCGCATCCACGGGCGCGCGCATGTCGAGCGAAAACAGGCAGCGGCCCGGCACCACATTGATGGAGCCGTTCGGCACCTGCAGCATGCCGACGGTGCCGACCGAATCGCCGTCCTGGGCGGCCCGCTTCTCCACATAGAGCGCGAGCTCGGCCACGGCGCTGGCTGCGTCGCGGCGGCGGTTCATGGGTGTGGTGCCGGCGTGGCTGGCCATGCCGATGATTTCGCAGAGGTAACGCACACTGCCGTTGATCGAGGTGACGATGCCCAGCGGAAGGTCCAGCTCATTGAGCACCGGTCCCTGCTCGATATGGACTTCGACAAAGCCGAGGTAGTTGTTTGCCTGCCGCTTGATCTTCGCGATGTCCGCGGGCTGGAGCCCGGCGTGCTGCATGGCTTCACGCATGGTGATGCCATCGGCATCCTTCTGGTCCAGCCACTCGGGCTTGAAGTCGCCGATCAGCGCGCCCGACCCCAGGAAGGTGGCCTTGTAGCGCTGGCCCTCTTCTTCCGCAAAGCCGACCACTTCCAGGTTGAAGGGAAGTCGCCGGCCCAGGCGGTGCAGTTCGCGCACGCAGGCCATGGGCACAAAAATGCCGAGCCGGCCGTCATACTTGCCGCCGTTGCGCACGGTGTCGTAGTGGCTGCCCGTGAGCAGGGTTTTGGCGTTGGGGGTGGCGGCTTTGTAGAGGCCAACCACATTGCCCACGGCATCGATGCCCACCTCGTCAAAGCCGCAGTCCCGCATGGTCTTGCTGATGAACTGCGCGCAGGCGCGGTGTGCGTCGGTGAGGTAGGTCACCGTCAACTGGCCTTTTTCGGCGTAGCCCGGGTCGCTGTATTGGGCCAGTTGCTCATGCCAGTCCCAGACGTCGTTGCCCAGCGCCGGCTCGGCCGCGAACTTGTCATTGAGCCGGAGTTCAACCACGCGGTGGATGTTGCGCAGGCATTCCTGCAATTCGAAGTCGGGGTGGTTTTGCAGGCGCCGCGCAAAGGTCTCGATGATCTGCCGCTTGCTCAGCCCGTTGCCGCGTGGGCCGCGCACCGCGAGGATGAAGGGGAAGCCGAATTTGGCGTTGTAGTCGGTGTTGAGGTGCTGCAGGGTTTCAAACTCCTGCGGCGTGCATTGCGTGAGGCCTGCCTTGTCCTGCTCATGGGCTGACTCGGCCGTGAGGCTCTGGCTGACCATGGCCTTGCCGGCCAGTTCAGGGTGGGCCTGGATGAGGCGGATCTGCGCGTTCTTGCCGGCGTCGTGCAGCACGCGGGCCATCGCGTGTTTCAGATGTGCCAGTGAGTGGAAAGGGCGTTCGTTGAGCGCCTTTTCGGCGACCCACGGCGAGTGCTCATACAGGCCGTCCAGCAGTTCCATCGCTTCGGCGCGGGAGGCACGGTTGACTTGTTCCAGGGTGATAGTGATGGCCATGGCGGGGTTCCCTTTCATGCTGGATACGGATGGGTCTGCTGCCAGTGCCGGGCAATATCAATGCGCCGGCACACCCAGACGCGGTCGTGCTGCTGCACATGGTCCAGAAAGCGCTGCAACGCGACGATGCGCCCCGGCCGCCCGAGCAGCCGGCAGTGCATGCCGATGCTCAGCATCTTCGGGGCCTCGTCGCCTTCGGCGTACAGCGCGTCAAAGCTGTCCTTCAGGTAGGTGAAGAAATCGTCGCCCTGGGAAAACCCCTGCGGCAACGAAAAGCGCATGTCGTTGGTGTCCAGCGTGTAGGGCACCACCAGGCGCGGCACCACCGTGCCATCGGTGCGCGCGACCTTCATCCAGAAGGGCAGGTCGTCGCCGTAGTAGTCGCTGTCGTAAGCCAGCCGGCCGTCATCGGCCACCAGGCGCCGCGTGCGCGGGCTGTCGCGCCCGGTGTACCAGCCCAAGGGGCGGGTGCCGGTGAGTTGTTCGATGGCCTCCAGCCCCAGGCGCATGTGCTCGCGCTCGGTGGCTTCGTCGACATTCTGGTAGCTGATCCACCGCCAGCCGTGGCAGGCGATCTCATGGCCCAGCTCAACGAAGGCTGAGGTCAGTTCAGGGTGGCGCTGCAGCGCCATGCCGACGCCAAACACGGTCAGCGGCAGCTTGCGCTTTTCAAATTCGCGCAGGATGCGCCACACGCCCACACGCGAGCCATATTCGTAAATGCCTTCCATGCTCAGGTGGCGGTCGGCGAAGCTGGCCGGGTTGAACATTTCGGAGAGGAACTGTTCGGAGCCTGCATCGCCATGCAGCACGGCGTTTTCACCGCCTTCTTCGTAGTTCAGTACAAACTGCACGGCGATGCGCGCCTGGTCTGGCCATTGGGCATGCGGCGGATTGCGGCCATAACCGACCAAATCACGGGGATAGGGTGCAGTGGAATCGTAATTCATAGTGCCCCCACGCTTGTCGCTTCGCGTACTACGCGGCCCCCCGAGGGGGCTAATTTTCCTGGGGGCGGCCCGTCGGAAAATTGGGTTACCGTCAAGTTTGTCAGTGCGTGTGTTGTGTTCATGACAGTGCCATCGAAATATCGTTGGTGGGAACCTTGCGGTCAAAGGCGAGGTTTTCTTCGACATGCAGCAAATGTTCGGTCATCAGGCGCACGGCAAGCGCTTCGTCTTTGGCCGCCAGGGCCTTGACGATTTCGGCGTGCTCGTCGTTCGAGTGTTCGGCGGCACTGGCGGTCTGGTACATCAGGGTGATGAGTGCACAGCGCGAGATCAGCTCGCCGAGTATTTGAGCCAGCACTTCGTTGCCCATGAGTTCGGCCATGCGCACATGAAAGTCGCCCAGCAGTTCGGTGCGGCCCGGCACATCGTTGCGCTCAACGGCCGATTTCTCCTGGTTGACGTGGTCCCTGAGCGCCTTGATCTTGGCGGGCGTGACATCGCGCACAAAGGCACGGGTCATTTCCGCCTCCAGCATGCGCCGCACCGCAAATACCTGCCGGGCTTCGGGCACCGAGGGTGCGGCCACAAAGGCGCCGCGGGCGGGCTCCAGGCGGATCAGGCGGTTTTGCGACAGCTGGAACAGCGCCTGCCGCACCAGCGTGCGCGACACGCCGAAATGATCGGCCAGTTTTTGTTCAGCCAGTTTGGTGCCCGGGTGCAGCCGGTGCTCCACAATGGCCTTGGTCAGGGCTTCGACGATGGCATGGGTGGTGGATGATTCCATGCAGACATCATAGCCCTAAATCCAAAAACTGTATACAATTTTGGTGAACCATTTCGCATTTTTCACCCACCCTGAACCCTGAAGGAACGCCATGGGCCTGAGCACACATGTACTGGACACCATGCACGGCACGCCGGCGGGCGGCATGCGGGTCGCACTGTTCACCACCCGTGGCGACCAGGTCACGCTGGTGAAAAGCTTCACCCTTGATGACGATGGCCGCCACCCGGGCGGGCTGCTCTACGACAGCGCCACGCTGCAAGCAGGCACTTACCGGCTGGTGTTCGATGTGGCGGCTTATTTCAGGGCGAAGGGCGTGTTGCTGCCGGAGCCGCCCTTTTTGGACCAGGTCACGCTGGATTTCGGCGTGGCCGATACCCGCCAGCATTACCACGTGCCCCTGCTGGTCAGCCCCTGGAGTTATTCGACCTACCGCGGAAGCTGAAGCCGCACGGCGGCTGTCGCGGCCCTGTCACGCAGCAGTCATGGGAGGCGGCGACAATCCGCCGGTTGCCACTTTTTTTGGTTCTACATGAACGACACGTCCACGGGCGCCCTGAGCCGCCGCCAAGCCCTGCTGTTATCTGCAGGGACTGCCGCCAGTCTGGTGCTTCCCGCCGCACGGGCGCAAGGCCCTTCTATTTCTACTTCTACCTATCCCGACCGCGCCGTCAAGATCGTGGTGCCCTTTGCGCCGGGCGCCGGCACCGACGCCATGGCGCGCCTGGTGGCGCAAAAGCTCGGCGAAGTCATGAACGCCACCTTTGTGGTGGACAACAAGGCCGGCGCTTCGGGCGCGATTGGCACGCAGTATGTGGCCCAGGCTCCGGCCGATGGCTACACCCTGCTGCTGGTGGCCTCGCCGTTCACCACGGTGGCTGCATCGCTGCCCAGCGCCAACTACGACCCGCTGCGCCAGTTCACGCCGGTCGGCATGATCGCCAGCGGCCCGCTGGTCTGGGCGGCCAACGCCCAGTTGCCGGTCAACAACATGAAAGAGCTGGTCAAACTGGCCAGGCAGAACCCCGGCGCACTCAACTACGGTTCCGCCGGTGCGGGGGGCGTCAACCACCTGGTGCTGGAACTGCTGAAGGCGCGCACCGGCACCTTCATCACGCATATTCCTTACCGCGGCGTGGCACCCGCCACCATGGACATGATTGGCGGGCAGATCCAGCTGGTCACCGGCACCATTCCCGCCCTGTTGCCCTTCATCAGGAACGGCAGCATCAAGCCCCTGGCCGTGACGAGCGCCAAGCGCTCCAGCGCGCTGCCCGATGTGCCCAGCATGACCGAGGCCGGCATGCCCGGCATCGATGTGGTGAACTATTTCGCGTTGATGGCGCCCACGGGCACGCCTGCTGCCGTCGTCAATGCCCTGAATGCTGCCATCAACAAGGTAGTGGCCTTGCCTGACGTGCTCGCCCGCTTCAAGGCCGATGCCGTCGAGCCCGCACCCGGCTCGCCCGCGCTGCTGGGCCACTTCATCGAAGCCGACTATCGCGCCTGGCGCAACGTCGTGAAAACGCAAAACCTCAAAATAGAGTGACCCCCACGGTCGCTCACTTCGTGTAGCTCCCTGCCCCCCCGAGGGGGCCGCTGCGCCTGCGGTCTGGCAAAGCCAGTCCCGCGGCCCCTGCTGGTATTGGACGGCTCGCTGCGCATCGCGCTTGGAGCGCCCTGGGGCCATCCTTCGACAAGCCAGGACTACCGGATATGAAAGAGCGACAAAGAGGGATCTTCAACCCAGCCTGAGCCGCGGAACCGGCTTTGCCGGGCCGCAGGCGGGCGGCCTCCTCGGGGGGGGCAGCGGCTACACGCAGTGAGCAAGCGTGGGGGCTCTAGTTCTGCCCTTCGGTCAGCGTATCCAGCTGAAACTTGCCACTCTTGTGCCACAGCCAGGTGTCGGTATAAACCACCTTGCCCAGCCGCGTGGGCGCGGGAAAGGGTGAGGCTTCCTTGATGGTGCGTTCAATTTCTGCAACTACCTCCGGGGCATGGCGCGGCGCGCGCATCCAGTCCAGGCGGGTCACGCGGCCGGCGCGGTCTATCTCCACGTTCAAGACCCCGATGGCGTAGAGCAGCGGCGGCATTTTCCCCTTGTAAATACGGTCGGCATTGAGGCCATAAATATGGGTGGCGCCGTCTTCCCGGTAGGCGCGCGGCGAGCTGGCCGAAGACGTTCGGGCTGAGCCTTTCGGGGCGGCGACAGGGCCGACCACCGGCTTGTCGGGCTTGTCGGGCTCCTTCGGGGACTCGGGGAGAGCCACTTCGGGGGCGGTCTTGCAGGCATTGAGCAGTGCAGCCAACGAGGCGGCGAGGAGTGCCAGCAGCCAGTGGCGGCGAAGTGCGGAGTCAGGCGTGTCGTGTCTCATGATGTGGGTGTCCGCTTATTGTTTGTTGCTTGTTGCCATTTGTCCGGACTGATCCCGGGAGCGGGGTGTTGCCAAGCGCCATCTGTGCCCGAATCGGGCGAGGTGGTGCTAAGGTAAGGGTTCAGCCTGTATTCGCGTACGGCGTGCCTTGTCGCCTCGTGTGCCTGCAGCGCTCCTTGTGCCCCTTGTTGAATTCATGTTGTTGATGTAACTATTTTGCCCACAATTCAATCAGCTGACATGGCCAACTCGTCACCAATGGTTTCCAGCAACACCAGTCGGCCCGTCGACGCTTTTCTGGCACGGCTGGCCCATGAGCCGGCGGTGCTGGTGCGGGTGGTTTCGACCCAGGGCTCCGTTCCGCGCGAGGCCGGTACCTGGATGGCCGTTTTCGCCGACGCCCTGGTGGGCACCATAGGCGGCGGTCACCTGGAATACGAAGCCATTGCCAGGGCGCGTGCGCAACTGCTGGCCGAGGGCGTGCAAGGGAAAGAGGCGGAAGAGGCGAAGGAGGCCGCCGAGGCGCCGGTGCGTTTTGCGCTGGGGCCGGCGCTGGGCCAATGCTGCGGTGGCGTGGTGCATCTTCGTTTCGAGAGGGTTGGCGCGCATGATGCGCCCGCGCTGGCGCAAAGCCTGGCCGATGAACTGGCCGGCAGGCTGGTGCCGGTGGCCTTGTTTGGCGGTGGCCATGTGGGCCATGCGCTGGTGCAGGTGCTGGCGCCGTTGCCATTTCTGCTCACCTGGATCGACAGCCGCGACGAGGTCTTCCCCGACGAGGTGCCGGAACGCGTCGTGTGCGAGTATTCCGGGCCGGTGCAGGCGGCCGTGCCCGGCCTGGCGCCGCAGTCGCGCGTGCTCATCATGAGTTTCAGCCATGCGGAGGACCTGGATATAGTGGCCGCCTGCCTGAAGCGCCAGCGCGAGAAGGCCGACCTGCCTTACATCGGCCTGATCGGCAGCAAAAGCAAATGGGCGGTGTTTCGCCATCGGCTGGAGGCCAGGGGTTTCACGCCGGCCGAGTTGGCGCAGGTGACCTGCCCGATCGGCGTGCCCGGTATCAGCGGCAAGGAACCGGAAGTGATTGCGGTCGCCGTGGCGGCCCAGCTGTTGCAAACCGTCAACGCGGCTTGAGGCGGTGCCGCACGAATTTTGCGGCGGCCGTCAAACTCGATAAACTAGCGCCATCAGGCCGCAGCGGAGCCGGGAAACGTCTGTTTCTTTTGTTCGCGGCCTAATTTCTGCTTACAGCGCCCGCAGTGGTGAGCAGGTTTGCATAGGTTGAGAGATATGGAAAACTACCTTCTCGACTGGGCCAACCTGCTGCTGCGCTGGGTCCATGTCATTACCGCCATCGCCTGGGTCGGTTCCTCGTTTTACTTTGTCTTTCTCGATTCCAGCCTGACGCCGCCGGAAGACGAGGACCTGAAGCGGCAGGGTGTCAGCGGCGAGCTCTGGGCGGTACACGGCGGCGGCTTTTACCACCCGGTCAAGTTCGCGGTCCAACCGCCGCAGTTGCCGGCGCACCTGCACTGGTTTTACTGGGAAAGCTACAGCACCTGGCTGTCGGGTTTTGCGCTCTTCACCATCTCCTATCTCTGGAACGCCGGCACCTACCTGATCGACAAGTCCCTGATGAACTGGTCGACGGGTGCGGCTGTCGGTGTGGCGCTGTCTTTCCTGGTGGTGTTCTGGATGCTGTACGACGGCATCTGCCAGCTGTGGGGGCAGCGCAAAAATGGGGATGCCATCGTCGGGGCGCTGGTTGCGCTGCTGGTGTGCATCGCGTCCTGGCTGGCCTGCCACTGGTTTGCCGGGCGCGCGGCTTTCTTGCTGGTGGGAGCCATGATGGCCACGGCCATGAGCGCCAATGTCTTTTTCTGGATCATCCCGGGCCAGCGCAAGGTGATTGCTGCCATCAAGGCCGGTGAGCCGGTGGACCCGGTGCACGGCCTGCGCGGCAAGCAGCGCAGCGTGCACAACACCTACTTCACGCTGCCGGTGCTGTTTGCCATGCTGAGCAACCACTACAGTTTTACCTGGAGTCATCCGCGTAACTGGCTGGTGCTCATCCTGATGATGCTGGCCGGCGCCGCCATCCGGCAGTTCTTTGTGCTGCGCCATGGCTACAAGCTGGGCCGCAACCGCCACCCGCTGCCTTATGCGCTGACCGGGGTCGCGGTGATCATCGGCGCGATCGTCTGGATGAATCCGGTTGCTACCGAATCGATAGCGACTGGCCAACGTGGTACGGGGGCTGACGGCGCCGGCAGTTATGCCGCGGTGCAGAAGGTGCTGGCCCAGCGCTGCTACCAGTGCCATGGCGAGCAGGTGCAGATGAAAAACGTGCGGCTGGATTCGCCGGAGCAGCTCAGCCGGCATGCGCAAGCCGTGTACCAGCAGGCTGTGGTGAGCAAGGCCATGCCCATGAACAATGCCACCGGCATGACCGACGCGGAGCGCGAGCTGCTCCGGAGGTGGTTTGAGGCGGGTGCCCGGACGCCTTGATCCGCTGACCGGTCACCGCATCCGCAACCGTCGGCGCAGCACTGCGCGGGCGCGTCTGCGTAATTCCACGTACCCGTATCGCCGGATCCCGTGCTTCAATTCGTGGCGGTTGCTGCCTGACGGCTGTAGCCGGGCACTGCCCTGTGCCGATATCCGTTAGGCCCAATAGCCTAATTAGCCTGATAACCAAGAAACAGATGGTCGCCGCGGCCTCTCCAGTCCGCCTGGCGTGCCACACCCTATGAGGAGGAGAAACCCATGATGATGCGTTTGCAGTTCCTGATTCGTCACCTGGCGGTTGCCGCTGCCCTGGCCGCGCCGCTGGCAGTCCATGCCGTCCAGATTGTTGTCGGGCAGGTGGCCCCCTTGTCCGGGCTGGAGGGCTCGCAGGCCCGCGCCTATTCAACCGGCATCCAGCTGGCCCTGAACAAGGCCAACAAGGCGGGTGGGGTGAACGGCCATACGTTCAGCCTGGTCCGCAAGAACGATTCCGGCAGCCCTGCCGAAAATATGACCGCCACCCGGCAGCTGCTCGGCGAGAGCCGCCCGCTCGTGCTGGCGGGTTACTTCGGCGACCACGTGATTGGCGAGCTGGTCAGTTCCGGCCTGCTCGAAAAGGAAAATATCCCGCTGGTGGGCTACCGCGTGAACGAGATCAGGGCCGAGGCGCCCTTGCTTTACAGCGTCCGTGCGAATCTGCGCGATGAGATCAACAAGATCACCGAACATCTCGTCACGGTCGGTATCACCCGCATTGGCCTCTTTTACCAGGATGGCCCCGGTGCTGCCCCGTTGATTGCCGCGACGGAAGACGTGATGAAGAGCAAGGGCGCCCACATCACGGCCAAGGGCGCTTACGCGGCCGGTACGGCCAAGGTTCCCAATGCGGTGATTGACACCTTCATTGCCGCGGCGCCGCAGGCGATCATCATCGTCGCCAGCGGCTCTGCTGCAGCAGCCTTCATTGAAAAATACCAGGGAGGCGGCGGCACGGCGCGCCTGTTCGCACACTCGGGCGCAGACATCGAGCAAATCTCCAAGCGCCTGGGCGAGGCCCAGCTCAAGGGCCTGGCTATCACCCAGGTAACGCCCAACCCGTACAAGATTTCAGGCCGGTTGAACAAGGAATTCAGCGACCTGGCGGGCAGCACCCCTGACCTGGAAGTGCCGGTGAGCTACGCGATGATGGAGGGCTACATTGCCGGCACGGTGATTGTGGAAGCCGTGCGGCGCATGGGCACCCGTGTCTCCCGCGACGGGCTGGTGAAAGCGCTCGACGGCCTGGACCTCGACCTGGGCGGCTACAAGGTCGGCTTCAAGCCGGGCATGCGGTCCGGCTCAAGGTTTGTGGAACTGACCATCGTCACCGAGGCCGGTCGTATTCGGCAGTGATCTGCCGGCATCACCGCCGTCTGATGATGGCGGCGTTGTGAGGCCGCGCTCCGGAGGAGAGGGTCGAACAACGGCCAACTGCCGTCTCGGCGGCCACCCTGACTGAAAGTACCTGAGTACCTGTTCCCTGATGCCTGGAACAGGGCGCATGAGGGCTCAACAATTGTTAGCTTGAAGTAAATAATGACATAACCTGAAATGTTTTAAACGCACTGGGCAATCGTTAAAGTTGTCGGCAGGACAACTCACAACAGCCCAGGACATTTCATGAAAACCTACAAGATCGCGTGTATTCCCGGTGACGGCATCGGCAAGGAAGTGGTGCCGGCCGGCCAGACCGTGCTGCAAGCGCTGGCCGCCACGCAGAGCAAATTCAAATTCGATTTCACCTCGTTCGACTGGGGCGGCGACTATTTCCGCCAACACGGCGTGATGATGCCGGACAACGGCCTGGATGCGCTGCGCGGCATGGACGCGATTTTGTTCGGCTCCGCCGGCGACCCGCACATCCCCGACCACATCACGCTCTGGGGCCTGCGCCTGAAGATCTGCCAGGGCTTTGACCAGTACGCCAACGTGCGCCCCACGCGCATCCTGCCCGGCATCGACGGCCCCCTGAAGCGCTGCAAGGCCGAAGACCTGAACTGGGTCATCGTGCGCGAAAATTCCGAGGGCGAGTATTCGGGCGTTGGTGGCCGCGCCCACCAGGGCCATCCCATCGAAGTGGCGACCGACGTCTCCATGATGACGCGTGCCGGTGTGGAGCGCATCATGCGTTTTGCCTTCAAGCTGGCGCAGTCGCGCCCCCGCAAGCTGCTGACGGTGATCACCAAGTCCAACGCCCAGCGCCATGCCATGGTGATGTGGGACGAGATTGCCCTGCAGATCTCCAAAGAGTTTCCGGATGTCAAATGGGACAAGGAACTGGTGGATGCCTCGACGGCGCGCATGATCAACCGCCCGGCCTCGCTCGACACGATTGTTGCGACCAACCTGCATGCCGACATCCTGAGCGACCTGGCCGCCGCACTGGCCGGCAGCCTGGGCATTGCGCCCACCGGCAACATTGACCCCGAGCGCCGCTATCCGTCGATGTTCGAGCCGATTCACGGCTCTGCCTTCGACATCATGGGCAAGGGCCTTGCCAACCCGGTGGGCACCTTCTGGTCCTGCGTGATGATGCTCGAGCACCTTGGGGAGCCCGAGGCCGCCAGGGTGCTGATGGAGGCGGTGGAAGCCATCACCGCCAACCCGGCGCTGCATACCGGCGACCTTGGCGGCAAGGCCACGATGGCACAGGTCACCGACGCCGTCTGCGCGCGTTTTGCCGCGGCCCCGGTGCGCCAGGCGGCGTGACAGGCCTGGCCTGGCAGGCCAGACGGTAAGGACCTGACTGGCCAGTCTGGCCTGATGGATGACGAGATGGCAACAATCAACAGGAGACAAACCATGAAACAGCTTTTAAGTGCAATCGGCCTGGCCTTGCTGGCCCCGCTGGCCCTGGCGCAAGGCGCTCCGGCAACCGCCGGGCCCGGTTGCCTCGACAAGAACGTGCTGTACTGGCAGGCCTTTCCGCCTGGCGGCGAGTCCGACCTGTCGGCACGGCATCAACAGGTTGTGCTGAAGAAAAAATGCCCTGCCATCGACACCATCATCCAGTACAAGGCCGGTGCGGGGGGCGGGCTGATGTGGGGCCAGATGAACCAGTTGCCGGGCGACGGGCTGAACGTGGTTGGCATCAACCTGCCGCATATCGTGTTCCAGCCGCTGGAGGGACAGGTGCAGTACAAGACGCAGGACATCACGCCGGTGTTCTGGTTCCACTACACGCCCGACATCCTCGTGGTGCCCGAGTCCAGCCCGATCAAGACTTTTGCCGATTTCCTCAGTGCGGCCAAGGCCAAGCCCGGCCAGCTCAGCCTGGGTGGCTCGGGCCTGAACTCGGCCAACCACGCGGCGCACGAACGCCTGAATGCGGCTTTCGGCGTCAAGACCAACTACATCCCCTACAAAGGCACGGGTGACATGGCCACGGCGGTGATCGGTTCCCAGGTCGACGGTGCCATGACCTACACGCCGTTTGCCATCAGCAACAAGACCCGCCTGCGGCCGCTGGCCGTGGCCATGGAAAAACGCCACCCGCTGATGCCCGAAGTGCCCACCTTCAAGGAGCTCGGTGTGGACTGGGTCGATGGCGCCTACCGCGGCATCGGTGTGCCCAAGTCAACCCCGCCCGAAGCGCGCAAGCGCCTCTCGGACCTCTGGGCCGCCATGAACAACGACCCTGAAATGAAGGAGCTCGCGGCCAGGAGCGGGTTCGAGCTGGTCAATGTCGGCGCCGATCAGATGGACGCTTTCATGAAAGACAAGGTGCGCCTGTACACCGAGGGCGCGCAGCGGCTGGGTCTGGGCAAGAAGTAGGCCGGGCCGGCCGCTGGCGTCGGCCCCCCCCGGAAGGCGCTTTTTGCTGGAGGGATGGCTCGGCGCGGGGTAATTCACTTTTAACCGTGGTGCGGTGTTACAGGCGAGTTACGGCGGCACAATGACGGTCTGGGCGGGACAGCGAGCAGTGCCGGAAAGCAGCGCTGTTCAATCAACTGCCTTCCAATAACCCGCAAGAGACATCCGAATGACCGCACCCAACCCCGCCTCCCAGCCGCGCCAGTTTCTGGAGCATCTCTACCACGCGGCAGTGCAACGTGCGCTGCCTTTGCACAACACGGCCGCGTGGCTGCCCAAGCCGCCCAAGGGTCGGACGATCGTCCTGGGCGCCGGCAAGGCCGGGGGCTCCATGGTGCAGGCCGTCGAGGCCCTCTGGCCTGCTGATGCACCGCTGGAGGGGCTGGTGGTCACGCGCTACCACCATATTCCACCGCGACCTGCGGGCCTGAAGCAGCGCATCGAACTGGTCGAGGCGGCGCACCCGGTGCCCGATGCGGCGGGCCTGGCGGCTGCGCAGCGCATCCTGGCCATGACGCAGGGCCTGACTGCGGACGACCTGGTGCTGTGCCTGATCTCCGGTGGCGGCTCGTCTCTCTTGACCTTGCCCGCCGAGGGCCTCACGCTGGAAGAAAAGCAGCGCATCAACAAGGACCTGCTGAACAGCGGCGCCAACATTGGCGAGATGAACTGCGTGCGCAAGCACCTGTCGCGCATCAAGGGCGGGCGGCTGGCCGCGGCCTGCGCGCCGGCGCGCGTGGTCACGCTCACCATCAGCGACGTGCCGGGCGACGACCCCTCGATCATTGCCAGCGGCCCGACCGTGCCCGATGCCAGCACCTGCGCCGAGGCTGTGGCCATCCTCGCGCGCTACGGCATCGCGATTCCGGGCGGGCTCATGAGTCTGCTGGAGCAGGGCGCGCTCGAAACGCCCAAGCCCGGCGATGCGGCCTTCAACGGCCATGAGGTCCACATGATTGCCACGCCGCAGCAAAGCCTGGAAGCCGCCGCCGCCGTTGCCAGGGATGCGGGGCTGACGGCCTACATCCTCAGCGATGAAATGGAAGGCGAGTCGCGCGAAGTCGGCAAGGTGCATGCGGCACTGGCCCGCGCGGTGGCGCTCAAGGGCCAGCCTTTCCAGAAACCTTGCGTGATTTTGAGCGGCGGCGAAACCACCGTCACCATCAAAAAGCAGCCTGACGGCACCCCCAAAGGCAGGGGCGGGCGGGCCGGCGAATTCTGCATGGGGCTGGCGCTGGGGCTGCAGGGGCAACCGGGCGTGTATGCGCTGGCCGCCGACACCGATGGCATTGACGGTGTGGAAGACAACGCCGGCGCGTTCGTCGCACCCGACACCCTGGAACGGGCGCTGGCACAGGGCATGAAGCTGAACCAGTACCTGGACCGCAACGATGCCTATGGCTACTTTGAGCCGCTGGGTGACCTGGTCATCACCGGGCCGACGAATACCAATGTCAATGACTTCCGGGCGATGCTGATTTTGTAGGCTGCGCCACGAGCTTCTTCGGGTTCGCGTCACGGACGCGTTAAAGTGCAGGCTGGCCGCATAAGGAAGCTGCATGTCCATCGACAAACACACACCGCCACCCGCAGGCACCCATGACAAGGCCTCGATCAAGAACACGATCGAGAAGGTCAACCGGCAGGTCAAGATGCTGCGGACCTTCGATGTCTCGGTCGCACGGGATGGCTGGGACTCGGGCATGGAGGCCTTGCAAAAGAAAATCAACGCTACCCTTGCCGACAGCTTCGGCGTGGGCACACCTGAGTACAGGCAGTACGCCGTGGCGACACAGGACTTCTTCCTGGACAAGACCTTCGGCGACCGCTACTCGGTCGAGGAGCGCCAGCAAAAAGTCAAGCATGGGATCGATCGGGCCATCGCCCATCTGAATGCGGCCAAGAAGCTCCTGACGGAGCGTCTTGAGGGCCGGGCCGCTGCCGCGCCGGCGGCGGCTCCGGCTGCAGAGGCGGAGCCACCCCCACCGCCGTCGCCGCCACCACCACCACCCGCACAGGCGCCGGTGTCTGCGCCCACCCTGGCACCGTCGCCTGTACCGACGAGCGCGCCGGCGGCGGCTCCGGCTGCAGAGGTGGAACCGCCACCACCGCCGCCGCCACCCGCACAGGCGCCAGTGGTTGCGCCCAGCCCGGCACCGTCGCCTGTACCGACGAGTGCGCCGGCGGCGGCTCCGGCTGCGGAGGCGGAACCATCACCGCCACCTGCACAGGCGCCGGTGTCTGCGCCCACTCCGGCACCGTCACCTGTACCGACGACCGCGCAGACGCCTTCATCTCCCGCTGTTACCATGATGCCCATGTCCAAAGCCGATCCCGATTCCGCTTCCTCTTCCATCACAGCGCAGCAAGCCGTGCCCGGCGGACGCGTGGCCGTCCTGGGCTGGGGCGGCGACGACGCTGCGGGCCAGGCGTGCGAACTCCTGGAGCAACTGGGACTGGAGGCGGCGGTACTCGACGCCGTCTCTGTCGATCAACTCGAGGCGCTGCGCAACGTGGCGTTCCTGCTGCTTCTGCCGGGCGACGACCCCGACGCACCGGCAGCCATGCTGGCCATCGGATTCATGCTCGCCGTGCTCGGCCGCAGCCGCATCGTCTGCCTGCTGTCCGAACAGGGTGCATTGCCGGCCGCCTTGAAGGGCGCGACACGTATCACGGTCGACGACACGGGCTTGTGGCGGCTGCTGCTGGCGCGCGAGATGAAGCGGGCAGGCCTGGACGTGGACCTGAACCGCGCCATCTAAGGACTCAGCGTTGCGGCAGGGCTCCGGCGCAGCCTCTCTCTTATTCGCGCAACTGCTGGATCTGCGCCGGAATCTCCCAGGCGAACATGCGACGCATCGTTCGTGCGTTGCGGCCAGCGAAGATGCGCACCTCGTCGTACTCCTCCATGATCGGAGTCTCGCCTCGCGTCATCAGGTAGCGCTGCACAAGGCTCCTGCCGTGCCACTCGGCGATCGAGGTATGGTCGAGCGGTCAAGTCCCGTTTCGCAGTCGCCTCGGCCAGACCCATAGCCTGCTTCGCCTTCGAGCACGTTAGCGAGAGTCACTGCAAAGGTGGTCGCGTTGCCCTGGAAGAATGCCAAGGGCGTGCCGGGCCAGTGGCCCTTTTCGTTAGCCAGGGCTCTGGTCTCGTATACCGCCGTGCATCGCAAGTCATAGGTCGGTGCGACGTTAATGCCCGCAGGAGGTTGTCGCCTTGCCAGTCAGAATGTTGAACACCATCCAGCGGTAAAACTGCAGTCGCGCTGCTGCCCGGGAGAGCCCATGAGCGCTGCTCATGCGCCGTAGCGAAACCCGGCGAGAAAGTAGGGTGCAAAAAGGTGGAAAATCATCGCTTTCCTGAGGTGGTCGCGGTGTTGGCGCTCTTCGTCCCGTGCTATCGTCGTGCCGTGCCGCGGAGGCGAAGCACGAAGAGGAAGAGCTCGCCGTTGTGGCGAGGTGCCAGGAGGACCCAATAGAGTTTGCCATGAGTCAAAACTTCAAAGCAGTCCTGAGGCCGAACGTTTCAAGGTTTTCCTTGGGAATCGGCGTACTTTACGCCGCGCTTGGGGTTCTCTGGATTTTCGCTTCAGACACTTTTGTCACGTCCATTTCTGTCGGCCCTGTCTGGCTGGCGACGGCCCAGCGCTATAAGGGCATCTTCTATGTTCTGAGCACCTCCCTTGGCCTGATTTTCCTGGTCAACGCGGGCTACAGGCGGCTCTTCGATGCACGCAACCGGGCTGAAGCCATGGAGCTGCATGCGCGCGATCTGTTCGTGCAACACCCAAAGCCGATGTGGGTGTATGACCAGGAGACGCTCGGTTTCCTGGCCGTGAATGAGGCTGCCACGCGGTATTACGGTTATTCGCATGATGAGTTCCTGCATATGAACCTGAGGGACATACGCTCGGCAGAAGACTTGCCGCTCCTGCTCGCAACCAAGCAGGACGTCTTGGAGGGACCGCACGACATGGGTGTGGTACGGCACCGCAAGAAGTCCGGCGAGGTCGTCTTTGTTCACCTCACCTTGCATACGGTGCAGTTCCTGCAGCGCAAGGCCGCCATGGTGATGGCCATCGACGTCACGGCAGCAAAGCAACACGAGGCGCAGCGTGCGGCGAACCAGCTTGAGCTGGAGCGGCTGGTGGCGGAACGAACGGCCGAACTGGTGCGCGTCAATGCCGAGCTCGACGCGTTTGCAAGAACTGTCGCGCACGACCTGAAGTCACCGCTGGTCTCCGTGGTCGGGTTCACGCAGATTCTTCAGAAGCGGTATGCCGCTGTGCTGAACGAGGACGGTGCCAAATTAACCGCCCGCATCGAACGTTCGGCCAAGCAGATGGCCAGCCTGGTCAATGACCTGTTGTCCCTGTCACGGGTTTCCACGACGATGCTGAACATCGTAGACGTGGACCTCGTTCCCATCGCCCAAGACATCATGGAGGAGCTTCAGCACCAGGAGCCCCATCGCAAGGTGCGCTTTGAAGCGCCCGCATCGTTGCATGTGCGCGCAGACGCCGGCCTGGTGCTACCACTGCTGGCCAACCTGCTGGGCAACGCCTGGAAATTCACCGGCAAGCGCGACGATGCGCACATTCGGCTGCTGGTGGATGCAGAGGGGGCTGACGTGATTGTTCGGGTTCAGGACAACGGTGTTGGCTTTGATGCGCGGAACACCGAACTGCTCTTCAAGCCATTTCAACGTTTCCACACTCTGAGCGAGTTCAGCGGAACCGGCATTGGGCTGACAACCTGCCAGCGCATCATCGCCCGGCATCACGGGAGGATTTGGGTGGAATCGACGCCGGGCGAAGGCACATCGGTGTTTGTGACTTTTGCGCCGGTGCTCAAACAGCTACCTGCTGAGTGACGGGCTGTGGCTCACGAATGCCCTGCATGGCGGCTTCACAGTGTCGCGGCACTGGAGCAAGCGGTTTGAGTCTGATCCCGGTAACCGGTGGATGCGGCAGACGATTGTGGCGCTGTTTTCCGAAGGCTGAGGTCCCGCGGTTATCAGTTATCAGAACCCAGCCGGATGCGGCGTCTGGTTTGCGGGGGGCCTTTGTTCAAGCTGTGCGAAGCTGAAACGCCGTGAATCCGGAATCCGGCTACTACCTGTCGCGCCCACCGTTCTTTCTCGTTTCAGTTCTATGACTCGAAGACCTTGGGCTCTTCGGTCAGGCTGTAGCGCGTGAAAACACGGTTAAGGGCCGGCAGGGGGACCACATCCATTTCCCTGGCGGCCGGTTCCATGATGACCATGGCAACCGTTGCCGAGAGGTTTTCATTGCTGCCAGGCCGCGGTGGGCGGCAAACAGCGTAGGGAGCGCCAAAATTGTCGAAAAATGCGTCTTTCAAATCCTGGCGGCCAAGCTTCTCTTTTTTATTCAGCAACTTGCGCACACGCCAGTCCCGGTAGTGGCTGTCCGGCGAATTCGACAAGCCCTTGTCGACCAGTTTGCTTAAGGCGACCGGGCTCATCCAGTGATTGGCATGGACGATCAGGTTGTCGGGGCCGGGATAAATAGGAAACGCCTCATTGGTGGTGCATTCAAAATCGATGCCGAAGCCCTCTGCCATGCCCAGCATGATGTTGTTCGAGCAGGATTTCGGCGTGGTGGCCACCGCTTTCATCGCCAGTGAAAAAATTTCCTGCTCCAGCACTTTCCGGCGAATCAGTGAAAGCGGAACGCCCAGTTGCTGGAAGTCGCGATCCGACTCCAGGTAGTTGGCCGTGATGGAAACGCCTGCGCTGTTGAAGCCGCTGCGGGCAAGGCCGCCGGCCTCCACAAAGGTCAAAAAATCAGGCCCGTTGTCGTTACGCACGCGCAGCACGACGGACGTTTCCACGCACTCGGCGCGCCAATCCCAGTTTTGCCCGTGAAGCAGGTTCCCGCTTGCTGAGCGCTCAGGCAGTATCAATGCACCGGTGCAGCCGTCGCCGGGCTCCAGGTCGGCCTGCTTGACCTTTTCGGCCCGTGCCTTGGCGAGTACTTCGGTGCGGGCATTGATCATCACAATGTCCTGGAAGTCGACGCCGGCCCCTTTCGCAATACCGCGCATCTCGTCCAGGTAATGAGGGGCGAAGCCTTCTATTTCCTTTGCAAAATACGCAATCAACTGCGAGCGGGCACTATCGCTGTAGCCAAGGTCTATCAGGGTCTGGCCATAAAGACGCGCACTGGCGCGCACGCGGTCAGCGGCCTGCTGCCCGTATTGCAGCCCGCGTGCATGGGGCGCACCCGAAACTGACACAAAAGGAAATTGCTGTAGGGTAGTCATGTGCAAAGCTTGTGAGGTTGGAGACCTGCCAGTCCGTTTGTGCCACGCGAACGGCAGGCAGTCTGGCTATACAGGAAAGCAGGGGAGGCAGGAGAAGCAGGGGAAGCTGGAGAAAACCGTCCGGAAGGGCGCGGTCACCGATTTCGACAGCGCCGCGACCCGAAGGCGCCGCTGCCGCTGTTTTGGCAAACTGGGCCCCGGCCGGGACGCTGCTCTCTGCTCTCTCTGCTCTTTGCTATTTACTGATCCGGGTATTCCAGAGGAGCGGCTTGCCTTCCCATACTGAAAATCCGGTGACACGTTTACGCACCGCCCATGAATCGGTAACGTTGTACAGAACAACGAGCGGCGTTTTGGCCATCATCAGGGTGTGCAACTGGTCGAACAGGACCTGGCGTTTTTTCGGATCGGCTTCGGTGAAGCTCTGGTCGATCAGTTTTTGCGCGGCCGGGTCATCCCATACCTTGCGCGGCTGCTTTTCCTTCTTGCCGGAGAACTGCTCGTAGCTCAGGGCCGGGTCCAGGCGCGAGGAATAGGTGAAGGAGCTCATCTGGTAGTTTCCGCTGTTGTAGCGGTCCAGCTGGGTCGCCCATTCCAGGACTTCTATCTGTGCGTTGATGCCGACGGCCTGCATCATGGCCTGGCTCATCACAGCGACCGAAAAGCTCGGCACATGGGCGCGCTTGTTGGCCTGGATCACGATGGGCTGGCCCTTGTAGCCGGCTTCGCGCAGCAGCTGCCTGGCCTTGGCGGGGTCGTAGCGGTAGCCTTTTTTCTGGGCCGCGGTGTAGTAAGCCGAGGTGTCCTGGATGGCCGAGTTGTTGACGCGGGCCAGGCCTTCGGACGAGGCCGCGACGATCTGGTTCATGTCCAGCGACAGCGCGATCGCCTGGCGGATTTTTTCGTCTTTCAGCAGCGGGTCGTTGGTCTGCATCAGCAATGTGTTTTTGCCGGCGTCAACGGCCGCCACCACGCTGAGATTTTTGTTGCCCTTGAGCTCCTGCACATCGGACGAGGTGATCTGGCCCGCGTCGATGGCGCCGGACTGCAGGCCGGCCTTGGAGGTCGACATGTCGGGAACGGTCAGGAACTTGACCTGCTCGACTAGGGGCTTCTTGAGGCCGAGGTAGCCGTCGGGCTTGGTGCCGGGTGGCGACTGGTAGTCGGCAAACGCGCTGAGGGTCACATACTCGCCGCGCTTCCATTCTTCGAACTTGAAGGGGCCGGTGCCTATGGGTTTGTCCCAGCTGCCGTCTTCCTTGACGGATTTTTTGTTCAAAATGGCCGTCATGCCGCAATCGGTACGCGCCAGGTTGTCGAGGAAGACCGCCGAGGGGCGGTCCAGCTGCATCACCACTGTCTGCGCGTCGGGCGCCGTCACCGACGTCACCTTGATGCCGGAGCGGCCATCGAATTCGCTGAGGCAGCGCCAGTCGGTTTTGGGGTCGGTGTAGCGCTTCCAGCTCCACAGCACGTCGGCCGAGGTCATGGGCTCGCCATTGTGGAACTTGACGTTGGTGCGCAGCTTGAAAATGTAGGTCAGGCCGTCGGGGCTGGTGACAATCGAGCGCGCCAGCAGCGGGCCGACGGTGCCGTTCTCGTGGTAGCCGACCAGGCCTTCGACGATGTTGAGCACCACGCCGTCGGTGGTGTTGTCGCGGTTCACGCCGGGATTGGTCGAGCGGATGTCGGCCGGCTGCGCGACCACGATTTGCGCCGTCTGGGCCTGGGCCGCGGTGCAGGCCGCCAGCACGGCGGTGCTCAGAAATTTCAATCGCATCGAAAGCATGGGAAGCTCCTTAAGAATCGGAAATCGAACGGAAAGAGGTTGAACAGGGGGTTACAAGGCAGGTTGCAGGGCAGGTTGCAGGGCGCCCGCTGGCGCATCGGCTTCGTCAAAACGCCACTTGAGCTGCATGCCGCCCTGGCCGGTGGGCGTCAGCGCGGGAATCGCCGAGAGCAGCTTGCGCGTGTAGGCATGCTGCGGACGGTCGAAGACCTCGTCGCGGCTGCCTTGCTCGATGATGCGGCCGGCCTGCATCACGATCACGCGGTCGGCCACCTGCTCGACCACGCCGAGGTCGTGGCTGATGAAGAGGCAGGCAAAGCCGTGCCGCTCCTGCAGCTCGGCCAGCAGCGCCAGCACCTGGGCGCGCACGGTGACGTCCAGCGCGGACACCGGCTCGTCGGCGATCACAAAGGCCGGCTCGCGTATCAGCGCCCGGGCAATCGCCACGCGCTGGCGCTGGCCGCCCGAGAGTTCATGCGCATAGCGCGCTGCGTGCCTCGGCTCCAGCCCGACTTCGTCGAGCATCTTGGCAACACGTGACTGCCGTTCGGCCGAGGAAAGGCCAGGCACCAGCCGCAGCCCTTCGCCGACCAGCTGGCCTATGCTCATGCGCGGGTTCAGCGAGGAATACGGGTCCTGGAACACCATCTGGCAATTGAGCCGGTAGTCCAGCCAGCCCGCGTCGCTGCGCGCAATCGAACGCCCGCGAAAACGGATATCGCCCTCGGTCGGCTTGATCAGGCCGGCAATCGCGCGGCCCAGCGTGGTCTTGCCCGAACCGGAGCCGCCCACCACCGCGACGATTTCGCGCGGGCGCACCACCAGGTCTATGCCGTACAGCACGCGCTTGGTCGTGGCCTTGGCAAACAGCCGGCGCTTGGCCGGATAGTCGAACACCAGGTTGCGTACTTCGACGACGGGCTGCCCGTCGGCAATCGTGCGCGCCGCCTGCCGGCGCGGGATGGCCTCCAGCAGCTTGCGGGTGTAGGCTTGCGACGGGCCGGCCAGCAGGGCGGCGGTGTCGCCGGCCTCGACGACTTCGCCCTGCTGCATGACGATCATGCGCTGGGTGTAGCGCGCGACCATGGGCAGGTCGTGGCTGATCAGCAACACGGCCGTGTTGTGTTCGCGCGTGAGCCCGACCATGAGTTCGAGCACGTCGCGCTGCACCAGCGCGTCCAGCGCCGTGGTCGGCTCGTCGGCGATCAGCAGCGCGGGCTCGAGCAGCATGACTGAGGCCAGCATCATGCGCTGCCGCATGCCGCCCGAGAATTCATGCGGCCAGGCGGCCAGCGCGGCCTGCGGGTCGGTGATGCCGACGCGCGCCAGCATCGCCAGCGCCATCTCGCGGCGCGCGGCCGGTGTGAGTTGGGGTCGGTGCAGGGCCAGGCCTTCGTCGAGCTGGCGGCCAATCGTCATCGACGGGTTGAGCGAGGTCATGGGCTCCTGGAACACCATGCCGATGCGCGCGCCGCGCAGCGCGCGCAAACGCGCATCGCCGGCCGCCGCCATGTCTTCGCCTTCGAACAGGATGCGGCCCGCGCTGCGCACCAGCGGCGGCGGCGTGAGGCCCATGATGGCCCGGGCCGCCTGGGTCTTGCCGCTGCCGGATTCGCCGACGATGCCGACGATTTCGCCGGGCGCGACGGTGAAGGAGACATTGCGAACGATTTCGCGGCCGCCCTTGCCGATTGATAGGCTCAGGCCGGAGACATCCACCAGATGCGTCATTCGATACCCCTCATGCGCGGGTCCAGCAGGTCGCGCACCGCGTCGCCCAGGAAGTTGATGCCCAGCAGCGTGAGCGCGATGCACAGGCCCGGAAAGATGGAAAGGTAAGTCGCCTGCGCCATGAAGGGCCGGGCCGCGGCCAGCATATTGCCCCAGGTCGGCGCCGGCGGGGGCACGCCCAGGCCCAGGAAGGACAGCGAGCTTTCCGCGAGGATGACCCAACCGAACATCGAGGTTGCGAGCACCGTGAGCGGCGCCACGCAGTTGGGCAGCACGTGGCGGAACATGGTGTAGAGCTCCGAATTGCCGAGCACGCGCGAGGATTCGATGAACTCCTTTTCGCGCAGCGACATCACCGTGCCGCGCACGATGCGCGTGACCGACGGCGTGTAGGCCAGGCCCAGCGCCAGGATGATGCCGTACTTGTTGGCGCCGAAGACCGCCAGCAGCGCCAGCGCCAGCAGCAGGCCTGGGAAGGCCAGCAGGGCATTGATGAAGGCCATGACGATGCGGTCGGTCCAGCCGCGCACAAAGCCGGTCAGCACGCCTATGGCCGTGCCTATGGTGATGGAAAACAGTACCGTGAGGAAGCTGATCCACACGCTGTTGGACGCGCCGGCCATCAGGCGCGAGAGCTCGTCGCGGCCGAACTCGTCGGTGCCGAACCAATAGGTTGAGCTGGGCGGCTTCAGGCGCGCCGAGAAATTGATCTTGAGCGGCTCGTGCGGCGTCCAGAAGAAAGCCAGTACGGCCGCCGCGAGCATCAGCCCCACGATGATGAGGCCTATCAGGGCCTGCGGACTTAAAAACTTTTTCATTCCGCGAGCACCCTCGGGTCGAAGATCGGATAGCAGAGGTCGATGACCAGGTTGGTGACGACGTAGATCACGGCGACCAGCAGCAGGCAGCCCTGGATCACCGGGTAGTCGCGCGCGAAGATCGCGTCGACCAGCAAGCGGCCCAGGCCGGGGATGGTGAAGACAGTCTCGACAACGGCCACGCCGCCCAGCAGGTTGCCCAGCACCAAGCCTATCAACGTCCAGGTCGGGCCGAAGGAGTTGCGAAAGGCGTGGTGCAGCAGCACCGCGCGCTCCGACAGACCTTTGGCCCGCGCATGGGTGATGTAGTCCAGCCGCAGCACCTCCAGCGTGCTGGCCCTGGCCATGCGGATCAGCACGCCGATCTCATGCAGGAACAGCGTGAGGATGGGCATCAACAAATAAAGCAGGCCGGACTTCCAGTCGCTCATGATGGAGACATAGCCGACCACGGGTAGCCATTCGAGCTTGAGGCCGAAGAAGAGCAGCAGCAACAGGCCCAGCCAGAAGGTGGGAACGGAGACCAGCAGGGTGGCCGTGCCGACCAGCATCAGGTCGGGCAGGCGGTTTTGCTTCCAGGCGGCGATCATGCCGGCGGGCACGGCGACGAGGGTGGCGAAGAACACGGCAATGATCACAATCTGCGCGCTGACGAGAAAGCGGCTCAGCACCAGGTGCAGCACGGGTTCGCCGGTGTTGATGGAAACGCCGAGGTCGCCGCCCAGCACGTGGCGGCCCCAGATGGCGAATTGCACCGGCCAGCTCTTGTCGAGGCCGAGCTGGGCGCGCAGGTCGGCCAGCCGGACCGGGTCGGCGAGGTCACCGAGCAGCAGCTGCGCCGGATCGCCGGGAATCAATCGGATCAGTACGAACACGGCCACCGCGACGATCAGCAGCGTCGGTATGGCCATGGCGAGACGGGACAGCGCAAAACGCAGCATGATGGCTCTTCCGTTGTCAGTGGAGTGGCTGAAGTGGTGAAATGGTGAAGTGACTGAGGCCGCTTAGCGGCTGGCCGCCCGCAAGCGGCGCAGCGTGGCGGCAAAGAAGTCCTGCACCTTGTCCACGCAGGCCAGGCCGTTGTGCGGCACGTTGTCCACCAGATCCAGGTGCACCTGCACGCCCGCTGCCTCGAAGGACTTGCGCAGGGTTTCCAGCCGCTCCGGCCGGGTGCGCCCGGCATCGTTGGCGCCGGGCATAAAGAACTTGCCGCCTGCCTGGTGGGTGATTTCCCAGGTTTCCAAATCGGCCTTGCCCGCCACCATGTGCACCGGCAAGGCTTTCAGCGCATCCAGGTTGAGCGGCTGGCCGAATTGGCGGGCAAAGTCGCGCACGCCGACCCACCAGTCCTGGTTGAAATCCAGCAGGGTGACCGAACCCGGCGCGCCGATCGACAGCGCCCACAGGCGCTCTGGATGCAGCAGGCCAAAGCGGTTGACGAACTGGCCGCCGCCCGAATAGCCGAACAGCGCGAACCTGGAAAAATCAGCGCCGAACTTGGTGGCGACTTCGTCCACCATATCCAGCAAGATCCGGTCGTAGCGGATATTGGCTTCCTGCAGGTGTTTGAAGCCGTCGCGGTTGCCGTCGCCTTGGGGTCCGGCGGGAAACAGCGGGCACAGCACGATGCAGTCGTTCCATTTGGCAAATTCGGCAAACGCATCGCGGTATTCGGTGAATGCGCGGCCCGTGCCATGCACGATCACGACCAATGCCTTGGGATGCTGCTCATTGCCCGACGTGGGCGGTGCGTAGGTGCAGTAGGAAAAGCGCGGGTCGCTGCGCGACGCAAAGATGGTGCTGTGGCCCAGGTCGTAAATCGCCTCGGCGCGCTGTGTGCCAAAGGCATCGGCGGGACTGTCGGCGCGGGCTGTCGGGGAGAGCAAGTCAGGCATAAATGGTCAGGTTAAAAAGGGCCATAAGGGCCATAAACCTGCACTGGACAGCGCTGCGCGTTAGCACAATTGCATGTCAAACAACAGGTTGGTGAGCCATTGTTCTCCATCCAATCTAAAAAATATATCCATATTTTGTTTTGCAATGCTAAAGTTATCCTTTAGTATTTTTGGGTCCAATTTTGGCCCAACAATGGGGTTTTTCCCTTGAGCACCATTCGATTTCTCAGGACCTTTCTGGCTGTGGCACAAGAAGGCTCTTTCGCCGCGGCCTCCGAGCGGGTTGCCTTGACGCAGGCTGCCGTCGGACTGCAAATGCGGGCGCTGGAAGCCGAGCTGAACACCGGGCTGTTTGAGCGGTCGGGGCGCGGCGTGCTGCTGACGGTGGCCGGGCGCGCCTTGATCGCCCATGCGGAAAAAATCATTGCCTGTTATGAGCAGATGCGCGAAGGCCTGGAAGAAGAAAACGAGATCGCCGGCACGGTGACCGTGGGTTCGACGGTTTCGGCCATGGGCCTGCTGTCCAACACGGTGGTCGCCATGAAGCCGCGGTTTCCGCGCCTGAATGTGCGCCTGGTGGTGCAGGAGTCCAGCGGTCTGGCCCAGAGTGTCATCAGTGGGGCGCTGGATGCCGCGGTCATGATCGAAGGCCCCCCGCTGGAACGCCAGGGCTTGCTGTGGACGCCGCTGTACGTGGAGCCCTTGACCCTGGTGGCCAGTTCGCTGGTGGCCGGGCCCGACAGCGACATCAAGAAGCTGCTGCGTGAAAACCCGTTTTTGCGTTTTGACCGCCGCACCCCCAGCGGTATCCGTATCGAGCAGACCTTGCGCAAACTGGGCCTGATGCCGCAGGACTTTCTGGAGCTGAGTTCGGTGTCCAGCATCATCGATCTGGTGCGCCAGAATGTCGGCGTCACCGTCGTGCCGCATTGGAGAAATGCCGACTGGGTGAACGACCCTACATTGCGCGTCCTGCCGCTACCGGGCCGTCCGGCGACACGGCAGATCGGCATGCTTGAGCAGGGGAAGCGTGAACACATTACGTCCGTGATCCGCCAACATCTGGTGAGTCTTCTTGCGAAGAAAGCGCCTCTCCAGTTAAAAAATTGAGTTTTTAATCCGCGGAATGTTGCTGCGCCCCGAATGTGTGCCCGGAAGCATCGCCGATGGCCGGGAGCTGATCTGCTCCGCGGCCAACAGTGGACTCAAGTCCCTTCAGGCTTGATCTCGGCGCGGGCGATCACGGGCTTCCACCGCGCCTGTTCGGACTTGATGAAAGCGTCGAACTCGGCGCCCGTATTGCCCACGGCCAGCGCTGTTTCCTGGGCCAGTTTTTCCTTGACCACGCTTCCACGGGCGGCCTTGATGGCCTCGGCTTCGAGCTTGGCAATGTGGGCCTTGGGCCACTTGCTCGGGGCCAGCAAACCGTACCACTGCGTCATCTCGAATCCCTTGAAGCCCTGCTCGGCCACGGTGGGAACGTCGGGCAGCTGCGGCAGGCGCTGCGAGGTGCCGGTGGCGATGCAACGGAGTTTTCCGGCCTTGATGAAGGGCAACAGGGCTGGCGCGCCGACCGACGCAGCCTGCAGCCGGCCGGCCATCAGGTCGGTCAGCATGGGGCCGGTGCCGCGGTAGGGGACATGCAGGACGAAGGTGTCGCTGACCAGCTTCAGGTACTCAAAGGCCAGGTGGCCTGCGCTGCCGTTGCCGGCAGAGCCATAGTTCAGCTTGCCTGGCTGGCTCTTGGCGTAAGCGATGAAGTCCTTGAGGTTTTTCACCGGCAGGTCGGGGTGCACCACATACAGGCTCGGTACCTTGGAGACCAGGGTGACGGGCACGAAGTCGCGGTTGGCGTCATAAGGCAGCTTGGCGAAGATGTAGGGGTTGATGGCCAGGGTGCCGATGTGGCCCAGTATCAGGGTGTGGTCATCGGTGCTGTTGGCAACTTCCTGCATCGCGATGTTGCCTGCCGCGCCTGGCTTGTTGTCCACAAACACGTTCTGGCCGATGGTCTTGGCCATTTCGCCGGCCACCGCCCGCGCGACGATTTCAGAGCTTCCACCCGGTGCAAACGGCACCACCAGGCGCAGTGGCTTGGCGGGCCATGCGGCCTGGGCGCGTGCCTGCGGTAGCCACAGGCTGGAGGCGGCTGCCGTGCCCGCGATGAGCAGGCTGCGGCGGTTGAAGGTCAAATCGGTCATGGGTTGTCTCCTGGGATTTTGGGAAATGKGGTCGCTATCGTGCCCTGGTGAACCTAACAATTGCCTTTCAGTCCTGCCGTGCCGTGGACACGATAATCTTCGACATGCGAATCCTGTTGGCTGAAGACGAGCACGCCCTGGGCGAGTGGTTGACCAAGGCGCTTGAACAAAGCGGTAACCGCGTGGACTGGCGTGACGACGGCCGCCTGGTGGAGCGTGCGCTGGTGGATCACGACTACGACGCGGTGGTGCTTGATCTCGGTCTGCCCGGCCGCAGCGGCAATGAGATCCTGCGCCGGCTGCGCGCCCAGGACAAACGCCTGCCGGTCCTGATACTGACCGCCCGTGACTCGCTCGCCGACCGGGTCAACGCGCTCAACGAGGGCGCGGATGATTTTCTGGTCAAACCGTTTGCGCTGGCCGAACTGGAAGCCCGGCTGACCGCGCTGGTGCGCCGCGCCCGCGGTAGCGAGCATCCGCGCTTTGCCTGCGGCCCGCTGCTGTTCGACACCGTGTCGCGCCAGTTCACCCTTGGCTCGGAGAACTTGCCGCTTTCGCCGCGCGAGCATGCGCTGCTCAAGGCCCTGATCCAGCGCAGCGGCGAACCGCTGTCGCGCCAGCAGGTGATGGACCGCGTGTTCAGTGACGAGGAAGACGTGCAACCCAGCGTGATAGACGTACTGGTGCACCGGCTGCGCAAGCGGCTTGACCACAGCGGCGTTCGCATTCAGACCTACCGGGGCTTGGGCTATGTACTGGAACTGGATTCGCCGGGCCAGCATTAGGGTCAGGCTGCTGGCCCTGCTGCTGCCCACGATGGCGCTGGTGACGGCGGCCAGCCTGTGGCTGACCCGTGCCGATGCCGTGGGTTCAGCCAATGCGGCCTACGACCGCTCGCTGCTCGGGGCCATCAAGGCACTGGACCTGAATGTCTCGACGGCCTCGGGTGGTTTGTCCGTTGAGCTCCCTTACCGCCTGTTCGAATTTTTCCAGCTCACGGCCACGGGAAACGTCTATTTCAGGGTGGCCACAGCCGACAGCCTGGTGGAAATCGGCAATCCCGATCTGCCGCCGCCGCCATCGGCCTTGCGGACAGGCCAGCCGATGTTTTATGACGCCACCTATTTTGGCGAGTCGGTACGTGTGGGTGCCTTCATGCGGCCCCTGGAGCAGCCCCTGAACGCAAGCGGTGATCCGCAACTGGTGATCCAGGTCGCCGAGAGCACGTCATCGCGCGAGCAGTTCACCGCCAGTTTCGTGCGGCGTGCGGCGTTGCGGGACGTGCTGCTGCTGGTCGTGATGGGCCTGGCGGTGGTGATGGGGCTGACGGTGGCCCTGCGCCCGATGACGCGCCTGGCAGCGCAAACGCGGGCCCGGGAGCTTGACGACCTGCGTCCCTTGCAAACGGGTGACTTGCCCAACGACATCCGGCCCCTGGTCGATGCCGTCAATCAGCAAATGGCGCGCACCGAGCAGCTGGTGGCCGAGCGCCGGGGCTTTGTCGACGATGCCTCGCACCAGCTTCGCACCCCGTTGACCATTCTGCGTGCCCAGCTCGACTATGTGCTGCGCGAGCCCGACCCTGCGCGGCGGCACCTGGCGCTGCAGGCGCTGTCCGAAGAACTGGGCAATGCCATCCGTGCCACCAACCAGCTGCTGACCCTGGCTCGCAGTGACGCGGCCACGCCGCAAAGGGAAAAGTTTGACCTGGGTGAACTGGCGCGGGAGGTGGCGCTGGAGTTGCTGCCCCTGGCGCGGGCGCGCGGCATCGATTTTGGCGTGGAAGTGCAGGCCGAAGCGCTTGAGGCTGAGGGCGACCGCAGCCTGCTGCAGCAGGCCCTGCTCAATATTGTCCACAACGCGATCCAGCATGGCCGCGAACAGGGCACGGTCACGTTGCAGGCGGCGGCCGACGCGCTGGGCTTCAGCCTGCAGGTCATCGACGACGGGGGCGGTATTGACCCCGAGGTGCTGGATCGAATCGGCCAGCGTTTTGTCAAAAGCCGGGGCAGTCGGGGATCCGGCTTGGGGCTGGCCATTGCCCGCTCGGTGGCCGAGCGCCACGGCGGCCGCCTGCGCATTGAGCCGACGCCAGCGGCCAACGGCACCTGCGTTGCAATATGGTGGCCCCGATCATGAAACGTTTCCCCGTCCTGCTGAGCCTGCTGTTACTCCTGCTGCTCTTGCTGCTGGGTCTTGCCGGCGCGGGGGCCCATGCGGGCGCGCTGGAGGGCGCGCGCTGCATCGCACCTGCCAAGCCCGGCGGCGGGTTTGACCTGACCTGCCAGCTGGCGCGCGCCACCTTGCAGGAGGCGGGCCTGACCCGCGCGCCGCTGTCCATTGCCTATCAGCCCGGCGGCATAGGTGCCCTGGCTTTCAAAAGCGTGGTGACGCAAAGGCCGGCCGATGGCCAGGCCATCGTGGCGTTTTCTTCGGGCTCGCTGCTGAACCTGGCGCAGGGCCGCTTTGGTCCCTACACGGCGCGCGACGTGCGCTGGATTGCCAGCCTGGGACTGGACTACGGCGTGATTGCCGTGCGCCGTGATGCCCCGTTCCAGACACTCGCTCAATTGATGAGCGCACTGCGTGAGTCACCGAACCGCATCGTCTTCGGTGCCGGCGGATCCATTGGCAGCCAGGACTGGATGAAGGCGGCGCTGCTGGCCCGGGCTGCCGGCGTGAGCCACAAGGTGATGCGTTTCGTAGCCTTTGAAGGCGGCGGAGAAGCGTTGACCGCGCTGCGCGGCGACCATGTTCAGGTCCTCGCCGGGGATGCCGCCGAGGTGGCCCGGCAGATCGATCAGGGCGCGCCGGTCCGGGTGCTGGCCGTGCTGGCGGCGGAGCGCCTGCCGGGTCGCTGGGCCCAGGTTCCCACCGCCAGGGAGCAGGGCTTTGACATTCGCTGGCCCATCGTGCGCGGGGTTTACCTCGGGCCGGCGGTCAGTGAGCGGGAGCAGCGCGAATGGGTCGACGCACTGGCCCGCGCGATGGCGCATCAGTCCTTTCCCCGTGAACTGGAACGCGCCGGCTTTCAGCCCGGCGGGCTGACTGGCGCGGCGCTTGACGCGCTCATCGACAAGCAGATCGCGGAATACCGCCAGCTCGCCCGGGAGTTTGGCGTGTCCCGCTGAGCTCGGGAAACGCTGGCCAGCGGCATGATGGGCTTTAAAACAGCCAGGGTAAAAAGCGTTTGCTTTCACGAGCGTAGGCGGCATACCCAGGATGCTGCTTGCGCATGCCGTGCTCCTCCAGGCTTGATTTCATGAACAGGACAATGGCCAGCATGGACCATGCACCCCACCCCAGAAAGGTGCTGGACGTCCACGCCAGCGCTGCCGCGCCCAGAAGGAGCGACGTGTACATGGGATGGCGAATCCACCGATACGGACCGGTTGTAACCAAAACGCCCCGAACCTTGGGCGCAGGGTGGATGTTGAAGTTTCCCGGCCTGTTGTGCATCAGCGCCCACGTGATGAGTGCGATGGAGATCCCCATCATCATCAACGCTCCCGCGGGAATATCGCCAAGCAGGATATCGCGTGCCGCTAACGCTGCCAGCACAACAAGCAGGCCGAATTGCAGAGTCACCAACAACGTGCCCATCAGATTTCGATTCAATGCTGATAACAACAGCATGTTCGCACTTTTCGCGCGAATGACGCAACAAGGCATGCCGGGTAGCACCGAAACATCGGTCACCCTCCGGGAGTGATCTTCGCCAATGAGATCGTCGACGGTACCGAGGACTTCTGGTAATCCTCTATCAATCGAAAGTGTTTGCAAGCCTAAACTTGCAGTTGAAGGAGACTTCAATGGCAGCACTGCGACCGACTCTCGTCGCCTTTGTGTTCCTGCTGATAAGTGCCAGCACTTACGCCTTCGACTTGCAAGGCCATCGTGGCGCCCGGGCGATTGCGCCAGAGAACACGCTTGAGGGATTCGCGCAAGCACTCAGCTATGGGGTAACCACCCTGGAGTTGGACATAGCGATAACCAAAGACGGTGTCCTGGTCATCTCTCACGACTCGGCGCTTAATCCCGACATCACCAGAGGACCCGATGGGAAGTTTCTGCAAGCTCGCGGTCCTGTCATCAGCAGTCTGACGTTTGATGAGCTCAGCCGATATGACGTAGGCCGTATCAAACCGGGCACACAGTACGCGCGGCTTTACCCGGATCAGCGTGGGATGGACGGCGTGCGAATACCCCGTTTGTCCGATCTTTTCGCATTGGTGAAGAAATCCGGAAATGACAGGGTTCGCTTCGCCATCGAAACCAAAGTGTCACCTCTGGCCCCACACGACACGATGGAGGTCGAGGCCTTCACCCGTGCCGTCCTCGGTTCAATCCGCGAGGCCGGGGTCGCGCCACGCAGCTCGGTTTTGTCCTTCGAATGGCGTGCCCTCCAGGTTGTGCAACGTGAAGCGCCCGACATCCCCACGGTGTACCTGACAGCCCAGCAGCGCTTTATGGACAACATCGAAGCCGACAAGGCGGGTGCTTCGCCGTGGACTGCCGGTCTGCGGTACAAGGACCACGGCTCTGTCCCGCGAATGATCAAGGCGGCCGGTGGCCACACCTGGTCGGCATACCACGGCGACTTGACCGCGGCAAAAGTGAAAGAGGCGCACGGTCTGGGCCTGAAGGTACTGGCCTGGACAGTCAACGACCCCGGCCTCATGGCAAGAATGATGGATATGGGGGTTGATGGCCTCTTGAGCGACCGCCCCGATCTGGTACGCGAAGAGATGAGGCGCCGGGGCCTTGAGTTACCTCTGTCGACCCCCGTTTTACCTTGAGGCCGTTTTGCCGCGGATACGGACCCGTTCACCGATGCGTAGGACCTGTCCAGCTAAACAGCTGTCATGCCGTCGCCGGAGTCTTTGAAACTGTCTGTCTCCGGCGGGTGCGTGACGATGGACTTGAGTTCGGGCCGCGCAGTGCGCAGCGCATCGATTGCCGGCTTCGGACGGCGCAGCGCTGGCGTGGCTTCGAACGCCTGCTCCAGCGCCTGGGCCGCCGCCATCAGCTGCGCGTCGCCGCGCAGGCGCCCGATGACCTGCAGGCCAAACGGCATGCCGTGTTCGTCGCTGCCGCAGGGCAGCGACAGGGCCGGATTGGTGGCCAGCGTGACCACATAAGTCAGACCCAGCCAGTGGTAGTAGTTGCGCATGGCCTGGCCGTCGACGTTGCCGGCGTACAGCTCCGTCCACGGGAAGGGCGTGACCGGCGTGGTCGGTGCGAGAATCAGGTCGTATTGCTCGAAGGCCCTGGCGAAGCGGCGCGCAATGCGGGTCTGCTCCAGGTGCGCCCAGGCCCGGTCGGCCAGGGTGATCGCTGCCGCGATATCCATGTTGGCGCGCACATTCGGGCCCAGCGTTTCGGGCTCTTTTTGCCAGGTCTCGGCAAAGGCGGCGACAAAACTTTCGGCGCGCAGGATGTCAAAGGCGCGGTCGGCGTCACCCAGCTGCAGGTCCACCGGCTCGCAGCTGGCCACCAGCGGCCGGATCGCCTCGACGCGCTCGCGGAACACGCGGCGTATTTCGGGGTCGACGATGCACAGGCCGAAGTCTTCCGTCGTCCCCACGCGCAGCGTTGAAAGATCAAGCTGCTGGAGCGGCCAAAATGCCGAGGCATCGACCGGGTAAGACAGCGGATCCCGCGCGTCGGGCCCCACACTGGCGGCAAACATCAGCGCGGTGTCAGCCACATTGCGCCCCATGGGGCCCAGCACCGAAATGACCGACCAGCCCAGGGGCCGTGCATCGTTGGCCACCAGGCCGGGCGAGGGGCGCAGGCCCACCACGCCGCACAGCGCCGCCGGAATGCGCAGCGAGCCACCGGTGTCCGAACCGGTGCACAGCGGCAGCATGTCGGCGGCCAGCGTCGCGGCCGAGCCGCCCGAGGAACCGCCGGCGTTGAGTGCGGGGTTGAACGGGTTGCCGGTGGCGCCCCAGACCGGGTTGCGCGTGTTGGCGCCTGCGCCCATGTCGGGCACGTTGGTCTTGGCGGTGACGATGGCACCGGCCGCGCGCAGCCGGGCCACCAGCGCGTTGTCGGCGCTGGGCACATTGCCACGCAGCCGCACGTTGCCATAGGTGGTGAGCAAGCCGGCCGTGTCCTGCAGGTCTTTCACGCCCAGGGGCAGGCCGTGCAGCAGACCCAGCGGCTCGCCGCGCATCACCTGCGCCTCGGCCTGGCGTGCGGCTTCGCGGGCACGGGTGAAGTCGGTCGCGCAGATCGCGTTGACCGCCGGGTTGAGGGCTTCGATGCGCGCAATGCAGGCGTCGAGCAGTTCCACCGGCGAGAGCTGGCGGCTGCCGATCAGGCGGCGCAGTTCAACCGCGGATTTTTCGACGAGCGTGGGGGCAGTCATATCAGTCCACCTTGATTTGCGAGCGTTCGGCAATGGCTTTCATGCGGGCAATGTCGGCGGTGATCATGCCGGGCCAGTCGGCAATGGCACGGTAGCCGGGCTCGAAGCCGGCGGCCTTCATCTTGTCCTGGGTGTCGGTGCTGGCCATCATGGTGGCCAGGGCCTTTTCAAGCCGCGCCTTGACGTCGGCCGGCAGGCCGTGCGGCGCTACCAGCGCCAGCCAGGCGGTCATGTCGAAACCGGGGTAGCCCGACTCGGCCACGGTGGGCACGTCGGGCAGCAGAGCCGAGCGTTTCGCCGTTGTGACCGCCAGCACCTTGATCTTGCCGGTCTTGAGCTGCGGCGCTGCGGCCACCACGGTGTCGAACGACAGGGGAATTTGCCCGCCGATCAGGTCGGTCATCAGCGGCGCGCTGCCCTTGTAAGGCACATGGGTCATTTTGAGGCCGGTGGCGTTGTTGAACATGGCCCCCGCAAAGTTGGAGCTGGTGCCGTTGCCGAAACTGCCATAGAGGAACTTGTCGGGGTTGGCCTTGGCGGCGGCCACCAGTTGCGGCACGGTGCTCGCGGTGACGGACGGATGGGCCAGCACCGCCAGCGCCACCGAGCCGACCATGCCGATGGGCTCGAAGCCCTTGACCGGGTCATACGAGAGTTTGGCCTGCAAGGCCGGGTTCAGCGTGAAGGTGGAGTTGGAACTGACGAGCAGTGTGTAGCCGTCGGGTTTGGCATTGGCCACGGCGGCCGCGCCAATGGCCGTGCCGGCGCCGGGCTTGTTCTCCACCACCACCGGCTGGCCCAGCTGCTCTTCGAGCTTGCGGGCCAGGAGGCGGGCCAGCACGTCGGCCGCGCCGCCGGCAGGGTAGGGCGCGACCAGCGTAAGGGGTCGCTCAGGGTAGCCCGCCGCGCAGGCGAGCCCGGCAAGGAGGAAGCTGCCGGCGACCAATGCGCGGCGCAGTGGGTTGAAGAACGTGCCTGAAGTACTTGGAGCTCTGAACGTGCTTGACATGATGACCTCTCGTAAAAAGAAAACGATTCAACCTGCAACGGGCAGCAGCGCATGGCGTGCCGTGACCACGGCGTCCAGCGCTGCAACGAATTCATCGGCCTCGGCATCGCCGAAGGGCAGCGACAGCGCCACCAGCCCGCGCCGCGCCAGAAAAATGCCGCGCTCCAGCAGGTCGAAAAACAGCAGCGCCTTGACGCGGTCGTCGGCGCCGGCCAGGTCGGCCGCGTTGCGCAGGGTACGGTCGGTGGCATGCAGTTGCATCACCGAACCCAGACCGGTGAACTGCAGGCCCACCGCGTGGCGTTTGAACACGTCATTGAGTCGCTTGCGCAGGCGCTCACCGCGCTGGTTCAGCCCATCGAGCGCGGCCGGTGTCAGCACCTGCGTCAGGCCGGCCAGGCCGGCCGCCATGGTCAGCGTGTTGTTGTTGAAGGTGCCGGCATGGGCCAGTGCGTCGGCGCGGCGCGGGTCGAAGCGCGACATCACGTCTGCCCGGCCACCGAACGCGCCAAACGACAACCCGCCGCCGAAATATTTGCCCAGCGTGGTGAGGTCGGGCCTCAAACCCAGCAAGGCCTGCCGCCCGCCACCGGACAGGCGCGAGGTCATGACTTCGTCGAGGATCAGCAGGGCGCCACAGGCGTCGGCCTGTGCGCGCAAGCCGTGCAAAAAGGCGGGTTCTGCGGGAATGCAGCCGCCCGCGCCCAGCATGGGCTCGACCAGGATGGCCGCCAACTGCGGGCCATGCGCCTGGACCAGCGCGCGCACGGCATCCAGGTCGTTGTAGGGCGCGACCACAAAGTCATGCGGCACGTTCACGGGCGAGCCGCCACCGCCAAACGACAGCACGCCGCCATGGTAGGCGCCGTTGAACACCAGCACCTTGCGCCGGCCAGTGTGCGTGGTGGCAGCCGCCAGCGCCATCAGGTTGGCTTCGGTGCCCGAGTTGGTGAAGCGCAGCAGCGCCATGCCGGGAAAGCGGCGCTGGATTTCATGCGCCAGCGCGGCCTCGCGCGCGGTATGCGACGACAGGCTCAGGCCGTCCTGCAGCGCGGCCACGATGGCTTGCCGGATCACCGGATTCGAGTGGCCGTAGATGCCCGCGGTGAATTCGCCCA
The DNA here is from genome assembly GCF_056401235.1 of Polaromonas sp. P4_F9. Taxonomy (NCBI): domain Bacteria; kingdom Pseudomonadati; phylum Pseudomonadota; class Betaproteobacteria; order Burkholderiales; family Comamonadaceae; genus Polaromonas; species Polaromonas sp. P4_F9. Next base: position 98,197 of record NZ_JBFUJT010000012.1, on the reverse strand, counting down.
GCGCGTTCAGGTAGCGGTGGCCGTCGGCGTCCCACAGATGGCAGCCTTCGCCCCGCGCCATGTAGAGCGGGAACGGCGTGTAAAACAGCACGCTGCGGGTATTGCCCGCGGGCAGCACGTCGGCCGCTTCGCGCAGCAGCCGCTCGCTGCCGGGGTTGCGGGCACGGTAGCGGGCGGTGGTTTCGGCCAGGGCCGAATCAAGCGCGGTTTCGGTTGAGGAAGACGTGGAGGGCTTGTTCATGGTCGTGGTGTTCCGGTATTAATCAAGGTGGCGTTGTCAACGCAGGCGGGCCGGTGACAGCGCGGCCGCTTCGACGCCGTGCTGGACAAGGTCTGCTGGCAGGGCCACGTTGCGCAGCAGGGCGTCGGCCAGTGCGCTGGCGCCGGCCGCGCTCTGGATGCCGTAGCCGCCCTGGGCCGCCAGCCAGAAAAAGCTGGGGCAGGCGCCATCCCAGCCGATCACCATCTCGCCATCGGGCACAAACGAGCGCAGCCCGGCCCAGGTGCTGCCGGGACGGCGAATCGTCAGGGTCGAGACGCTTTCGATCTGGTAAATGCCCGTGGCAATGTCCAGCTCTTCGGGCACCACGTCGTGCGCAACCGTCGGGTCGGCATTGGCGGGCGAGCCCAGCAACTGGCCGGCGTCGGGCTTGAAGTAATAGCTTTCGTCCATGCCCACCACGGCCGGCCAGCCGGACACGTCCACGCCCTCGGGCGCCTTGAAGGTAAAGGCGCTGCGCCGGTGCGGCACCAGCCCGATGGGGGCTGCGCCAAACAGGCCCGCCAACTCGTCGGCCCAGGCGCCGGCGGCGTTGACCACCGTGCGTGCCCGCAGCGTCTGGCCGTCGGAAAACTGCAGCGCCCAGCCCTGTCCGTCATGGCTGGCCTGGGTCAGGGTGGTGCTGGTGCGCAGCTCGCCGCCGCGCTGCCGGAAGCCCCGCAAAAAGCCTTGGTGCAGTGCATGCACGTCGATGTCCTGGGCGCCGGGGTCGTACAGGGCGCCGTGCACCATTTCGGGCCGCAGGCAGGGCACGCGCTCCAGGGTGGTACGGGCATCCAGCACTTCCAGGCAGGGGCAGGTCGTGGCCAGTTCGGCGCGGGTTTTCGCCATCAGCGCTTCCTGCCCGGGCGTGGCGAGGTACAGCGCGCCCCGTGGCTGCATGAGCGGCGCGGTGGCAAAGCCTTCGGGCGGGTGTTCGTAAAAGGCCCGGCTGGCGCGGGTCAGCGCCCGCACGGCCGGCGGGCCGTAGCTTTCCATGAACATGGCGGCCGAGCGGCCGAGCGGCCGGTGGAGTGGTAGCCGGGCTGGGCCTCGCGTTCGAGCAGCAGCACACTGCGCTGCCCGGCCAGGCGCCAGGCCACGGATGCACCGGCGATGCCGGCACCAAAGATAACAATGTCAAATTCTCGCATTTGAGAATTCTCACATGCGAGAATCGTGCCTGTCCAGTGCCATCCGCCTATTTTCAGTCTGAACAAGGGAAAACACCATGCCCGCACGCTCTGCAAGCTCTGCCCGCACCCCTGCCGCCGCCCCGGAGGCCGACCGGGTGCAGCTAGGCCTCAGGCTGCGCGAACACCGCAAGGCACGGCGGCTGACGCTCAAGGACCTGTCGGGCCAGTCAGGCGTGGCGCTGTCCACGCTGTCCAAGATGGAACTGGGCCAGATTTCGGTCAGCTACGAAAAACTTGCCGCCGTGGCGCGGGCGCTGTCGCTGGACGTGGGGCAACTGCTGGATGCGCGGGCCACGCCACCGGCCGGCACGGCGGCGCCCGTCGTGGTGTGGTCCGAAGCCGGCGGTGCGCCGGCCTACAGTTCGGGCAATTACGACTACCGCATGCTCGCAACCAGCTTTCCCGGCAAGCGCATGACGCCGCTGCACGGCCGCATCGTGGCGCGCGAGCGGGGCCAGTTCCCTGATTTCATTCGCCACCCGGGGCAGGAGTTCGTGACGGTGCTGTCAGGCCGGGTGCGCATCGAGTTCGAGAGCGGCGAAATCGTCGAAGTCGGCCGTCATGAGTCGGCCTATTTCGACAGCGGCGTTGGCCACATCTATCTCTCGCTGGGCCGCACCGATGCGCAGGTGCTGGTGGTGATGAGTGAGTAGGGGCCTCAAGCTCGTAGCGAAACGCGGTGAAGGATTTGGGCTGCTATTGATTTTCCGGCGTCTGACGTCGGTTTCTCAAGGTCTGCAGTCGTATCCACCGTGATCCATCGGCCTGCAAGCCGCCCGTCAGCCGGCCTTAAGCCTGGCCTAATCGCGCCTTGTTAGCCTCGCGCCCATGTTGAACCGCATCCCCTCCTTCCTGCGCCATGTCGGCCCAGGCGTGGTCACCGGCGCCGCCGATGATGACCCTTCCGGCATCGCCACCTACACGCAGGCGGGGGCGCAGTTCGGCACCGGGCTGCTCTGGACGGTGTTTTTGTCGCTGCCCTTCATGATCGCCATCCAGCTGGTCAGCGCGCGCATAGGGCGTGTCACCGGCAAGGGCGTGGCGGCCAACCTGCGCGAGCACACGCCGCGTGCCTTCCTGATGAGCATGGTGTTTTTGCTGGTGATCGCCAACACCATCAACATCGCGGCTGACATCGCCGCCATGGGCGAGGCGCTGCAGTTGGCGGTGGGCGGCGGCGAGCATTTCCATGCGGTGGCCTTCGGCGTCATCACGGTGCTGCTGCAGGTCTTCGTGCCTTACCGCAAGTTGGCGCCCATCCTCAAGTGGCTGACGCTGTTCCTGTTTGCCTACCTGATCGCCGTGCTCCTGGTGCAGGTGCAGTGGACCCAGGTGCTGCATGACCTGGTGATCCCCAGGCTGCAATGGACCTCGGGCTACTGGATGATGATCGTCGCGCTGCTGGGCACCACGATTTCGCCCTACCTGTTTTTCTGGCAGGCCTCGCAGGAGGTTGAGGAGCTGCGCCTGAAGGGCGCGGGGCACGGGTCGGAACAGGAAGTGCGCCGCGACCTGCGCCGCGTCAAGCGCGACACCTACATCGGCATGTTCTTCTCCAACGCCATCGCTTTTTTCATCATGGTGCTGGGCGGGGCGGTGCTGTATGCGGCCGGCATCCACGACGTCACCTCGGCCGCGCAGGCGGCGCAGGCCCTGCGCCCGCTGGCCGGCGACTTTGCTTTTGCGCTGTTTGCCGGCGGCATCATCGCCACCGGCCTGCTGGCCGTGCCGGTGCTGGCCTCGTCGGCCGCCTACGCGGTGGCCGAAGCCTTCGGTTGGCCCGAGGGCCTGGAGCGTCGCTGGTACGAGGCCAAGCGCTTTTACGCCATCATCGTCATCGCCACCATCGTGGGCACCGGCATGGATTTCACCACCATAGACCCGATGAAGGCGCTCTACTGGAGCGCGGTCATCAACGGCGTGGTGGCCGCGCCCATCATGGCCGGCCTGATGCTGCTGGCCGGCCGGAAGTCGGTGATGGGCAAATTCACCTCGGGCTTCAAGACCACCTGGTTCGGCTGGGGCGGCGTGGTGGTGATGGGCTTTGCGGTGCTGATGATGTTGCTGGATTTGTTCCGCCCGCTGATTCAGGGCGGTTGACACGCGCCATCAAAAGGGGGGATGGCAGTGCCCCGCCTTTGGCCATGCGTGCTTTTGTGCGTGTTGTGGAGGCAGGCGTTGACCCTCTCTCCTTTTTTATTCCCTCTCCCCCTGGGAGAGGGTTAGGGTGAGGGCCTGCGGCGGGAAAAATGCCGCGGCGCATGCAAAGGCTGCGGCCCTGTCTTGCAGACCGCAGCCCGGTCTGAGCCCGGACTTCTTCACGCTGTCCAGATGCGCGCAGGCGCATCTGGAGCCGCAGCGTTCAGCCCCCGCCCTCTCCCAGAGGGAGAGGGAGAAAACAAATCCCGGCCAGCGCAGCTGCTCACGCGAAACCCACGGAACGCCCTGGCTCAGGCCTTGCCACCGCCGAAGCGCTGCCGCAGTTGCGAGGTGGACCGGGCCAACAGCCCCACGTCCACGCCCACCGCGGTAAAGGTGGTCCCCAGCGAGATGCAGCGCTGGGCAAAGGCCTCGTCGCCCGTCAGGATGCCGGCGGGTTTGTTGCATTTCACGATGCGCTGGATGGCTTCTTCGATCTTCGCGACAACAGCCGGGTTGCCCTGCTCGCTGAGGTAGCCCATGCTGGCCGCCAGGTCGCCCGGGCCTATGAAGATGCCGTCCACGCCGTCGACGGCCGCAATCGCTTCGAGATTGTCGAGCGCTTCCAGGGTTTCAATCTGCACCAGCAGGCACAGCTCGTCGCGGCAGGTTTTGGCGTAGTTCGGAACACGGCCGAAGCGCGAGGCCCGCGTCAGCGCGGAGACGCCGCGCATGCCGCCGCTCGGGTAGGTGATGCTCTGCACGGCCCGCCTGGCTTCCTCGGCGTTCTGCACATAGGGGATCAAGAGGGTCTGCGCGCCTATGTCGAGGTAGCGCTTGATCAGCACCGGGTCGTTCCAGGCGGGCCGCACCACGGCGGAAACCGGGTAGGGCGCGACGGCCTGGAGCTGGGCCAGCACGTTGGTGACGTCACTGGGGGAATGCTCGGTGTCCAGCAGCAGCCATTCGAAGCCGGAGCCGGCCAGCAGCTCGACGCCGTAGGGGCTGGAGAGCGTGCACCACAGGCCTATCTGCTGATGGCCGCCCAGCAGCATTTTCTTGAATTGGTTGACTGGCAATTCCATGGTTCCGCCTTGTTGCTTGATGAGTGCGTGCGCTATTGCTCGCGTTATGGCCGAGCGGTGAAACGAATCCGCACGCCCGGAGGCCAGTTTAGAGCGGTGCCTAGCTGAAAGAAACGCCGATGGAGCCCAATGGGCCGAAGTCGGCATGGATGGTGTCGCCCGCGGCGACCGGCGTGGGCCGCGTGAACGAGCCCGCCAGCAGGATGTGGCCCGCCTGCATCGTGATGCCGTGCAGCGCCAGTTTGTTGGCCAGCCAGACGATGCCCATGGCGGGGTGCCCCATGACGGCGGCGGAAACGCCGGACTCTTCGATGACGCCGTTTTTGGACAGCGTCGCGCTGACCCATCGCAGGTCGACGTCCATGGGCTTGACGACACGCCCGCCCGTCACCATGGCCGCCGCTGCCGCGTTGTCGGCGATGGTGTCGCAAATCGCGCGCGGCACGTCGGTGCGGTAGTCGATGATTTCCAGCGCGGGCGTCACATAGGCCGTGGCGTCCAGCACGTCATAGATGGTGACGTTCTTGCCGCCCAGCGGCCGGCCCAGCACAAAAGCCAGCTCCACTTCCAGGCGCGGCGCGTGAAAGCTGCTGGCCGGGATGCGGGCGCCGTCGGTGTACAGCATGTCGTCCATCAGCATGCCGTAGTCGGGCTCAGTCATCTTCGAGGCCATCTGCATCGCGCGCGAGGTCAGGCCGATCTTGTGGCCGACGATGCGCGCGCCCTGTGCGACCTTGCTGTCCGCCCAGAGCTTCTGGATGGCATAGGCGTCCTCAATTTCCATCGCGGGCCAGGTCTGGCTGACCTGGCGTATTGGTTGGCGGGTGCGGCCGGCTTCCAGCAGCGCGTCCGCGGCCTGCCGGTGTTCAATCTCGGTGATCATGTCTCGGGTGTCCTGTCGGTGGTGTTACGCGGGCGGGAGCCGGCTCAGGCCGCAAAGCGCTGGATGAAGGGCGTTTCGGCTATGCCGTGCTCGTTGACCCAGTGGGCCAGCTCGTCATGCCGCGGCATCCAGACCTCGTCATGGGCCAGCATGTAGGTCAGCAGTTTGTCCAGCTGTGCCGACATCAGGGGCCGGCCGCCGAAGTTGCCGTGCATGGTGATGTTGATGAGCGAGCCCGATTCCTGGCGGTAGAGGTAGTCGAACATGTCCTTGTAGCAGTGGTACCAGTCGTCCGGCGCGCCGCGCAGCACGCGGTTGTCGGCGTAGTCGCTGTGCGGAATCGCCACGATGCGGCCGGACTTTGTGGCCACCTGGTGCGGCTGGTCGATGTCGTTGTAGTCGCCGTGCCAGAGCAGACCTTCCTGGCTCAGCAGGTCGGCCGTGCGGTCGGTGGTCGCGATGGTGGAGCTCAGCCAGCCGGTGGGGCGCACGCTAGAGACTTCCTGCAGGATGCGCAGGCTTTTCTGGATCAGCGCGCGTTCGTCGGCCTCGTTCAGGCCGGACAGCACCTCATCCTGCGCGTAGTTGTGGCCGCCCAGCTCAAAGCCCGACTTCACGATGTGCCTGACCGTCTCGGGAAACAGCTCCGCCGAGCGCGCGTTCACGCAGACCGTTCCCGACACGCCGTGGCGTTCGGCGATTCGCATCAGCCTGGCGATGCCGGAGCGCCCGCCGTAGTTGGCCCAGAGAATGCCGGCCCGGTCAATCTCGCCCGCTTTGGGCGGGCTGGTCATGGGCGAATAGGGCGGCGCCTTGCCGACGGACCAGTTCTCCATCAGGAAGGTCAGTACGACCGTCATCCGGGGAAAGGCGGCGCTGGCCCTGCGGCCTGCGGGGGTGGTGGCTGGTTGGGTTGTCATTTTGTCGTTGGTTTCCTGGTTCAATTCATTCGGGCGTGATGCCGGCTTTCTGGACGATGGACTTGTAGACCTGCGTGCTGTCGGCCAGCAGCCTGGCGAACTCTTCGGGCGAGGCTTCGACGGCGTCATAGCCGTTTTGCTGCAGTTGCGCCTTGACGTCCGGATTGCGGAGGATCTTGAGGATGTCGGCATTGAGCCGCTGCACGATGGGTGCGGGAAGGCCGGCTGGCCCCATGACGCCCACCCAGGTGTCGGGCACCGAAAAGCCCGTGAGGCCGCCTTCGGCCAGCGTCGGGATGTTGGGGGCCGATTTGGAGCGGTGGCTTTCCACCACGCCGAGCGCGCGGAGTTTTCCGGCCTGGATGTAAGGCAGGGTGTTGGACAGCACCAGCAGGCCGGCGTCTATCTGCGCGCCGACGACGTCGGTCAGGGCCGGCGCGCCGCCACGGTAGCCGACGTGCGTCAGCGCGAGTTTTTGCGAACTCGCCAGCAGCAGGCCGGCCAGGTGCTGCGAGGTCCCCGAACCGGAGGTCGCATAGGACAGGCCCTTGGCCGAACCCTTGGCCGCCGCGACGAAATCGGCCACCGACTTGATCGGCGAGGACGCGGGCACTACCAGCGACTGCGGCGCGGTGGCCACGTGCGAAATGGCGGTGAAGTCCTTGACGGGGTCGTACTTGATTCCCTTGGTAAAGAACTGCACGGTCTGGTGCGGCGGGCCCAGGTTGATCAGCAGGGTGTAGCCGTCCGGCGCTGCCGCCGCGACATAGGCCGAACCAATGGCGCCGCTCGCGCCGGCGCGGTTTTCAATGATGATGGGCTGGCCCAGGGATTCGGACAGCTTGGGCGCCAGGATGCGCGCCACCGTGTCGGCCGCGCCACCCGCGGCAAAAGGTGCAATCAGCTTGATGGGTTTGGACGGGTAAGCCGCCTGGGCGGTTGCGGGCGGTGCCCAGGCGGCCGACAAGGCCAGCGCCAGGGCGGCGAGCTTCAGGCTGTGCGAGAGCAGGCGGCGCCGGCCGGAACCGGGGGGAAGGTGAGGGGTCATTTTGTCTCCAGAAGCAGAAGAAGCAGTCGTCATGGAGTGGATGCTATGCCCCGCCTTTATTGCTGTCCAATGCATAATAAAGTCATTGGCTATACCAGAAAGGTATTCATGGACTTGCGCCAACTGTCTTACTTCGTGGCCGTGGCCGAAGAGCTGAGCTTTAGCCGTGCCGCCTTGCGGGTACACATTTCACAGCCGCCCCTGAGCCGCCAGATCGCCAGGCTCGAACAGGAACTGGGGGCGGTCTTGCTGATCCGTTCCTCGCATGAGGTGGCCCTGACGCAGGCGGGCCAGGCGCTGCTGGAGGAAGCGCGCCGCCTGCTGGCGCTGTCGGCGGGCATTCCCGAGGTCGTCGGCCGCGCCAGCCGCGGAGAAACCGGCTCGTTGCGCATCGGGTTTGTGGGCTCCACCATTTACACCTCGGTGCCTGCCCTGTTAAGCCAATACCGGCAGCTCTATCCCCACGTGGCGGTGTCCGTGCAGCAGCTCACGGTGGCCCGGCAAACCGTCATGCTCAAAAACAGCGAGATCGACGTCGGCATCATTCGCCAGTCCGTCACCGAGCCCTGGCTGGCCACGCGCAGCCTGTTCAAGGAAGGCTTCATGGCCGCGCTGCCGGCGCATCACCGGCTGGCGGGGCAGGACAGGGTCATGCTGCAGTCGCTGGCGGAGGAGGACTTCGTATTCTTCAGCCGCAGCGAGGCGCCCGCGATCCACGAACAGCTGCGCAAGATGTGCGAGGCCGCGGGCTTTTCACCGCGCATCGTGCAAGAGGCCTACCCGATGTCGACCGTGGTGGGGCTGGTGGCGGCGGGCGTCGGCATTGCCATCGTTCCCGAATCGATGCAGGGGCTGCAGATGCAGAATGTTTTGTACCGGGCGCTGCGCGGGACCCGGGCGAAAACCGAGTTCTTCCTGGCCTGGCATGTCGGCAACACGTCTCAAACCTTGCGGGGTTTCCTCGACATGAAGATGTGAGCAGGGATATCGGCAGGGCGGTCAAGCGCCGCCAGCACATGCTCGGGCGTGGCCGGCGCCTGCAGCACGACGGTCCGGTCCGGCCGGACTGAGGCGATCGCATCGCGCAAGGCCTCATACACACTGATCGCCAGCATCAGCGGCGGCTCGCCCACGGCCTTGCTGCCGAACACGTTGTCTTCGCGGTTGGGCTCGGGCCACAGTGCGATGTTGAAGTGTTCGGGAACGTCACCGGTGGCCGGGATCTTGTAGGTGCTGGGGGCGTGGGTCGACAGCGCGCCCTGGTCATTCCACACCAGCTGCTCAGTGGTGAGCCAGCCCATGCCCTGCACAAAACCGCCCTCGATCTGCCCGATGTCGATCGCCGGGTTGATGCTGGTGCCCACGTCGTGCAGGATGTCGACTTTCAGCACGCGGCTTTCACCGGTCAGGGTGTCGATGGCGACTTCGGTGCATGCCGCGCCATAGGCGAAGTAGTAAAACGGCCGGCCGGTCAGCGTGGTTTTGTCGTAATGGATTTTGGGCGTGCGGTAAAAGCCGTCGCTCCAGAGCTGGATGCGGTTGGCATGCGCGAGCTTGGCCACCTCGGTGAACGCACGCGTGCGGGCCGGTGTCGTGACTTCGCCGCCTGCAAAACGCACCGCCCCCACATCGCAGCGGTCCAGCCCGGCCACCCACTGCGCCAGGTTGTCACGCACCTGGCGGGCGGCGTACTGAGCCGCCCTGGCATTGAGGTCGGTGCCGGCGGATGCGGCGGTGGCCGAGGCGTTGGGGATTTTGCTGGTGTCGCTCGCCGTGGCCAGCACCTGCTCAAACGCCACGCCGAGTTCGTCGGCCACGATTTGCGCGACCTTGGTGTTCAGGCCCTGGCCCATCTCGGTGCCGCCATGGTTCACCTGCACGCTGCCGTCGGTGTACACATGCACCAGCGCGCCGGCCTGGTTGAACAGGGTGGCGGTGAACGAGATGCCGAACTTGACGGGCGTGATGGCGATGCCGCGCTTGATCACCGGACTTTGCGCATTCCATGCAGCCATGGCTTCACGCCGCTGGCGATAGTGCGCAGTCTGCTCCAGCCTGGACAGCAGGGGGTGCAGGATGTTGTCTTCGACCTGCATGCCGTAGTGGGTGGTGTCCCGGCGTCTTTCGGGCGTGGTGTCGGTCTTCGGTGCGACGATCTCGTCGCTGTACAGGTTGCGCTTGCGCACATCGAGCGGATCCAGCCCCAGCGTCCGGGCAATATCGCCCAGGATGGTTTCGATCGCGATCATGCCTTGCGGCCCGCCAAAACCGCGAAACGCCGTGTTGCTCTGCATATTGGTCTTGCAGCGGTAGGACGTGATCGCCACGTCTTCGAGAAAGTAGGCGTTGTCGGCGTGAAAAATCGCGCGGTCAGCCACCGGGCCGCTGAGGTCGGCGCTGAAGCCGCAATTCACGGCCATCGTGAGCTTGAGGCCGCACAGGCGGCCGCTGTCGTCAAAGCCGACCGTGTAGTCATAGGCAAACGGATGGCGTTTGCCGGTGACCAGGAAGTCGTCGTCGCGGTCCATGCGCAGCTTGACGGGCCGCCCGAGTTTGTGGGCCGCAAGCGCCGCCCACACCGCCATGTGGCCGCTTTGGGTTTCCTTGCCGCCAAACCCGCCGCCCATGCGGCGGCACTCGACGCGCACGGCGTGGCTGTCAATGCCCAGCGCGTGCGATACCCAGTGCTGGGCTTCGCCGGGGTGCTGCGTGCTGGAATAAATCAGCCACTGGTTCTGTTCCTGCGGCAGCGCATAGGCCACCTGGCCTTCGAGATAAAAATGCTCCTGCCCACCCACTTCGAACGAGCCACGGAGGGTGTGTGGCGCCGCTGCCAGCGCGGCCTCGGCATCGCCGCGCTTGACGACCACGGGCGGCAAGACAAAGCTTTGTGCTGCCAGCGCGTCCCGGACATCGAGCACCGGCGGCAGCGCTTCTATGGTGAGTTGAACCTTGCGCGCCGCGCGGCGGGCCTGCATCACGGTGTCGGCCACGACCACACCGATCACCTGGCCGATGTGCTCGACCCTGGTCGTCGCCAGCACGGGCTCGTCTTGCCCGAACGTGGGGAGCAGCGGGTCGCCCGGGATGTCGCCGGCCAGCACCACACCGCGCACGCCAGGCATGGCCAGCGCGGCGCCAGCATCGACTCCCAGCAGTTTGCCGTGGGCCACGGTCGACAGGATGGGCGCCGCAAACAGCGTGCCCTTGACTTCGGGAATGTCGTCGACATAAAGGGCTGAACCGGCCACCTGCGCACGGGCACTTTCATGAAAGTGCGGGCGTCCGGCGGCCGCATGAACCGGCAGTGCTTCGGGGGCGTTCATGCCGTCTCCTCCAGCCGGAAGGATTCCAGGTTGATCTGCCGTAAGCCCTGGCTTTCGAGCCAGTAGCGCTGCAGCAGGTTGCCCAGTACCGTGCTGCGATAGGCGGCGGAAGCACGCATGTCCGAGATCGGCGAGAACTCGGCGCGCAAGGTGGTCATGGCTTGTTGCACCGTCTCGGCAGTCCATACCTGGCCGAGCAGCGCTGCCTCGGTCTTGACGGCGCGCACCGGCGTTGCGGCGACACCGCCCGCGCCTATCGACGCGCTGGTCACGATGCCCTTGTCGATGCGCAGGTTCAGGGCCAGGCAGACCGCGGAGATGTCGTCGTCGTAGCGCTTGGAGATTTTGTAGACGCGAAGCAACTCCTGCCCCTCACCCCAACCCTCTCCCCAGAAGGGCGAGGGAGCAATACCGTCTTTTTCTTCAATCCCCTCTCCCCCTGGGAGAGGGTTAGGGTGAGGGCTCCCCGGCCGCGGCACCTTGATCCAGGCCAGCACTTCATCCGAGGCCATCACGGTCTGGCGATAGCCGGTGTAGAGCTGCTCCAGCGGCATCTCGCGGTGGCCGTGCACATTCATCAGCACGACATTGGCGCCCAGCGCAATCAGCAGCGGCATGGAGTCGCCAATCGGCGAGCCATTGGCGACATTGCCGCCCAAGGTGCCCGCGTTGCGCACCGGCAGGCCGGCAAAGCGTGCGGCAAAGGTGTGCAGCTGGGGCCGGTCTTTCGCCAGCGCGGCATAGGCATCGGCCAGCGTCACCGCGGCGCCTATGGCGATGTGCTGCGGGTAGTCTTCAATGCGGCGCAGTTCCTGCACCCTGGTGACGTCGAGTACCTGGCGGAGCTGCTGGTGCTGCTTGGTCACCCACAGGCCCACGTCGGTGCAGCCGGCCACCAGTTGCGCCTTGGGGTGCGCGGCCCGCGCCTGCAGCAGCGCTGCCAGGGTGGACGGCGATTCGTAAGCGAAATCGGCGCCTGGCCGGGACGACGAGGGCGCCAGTTGTTTCAGTTTTTGTAGCAGGGCGGTTTCGTCAATGGCCACCTTCGGGAGCGCGTCCATGGCTTGCGCGGCGTCGAGAATGGGCCGGTAGCCGGTGCAGCGGCACAGATTGCCCGAGAGTTCTTCCTGCGCCAGCTCCCGCGTGATGGGTTCGCCCTGGCACACATGGTTCTGGTACATGCCGAACAGGCTCATGACAAAGCCGGGGGTGCAGAAGCCGCATTGGGAACCGTGGCACTGGACCATGGCCTCTTGCGCGGGGTGTAGTGTTGGTTCACCCCTTTCTTCTTCGCCAGTAGGGGCCGCGGAACCGGCTTTGCCGGGCCGCAGGCGCAGCGCCCCCTCGGGGGGCAGCGCATTACACGAAGCCGAAGGCGAAGTGAAAAGCGTGGGGGCAATATCTTCCACCGTCCACAGCGCCAGGCCGTCAATTGAATGCGCCAGCCGGATGCAGCTGTTGATGGCGCGGTAGCGGATGGTTTTGCCGTCGGCCTCGCCCAGCACCACGGTGCAGGCGCCGCAGTCGCCTTCGCCGCAGCCTTCCTTGGTGCCGGTGCAGGCGAGGTCTTCGCGCAGTACCTCCAGCAGGGTGCGGCTGGGTGGTACATTGGCAAGCGTTACCACTTCACCACGCCGGATGAACCGGATGGGCTTGACAGTGTTCTGGGTGTCAGATCGGATGGCCATGCTAGACATGAGTTTCAGGGTAAAACAGTCAGTCCACAGTCGGCATACAAAAGCGCATATCACGCGCATGGGCAAGAGCGTATGAAAGATCAGGCGCTTTTCGACAAGATAGACCTCCACCTCATCAGGGTCTTGAATACCGTGCTTACTGAACGCAGCGTATCACGCGCCGCCATGCGCCTGGGAATGTACCAACCCGCTGTCAGCGCGGCGCTCAAACGCCTGCGCGAGCTGGCTGGCGACCCGATTCTTGTGCGCTCGGGCGCCGGCATGGTGCCCACCGATGCCGGCCTGCGCATGATCGAGCCCTCGGCCAGCATTCTTCGCGCATCCAGCATGCTGTTCAGCAACGCCAAGGGGTTTGAGCCGGCCACCGCCGAAACCACCTTCCGCCTAGCGGCCAGCGACTACCTCGATCCCCTGTTCCTGCCGCAGCTGGTGGCGCAAATCAAGACGCAGGCGCCACGCTGCCACATTGAAATCCATCCGCTCACGGCCGAGTCCGACTACCGCGCCCACCTGGCGCAGGGGCAGGTGGACATCGTGATCGGCAACTGGGCCGCGCCGCCCGATGACCTGCACATGGGGCGGCTGTTTGGCGACGAGGTGGTGTGCCTGGTCGCCAAAGACCATCCAGCCGTGCGCCGCGGCTGGAGCGCGGCGCACGTCGCGAACTGGCTGGAGGCCGAGCACATTGCACCGATGGCCACGCACCCGGGCGCCAAGGGCGTGATCGACGAGCACCTGGACACACTCGGGCTGCAGCGCAACATCACGGTGCGCTGCCCTCACTTTGGCCTGATGCCCTCCATGGTGGCATCGAGCTTGCTGATCATGACGACCGGCCGGCAGTACTGCGAGCGGTTTGCCGGGCTGCTGCCGGTCAAAATACTGCCGTGCCCGATCGAGTTTCCCCGCATGATGTACTACCAGCTCTGGCACGAACGCACGCATGCCTCCAATGCCGCCAAATGGCTGCGCGAGCGCGTCAAGTCAGTGGCTACTTCGCTCCGAAAAGAATAGCAAAAAGAATAGCATTTAGTACGCATCAATCAATGGTGACAGGCCTGCAACATCCTCAAATCAGACAACCCAAGACAATGACTGCTTCACCTACTGTCACTGACAATCCCACCGAAAGCAGCGGCATGGCGGGCGGGGGCGCGCCACCCCGGCTGCAGCTTGCGGGCATCACCAAGCGCTACCCCGGCGTGCTGGCCAACAGCGACATTGCGCTGACGGTGCAGCCCGGCGAGATCCATGCCGTGCTGGGTGAAAACGGTGCCGGCAAATCCACCCTGATGAAAATCATCTACGGCTCGGTCAAGCCCGACGCCGGCAGCGTGGTGGTGGACGGCCAGCCGGTGCTGGTGCGCAACCCGCACGAGGCGCGTGCATTGGGCATCAGCATGGTGTTTCAGCATTTCAGCCTGTTCGATACGCTGACGGTGGCCGAAAACGTCTGGCTCGGGCTGGACAAGCTGCGCCTGGCCGAGGTGTCGCAGCGCATCACGCAAACGACGCAGGCCTACGGACTGGAACTCGACCCGACGCGGCCCGTGCACACCCTGAGCGTGGGCGAGCGCCAGCGCGTGGAGATCGTGCGGGCATTGCTGACCCATCCCAAACTGTTGATCCTGGACGAGCCCACCTCGGTGCTGACGCCGCAGGCGGTGGAGAGCCTGTTCATCACGCTGCGCCGGCTGGCGGAGCAGGGCTGCAGCATTTTGTACATCAGCCACAAGCTCCATGAAATCCGCGCGCTCTGTACCGCCTGCACCGTGCTGCGCGGCGGGCGCGTCTCGGGGGTCTGCGATCCGCGCCTGGAGTCCAATGCCTCGCTGAGCCGCCTGATGATTGGCGCCGAGCCGCCGGCCCTGGAGCACCGCGAGGTGCAGGTCGGTGCGACCGTGCTCGACGTGCGCGGGCTGAGCCTGGCCCGTGAGGAGCAATTCGGCGTGGACTTGCAGCGGGTCGCCCTGCAGGTCTGTGCCGGCGAGGTGGTCGGCATTGCCGGTGTGTCGGGCAACGGGCAAAAAGAACTGCTGTACGCCCTGTCCGGCGAAGACACGCGGGCTGCCGCGGGCACCATCCTGGTCAGAAACCAGGACGCCGGAAGGCTGGGCCCGATGCAGCGCCGCGAGCTGGGCCTGAACTTTGTGCCCGAGGAGCGGCTGGGGCGTGGCGCCGTGCCCACGCTGGGGCTGGCGCACAACCTGCTGCTGACGCGGGGCGATGCCGTGAAGGCGGGGGGCTGGATTCACCTGGCCGGTTTGCAGGCGCAGGCCGAGGGCATCATCGGGCGCTACAACGTGAAAGCCAACGGAGCCAATGCCGCGGCGATGTCGCTGTCGGGCGGCAACCTGCAGAAATTCATTGTCGGCCGCGAGATTGAGGCCAAGCCCAGCCTGTTGATCGTCTCGCAGCCGACCTGGGGTGTTGACGTCGGGGCCGCAGCGCAAATTCGTGGCGAGATTTTGAAACTGCGCGACAGCGGCTGTGCCGTGCTGGTGATCAGCGAAGAGCTGGAAGAGCTGTTCGAAATCTGTGACCGCCTCTACGTCATGGCCAAAGGGCACCTCTCGCCCTCGCTGCGGCGCGCCGACGCGACGGTGGAGCGGGTGGGGCAGTGGATGAGCGGGCTTTGGGATCAGGGTGCCCAAACGGAAAAAGGAGTTCCACATGCTGCGGCTTGAAGCCAGACCCCAGACTTCGAAGTTCTGGAGCTATGCCTCGCCACTGCTGGCCCTGCTGGTGACGGTGGTGATTGGCGTGCTGATGTTCACGGCGCTGGGCAAGGACCCGGTCAAGGGTTTGCTGGTGTTCTTCTGGGACCCCATCAAAACGCCTTATGCGCTCGGCGAGCTGATGGTCAAGGCCACGCCGCTGCTGATCATTGCGCTGGGCCTGGCGGTGTGCTTTCGCTCCAACGTCTGGAATATCGGCGCCGAAGGGCAGTTTGTGATGGGCGCCGTGGCAGCCGGTGGCATGGCCTTGCTGGCCGACAAAACCACCGGCAGCTGGATTGTGGTGGCCATTCTGCTGGCCGGGGTGGCCGGCGGCATGGCCTGGGCGGCGCTCACGGCCTTGCTGCGGGACCGTTTCAATGCGAACGAAATCCTGGTCAGCCTGATGCTGGTTTACGTGGCGGTGCTGGTGCTCGGCTACCTCGTTTACGGGCCCTGGAAGGACCCGGCTGGTTATAACTTTCCGCAGACGAAAAATTTCGAGGCCGTCACGCAGATTCCCCGGCTGATGCAGGGCTCGCGCGTGAGCATCGGGCTGCTGCTGGCGCTGCTGGGCGTGGCCGCCTTGTGGGTGTTTTTGTTTCGTACCCGAGCCGGCTTTGCCTTGCAGGTCGGTGGCCTGGCGCCGGCGGCGGCGCGCTATGCCGGCTTTTCCTCGCGCAAGGCTTTGTGGGTGGCTCTTCTGGCCTCGGGCGGTGCGGCCGGCCTGGCCGGTGCGCTGGAGGTGGCCGGGCCTATCGGCCAGCTCACGCCTCATGTCCCCGTGGGTTATGGCTTTGCCGCCATCATCGTGGCTTTCGTCGGGCGGCTGCATCCGGTGGGCATGGTCTTCTCGGCCCTGTTGATGAGCATGTTCTACATCGGCGGCGAGCTGGCCCAGTCGCGGCTGGGGCTGCCCAAATCGCTCACCGGCGTCTTCCAGGGCCTGCTGCTGTTCACGCTGCTGGCGGCTGACACGCTGATCGCCTACCGCATCAAATTCGTCAGGGCTGCGCGTCAGGCGCCCGTTCCCGTCATCCCGCAAACAACCCCCCGGGAGGCGCACTGATGGAGTCTTATGCACTGCTGTTTGCCGCCACGCTCAGCGCGGGCACGGTTCTGGCCATTGCCGGGCTGGGCCTGCTGATCAACGAAAAGGCCGGCATCGTCAACCTGGGCGCCGAAGGCATGCTGTTGTGCGCGGCGATTGCCGGTTTTGCCACCGTGGTGCACACCGGCAATACCTGGCTGGGTTTTGCCGCGGGCATGGCGGCCGGGGCCGTGCTGGCGGCCATCTTTGGCGTGCTGGTGATCTGGCTCAATACCAACCAGTACGCCACCGGGCTGGCGCTCAGTCTTTTCGGCGTGGGCTTCTCGGCTTTTGCCGGCATCCCCTACGTGCAGGCCAAGTTGCCCGAGCGCACACCGCTGGAGCTTCCGGTGCTCAGCGATCTTCCGGTGCTGGGGCCGGCGCTGTTTCGCCAGCACCCCCTGGTCTACCTGACCATTGCGCTGGCGTTTGGCTTGATCTGGTTTCTCTACCGTACACGCGCCGGCCTGGTGCTCAGGGCGGTGGGCGAATCGCCCGAGTCGGCCCATGCGCTGGGCTACCCGGTGCGGCGCATCCGCCTGGCGGCGGTGGTTGCGGGCGGTGCCCTGTGCGGCCTTGCCGGGGCCTACATTTCCACGGTCTACACCCCGCTGTGGGTTGAAGGCATGGTGGCCGGCCGGGGCTGGATCGCGCTGGCACTGACCACCTTTGCCACCTGGCGCCCGGCCCGGGTTTTGCTTGGGGCTTACCTGTTTGGCGGCGTGACCATGCTGCAGTTCCACCTGCAGGGCGCGGGGGTGAATGTTCCCAGCCAGTTCCTGAGCATGTTGCCTTACCTGGCTACCATCGTGGTGCTGGCACTGATTTCACGCAACCCCCAGTGGATACGCGTGAACATGCCGGGCTCCATTGGCAAACCGTTTTACCCTGGGTCCTGATTTTTCGGACTCATTTCCGGGCTCATAATGGCCTTTTTTTGCAAACCCGTCGCTACAGGAGACGACATGACTGACCTGAAAAAACGTTCCTTGCTCCAACTGGCTGCGACATCCGCAGTGGCTGCCATGGCCCTGGCAGGTTGCGGCAAAAAGGATGAGCCTGTACCCGCACCTGCGCCCGCCCCCGCGGCTTCGGCGCCGGCTCCAGCCAAGGCCGAGCCGCTGAAAATAGCGTTTGCCTATGTGGGGCCGGTGGGCGACGGCGGCTGGTCTTTTGCGCATGACAACGGGCGCAAGGCGGTCGAAAAGGAATTCGGCGACAAGGTGGTCACCAAGTTTGTGGAAAGCGTTCCCGAGTCGGCCGATGCCGAGCGCGTGATCCGCGACCTGGCCGGTGAAGGCAACAAGCTGATCTTCGGCACCACCTTCGGCTACATGGAGTCCATGCTCAAGGTGGCGGCCGACAACAAGGGCATCAAGTTCGAGCATGCCACCGGCTACAAAACCGCCGAGAACATGCGCACCTATGACAGCCGCACCTACGAAGGCGCCTACATGGCCGGCGTGATCGCCGGCAAGATGACCAAGTCCAACACGCTGGGCGTGGTCGGCTCGGTGCCGATTCCTGAAGTGGTGCGCAACATCAACAGCTTCACGCTGGGTGCACAGAGCTCCAACCCCAAGATCAAGACCAAGGTGGTCTGGGTCAACGAGTGGTTCAACCCCGGCAAGGAAACCGAGGCTGCGACGTCCCTGATCAATGGCGGCGCAGACGTGCTGTTCCAGAACACCGACTCGCCCGCCGTGCTCAAGACCGCCCAGGAAAAGGGCAAGCGCGCCTTCGGCTGGGATTCCGACATGACGGCCTACGGCCCCAAGGCCCACCTCGGTTCCGCCATCATCAACTGGGGTCCGTACTACATCAAGGCCACCCGCGACGCGCTGGAAGGCAAGTGGCAGACTTCGCCGGACAAGATCTGGTGGGGCGTGAAGGAAGGCGCGATCGATATGGTGTCCATCGCCGAGGACGTGCCCGCCGAAACCAAAAAGCGCATCGACGAAATCAAGGCCGGCCTCAAGGACGGCAGCTTTGCCATCTGGAAGGGCCCGATCATGGACAACACCGGCAAGGAATTGCTGGGCAAGGACGTGGTGGCTGACGACAAGTTCCTGGGTGGCCTGAAGACCTACGTCAAGGGCGTGGAAGGCAAGGTTCCCGGTAACTGAGTCTTTTGACTCCCTCTCCCTCTGGGAGAGGGTAGGGGTGAGGGCCGCGGCGCAACTACTGCTACTGCTGTGTGCACCGCGAGCGGTCCCATCCCGGCCTCCCCCAGCGGGAAAGGAACAAAACATCATGCCTCGGCTGCCTAGTGCAGCTTTTTCTTTTGGAGCTGACCATGCATCTAGCTAAACCTGTATCTGCCGACCGCCTGCCCGAGCTGCTCCGGAAAATGCCCAAGGCCGAGCTGCATATCCACATCGAGGGCTCGCTGGAGCCCGAGCTGATTTTTGCGCTGGCGCAGCGCAATGGCGTGGCGATTCCGTACCGCAGCGTGGACGAGCTGCGCAGCGCCTATGCCTTCACCAACCTGCAGAGCTTTCTCGACATCTATTACGCCGGCGCCAGCGTGCTGCTGAAAGAGCAGGACTTCTACGACATGGCGCGCGCCTACCTGCTGCGGGCGGCACAAGACAACGTGGTCCATGCCGAGCTGTTCTTCGACCCGCAGACGCACACGGCCCGCGGCGTCGGCATGGACGCCGTCATCAACGGCCTGCACCGCGCTTGCGTCGATGCCGGGGCCGAACTCGGTATCAGCGCCACGCTGATCCTGTGTTTCCTGCGCCACCTCAGCGAACAGGAGGCGTTTGAAACGCTGGAGCAGGCATTGCCTTACCGTGACAAATTCATCGGTGTCGGGCTGGACTCCGGCGAAGTGGGCAACCCGCCCGAAAAGTTTGCCCGCGTGTTTGCCCGTTGCCGTGAGCTGGGTTTTCACCTGGTCGCGCACGCCGGCGAAGAAGGGCCGCCCGCCTATGTCTGGACGGCCCTGGACTTGCTCAAGGTGGAGCGGGTCGACCATGGCGTGCAGTCCAGCAAAGACGCGGCCCTGATGCGGCGCCTGGCCCAGGACCGCATTCCGCTCACGGTGTGTCCGCTGTCCAATCTCAAGCTGTGCGTGTTTCCCGACCTGGCCAGTCACAACCTGCGCACGTTGCTGGATGCGGGGCTGGTGGCCACCATCAATTCGGATGACCCGGCTTATTTTGGCGGCTACATGAACGACAACTTCACGCAAACCTTTGCCGCGGTGGACTTGAATGCGGGGCACGCCTACACACTGGCCCGCAACGGCTTTGAGGCCAGTTTTATCGACGCACCTGCCCGACAGGCCCTGATCCAACGTCTGGACGAAGCCTTTGAAACCTTTCAATGAGCGGGTCGCTGCGCCGGCCCGGCGAGAGGCTTCGATGATGCTGTCAATGATGAATTTCCAGGCATGGCGCTGATGCCGCAGCCGCAGCCGCAGCGGACGCCTGCATCGCCCGGCCCCAAGGCCATCGCCCTGGCCGGGCTGGTGTCGCTGGCCGTGGCCATGGGCATAGGCCGCTTTGCCTTCACGCCGCTCCTGCCCATGATGCTGAACGACGGCGTCATCGATCTGCCATCGGCCAGCTGGCTCGCCAGCGCCAACTACTTCGGCTACATGCTGGGCGCCTTGCTGTGCACGCTGCAGCCCTGGCTGTGGGCCCGATTCCAGGGCTTGCCGTCGCTGGCCTATGTGTCCCTGGTGCGCGTCGGGCTGGTGGCCACCGGTGCGCTGACCCTCGCCATGGCCTGGCAGCAGCCTGCGGCTTGGCCGGCGCTGCGCTTCGCCGCCGGCGTGACCAGCGCGGTGGTGTTTGTGTTCACCTCGGGCTGGTGCCTGTCGCGGCTGGCCCGGCTCGGCGTGCCGGCGCTGGGGGGCCTGATTTACGCCGGTCCGGGCGCGGGCATTGTGGTGAGCGGCGTGTTCGCCAGCGGCATGGTGGCCTGGCACTGGACGGCCGCGACCGGATGGGCCATTTTTGGCGTGCTGGCTTTTGGGCTGGCGGCCATGGTATGGCGCATCCTGCGGGGGGGCGACGAGCGTCTGGTGGCACTGGGCGCGCGCGCGACCGGCTCATCCGGCGACACGCCGGTCCGGCACGGCCGGGGTGAGATGGTGCTGTTGACGCTGGCCTACGGGCTGGCGGGCTTCGGCTACATCATCACCGCCACGTTTTTGCCGGTGATTGCCCGCACCGCGCTGCCGGGATCGGCCTGGCTGGACCTGTTCTGGCCCATCTTCGGGCTGGGGGTGATGGTGGGTGCGCTGCTGGCCACGCGCATTTCGCCCCGCATCGACTTTCGTCTCTTGCTGGCGGGCTGCTATGTCACGCAGGCACTTGGCATTGCAGCCAGTATCTGGAGTCCCAGCCTGGCCGGTTTTGCCGGCGGCAGCCTGCTGCTCGGCCTGCCGTTCACGGCGATCACTTTCTTCGCGATGCAGGAGGTTCGCCGCCTGCGCCCCGTCACCGCGGCCAGTTTCATGGGCCTGCTCACCGCCACCTACGGTGTGGGGCAGACTCTGGGGCCGCCGCTGGTGGCCGTGCTGCTCAGGCACACCCGCAACCCGGGTCAAGGCTTCACGTTGTCGCTGGAAATCGCGGCCACCACGCTGCTGGCCGGCGCGGCCATCTACGGCTGGATGAGCAGGGCCTACCCCCGGCCGGCGTGAACCCGGCCCTGTATCGAGCGAGGGTCAGGACGACGAGGGCGCCTGCCGCCGCGCCTGCTGCGGTGCCGGCGCTGGCGCCCATTCCCCTGTTGAGGCGGGCTTTACCGGCTGACAAGGCGCCGTCCGGCTTCACGCGTTAAAATCACAGGCTGCCAGCATGCTGTCCCGGCGTGCTGGTGTTTCGTGTTTACTGTGTTCCGGGGCCATGTAGAGGACTACCATGTATAAAAACCTCGCAGCCACTGTCATGTCGACGCGCGTGGCCGCCAGCTTTATTTCTCCCATTTCTTCCATTTCTCGCGCTTGCTCCCTGCCGCCCCCTCCCTCGTTCCGGAGGGCCGCATGAGCTACCAGGTCAAAGAGATTTTCTACACCCTGCAGGGCGAAGGCGCCAATGCCGGGCGTCCGGCCGTGTTTTGCCGCTTTGCCGGCTGCAAYCTCTGGTCCGGCCGCGAGCAGGACCGCGCCACGGCGGTCTGCCAGTTTTGCGACACGGATTTCGTCGGCACCGACGGCACGCTGGGCGGCAAGTTTGCCGACGCCGATGCACTGGCGCGCCTGATTGAAGCCCAGTGGCCCGCGGATGACCGCGAACACCGCCTGGTGGTCATGACCGGCGGCGAGCCGCTGCTGCAGGTCGATGCGGCACTGATCGCAGCCCTGCATGCGCGCGGCTTCCAGATCGCGGTGGAGACCAACGGCACGATTGCCGCGCCCGCCGGCATTGACTGGATTTGCGTCAGCCCCAAGGCCGGCGCCCCATGGATACAGCGGGAAGGCCAGGAGCTCAAGGTGGTGTGGCCGCAGGCCGGCTTCGAGCTGTCCGAGCTGGAGGCGGCCCGCTTCACGCACCGCTTTCTGCAGCCCATGGACAACGCCCGGCGCGCCGACAACACCCAGGCCGGCATTTCCCTGTGCATGCAGCGGCCCGCCTGGCGGCTGAGCCTGCAGACCCACAAGATCACGGGCATACGATGAGCTACGAAATCAGCCAGAAGTTCTTTTTTGATGCGGCCCACACGCTCAGGCGCGAGGTCGAGGCCGACAGCAGCCGCCGTGTGCACGGGCATACCTACAACGCTGAGGTCACGCTCTCCGGTCAGCCCGACGCGCGGACCGGCATGGTGGTGGACCTGGGGCTGGTACGCCGGGCCATCGAGCAGCTGCGCCCCCAGCTGGATCACCACATGCTCGACGACATCGCGGGCCTGGGCCCGGCCACCCTGGAAAACCTGTGCGCCTTTATCTGGCGCCAGCTGGCGCCGGCCCTGCCGTCACTGGCGGCGGTTCGCGTCTGGCGCGAGTCGGTCGGTGACAGCTGCACGCTGCGCGGGGGGCCCGGGGCGCCGGCCAGATAGTGCTCATCCGGCGCGGCATATGCACCGCGGCCGGCGCTGCGGTAACCTTGCGGGCATGAAAGCCTATCGCGCCAGCCTCCTGTACTTTGCCGCACCCGACAGCCTGCCGGGCCAGGCTGCGTTCGAGCAGGACGGCCTGCTGGTGGTGGGCCCCGACGCAGCGGGCCGGCAGGTGGTGCAGGCCATTGGCAGCTACCAGCAACTCGCCTCCCAGGCACAGAGCCAGTACCCCGGCCTGCAGATCGAACACCTGCCGGGCCGCATCATTGCGCCGGGCTTTGTGGACATGCACATCCACTATCCCCAGATCGACGTGATCGGCTCGCCCGCCGAGGGCCTGCTGCCCTGGCTGGAGAACTACACCTTTCCGCATGAAAAACGCTTTTCGGCGCCCGAATACAGTGCGGAAGCGGCGACTTTTTTCATCGCGGAACTGCTGCGCCACGGCGTGACGACGGCGCTGGCCTTTGCCACCTCGCACCCTGCATCGGTCAACGCGCTGCTGGGTGAAGCGCAACGGCACAGCCTGCGCATGATCGCCGGCAAGGTGCTGATGGATCAGAATGCGCCCGATGGCGTGCGGGACGAGACCCGGCAAAGCCTGATCGATACCGAAGCTCTGATTGAAAAATGGCATGGCGTGGACCGGCTGGGCTACGCCATCACGCCGCGCTTTGTGCCCAGTTGCAGCGAGGCCCAGCTGCGCGGCGCCGGCGAACTGGCCGCGCAATACCCGGATGTGTGGATTCAGTCGCACGTGGCGGAAAACAGGGATGAAGTCGCCTGGGTGCGCCAGCTCTATCCCCAGGCGCGCAGCTACCTGAGCGTGTATGAGGACTTCGGCCTGCTCAGGCCGCGCGCCGTCTATGCGCACTGCATTCACCTCGACGACGAGGACCGCGTCCTGATGCGCAGCACCGGCACCGCCGCAGCGGTGAGCCCTACCAGCAACCTGTTCCTCGGCAGCGGCTTCTTTGACCATGCCGGCGCCGACCGCGCAGGCTTTCTGTATGGCCTGGCCAGCGATGTGGGCGGTGGCACCAGTTTCAGCCCCTTTCACACCATGCTGGCGGCGTATTACGTCGGGCGTGAGGGGCAGTCCAAAGCGGGCGTGTCGCTCAAGCCCCAGCACCTGTGGTGGCAACACACCGCCGGTGCGGCCCGGGCGCTGGGCCTGCAGGGCGTGGTGGGCAACCTGCTGCCCGGCTGCGAGGCCGACTTTGTCGTGCTCAACCCGCAAGCCACGCCGCTGCTGGCCCGCAAAACCGGGCAGGCCGGCAACCTGGACGAGTTGCTGTTTTCCCTGATCGTGCTGGGCGATGACCGGCTGATCGAGAAAACCGTGATTTCGCAGGCGGAATCAGCCTGACCGGCTGGTTTTGAGGGGCGAAATCGGCTCCTGGCCCATGTCCATGAAAAGCGGGTCCGGGAAACCATCAAACTCATGGTGACTTGCGCCGGCTGGGGCCGGCCATGGCTTGCCTACAATCTAGCCAACCCAAGGAATCTCCCCAATGAGCATCAAAAGCGACAAATGGATACGCCGGATGGCGGAAAGCACGGGCATGATCGAGCCCTTCGAGCCCGGCCAGATCCGCGAGGCCGACGGCAAGAAGATCATCAGCTACGGCACTTCAAGCTACGGCTATGACATCCGGTGCGCCCCCGAGTTCAAGGTGTTCACCAACATCCACAGCACGGTGGTGGACCCGAAAAACTTCGATGAAAAAAGCTTTGTCGACTTCCATGGCGACAGCTGCATCATCCCGCCCAACAGCTTTGCGCTGGCCCGCACGCTGGAGTATTTCCGCATCCCGCGCAACGTGCTGACCATCTGTCTGGGCAAAAGCACTTACGCCCGCTGCGGCATTATTGTCAACGTCACGCCGTTTGAGCCCGAGTGGGAAGGCTATGTGACGCTGGAATTCTCCAACACCACACCGCTGCCCGCCAAAATTTACGCGGGCGAAGGCTGCGCGCAGGTCCTGTTCTTCGAGAGCGACGAAGTGTGCGAGACCAGCTACAAGGACCGCGGCGGCAAGTACCAGGGCCAGCATGGGGTGACGCTGCCCAAGGCCTGACAGGCCATTTGATGCGCTCGCCCCGGGTGGGCCTGGCACAACGGCGACTCCCCGTTCATGGCACGGCGCCGGGGGCCCGCCGTCCAGGTTCAGTGCGTCGAGGCCTGGCGCTCCTGGCCAGACCCGGCCTCGCGCGCCAGCACAAGCGCCTGCGCCCGGGTCTGCACCGACAGTTTGTCAAAGATGCGCGTGATGTGATTGCGGCGAGACGTAGCTGCTCGCCTGATGCGCTCCGGTAGTTGATGCCCTCGGGCAGGAAGCCGCGGAGCTCCGAGAGAAATCGCGCCCAGGCCGGCTCTGCCGGCAGCAGCATATGGTTGTCGCTATCGAGCTGAATGAAGCGTGCATCGGCAATCAGCGAGGCAACAATCCGCCCTTCCTCGATCGGAACTACCGCATCCCGATCGGCGTGAATCACGAGTGTCGGGCATGCAATCCGGGGCACCGTTGCGCGTACGTCGACGCCGAAAGACACACGGCTCAGTGCCACCGCCGTCTCCGCCGACGTGCTGATGCGCTGCATTTCACGCCACGAACGCAAATGCTCCAACGTGCCGCCGAGCTGGAACGCGGTGGCCCAAACCTGCGGGAACGCATGTTTTTCCTGAACCCACCCCAATTGAGTCAGCTCCAGCAGCAATCTGGCTTTCTCGATTTCCTGCGGCGAATCGATTCGCTGCTTGCCACGGGCGTAAGGATTTGTTGATAAAGAAAGACAGGGGACGCTACCTGTGGGCACCCCGAGTACGGGGTGTAAATAATGGTAAGGGTTACGCCCGTATGACTTGCAACTCTTGCGAGGTGCGAATGTTGGTGCTAGAAGTTACGGGGGGCAAATTTTTCAAGCTATTGATTCCCGCCGCGTGAGTTGAAAAATTAGCGTGCTGATTTTTTCTGGAGCCGTGATGGCTGCTCATTTATGCAGCGCATTGCCACAACTCCAGGCTGCAGGCGGGTTTGCAAGGAATCCCCGGTGCCATATCAGGGCGACAGGTGCCGCATGGGGAAGATGTTCGGAGTCGCCAAAACCGCTATTGTGAGTCGGGCGCCGCCAGCCCCACAGTACAACCAGGGAGTAAGCCATGACCAAATTGCAAGCCACCAGGATCGAGGCGCTAAAAGGAAATTTCAAGGGGCAAGTGATTCTCCCCGACGACGATCTTTACGAAAGCGCCCGCAAAGTCTGGAACGCGACGATCGACAAGCATCCAGCGCTGATTGCGCGCTGCGCCACCACGTCGGACGTCGTTGGCGCGGTGAACTTCGCGAAGGATAACGGCCTCGTGCTCGCCGTTCGTGGCGGCGGGCACAACATAGCGGGCAGTGCGTTGTGCGACGACGGTATCATCATTGACCTCTCGCAGATGAAGGCCGCGCACGTTGATGCCGGTTCGCTCCGGGGAACTATCGAGGGCGGCGCCACGCTCGCGGACTTCGATGCCGCTACCCAGGCTCACGGCCTGGCCCTACCGCTCGGCATCAACTCCACCACCGGTGTCGCGGGTCTGACGCTCGGCGGCGGCTTCGGCTGGCTCAGTCGCAAATACGGCATGACCATTGACAACCTTGAGTCTGCCGAGGTGGTCACCGCAGCCGGCGAGGTGGTGCGCGCCAGCGCGACCGAACACCCCGACCTCTTCTGGGCGCTGCGGGGCGGTAGCGGCAATTTCGGCGTTGTTACCCGCTTTGAGTTTCGACTCCACCCTGTCGGACCGAACGTTCTGAGCGGCCTGATTGTTTACCCGCTTTCCGAGGCGAAGGCGGTGCTGCAGCAGTACCGCGAATTCATGGCGAAGGCGCCGGACGAACTCTCGGTATGGGTCGTCCTGCGCCAGGCGCCGCCTCTGCCCTTCCTCTCCGAAAAGGTCCACGGCAAGGAGATCATTGCGCTGGCGTTGCTCTACGCGGGTGACCCCAAGCAAGGTGAGTCGCTTATCGAGCCGCTGCGCAAGTTCGGCACTCCCCTGGGAGAGCACGTCGGCGTGCAACCGTACACCGCCTGGCAACAGGCTTTCGACCCGCTGCTCACCCCCGGCGCACGCAATTACTGGAAGTCGCACAATTTCTCGGTGCTCGACGACGGGCTGTTCGAAGCCGTCATTGAGTACATCAAGAAGCTGCCGTCGCCCCAGTGCGAGATTTTCTTTGGCGCCATCGGCGGCGCAACGATGCGGCCAGCGCCTGATTCGTCCGCGTACGCCCACCGTGACGCCCGGTTTGTGATGAACGTCCACGGCCGTTGGACCGATCCGGCCGACGATGAGCGCTGCATAGGCTGGGCACGCGACTATTTCAAGGCATCTGCACCCTTCGCCAGCGGCGGCGTTTACGTCAATTTCCTTACTGCTGACGAGGGTGATCGCGTGAAAGCTGCCTATGGCCAGAACTACGATCGCCTTGCCCAGATCAAGCGCAAGTATGACCCTACGAACCTCTTCAGCACGAACCAGAATATTAAGCCCGCCTGATTCTTGGCACTGCTATCCACGCCGCGTGGCGCATCAGAAGTACGCGCCATCCGGCGTCGGCGCATCGGCCCTGCGTTGCGGGTTGGCTGGGAAGTGCTGAAAAAGGCGCTGCATCGCTTGCTTTTGCGCCGGCGGAGTCTATAGTTTTGGTTGGCAAAGGGTTTGTACTCTGAGGCCGAGGCAATGGCGGTCTTCCTCGGCGCATCGGCAATACCCAAGCGACCGCAGGTTTATCCACGCATTCAATACAGCAAGGAGAACGGCAATGCCTGCATACATCACATTGATGAATTTCACTGACCAGGGCGCCCGCACGATCAAGGGTTCACCAGACCGCTTCGAGGCTTTCAAGACTGCGGCCGAAAGCAAAGGCGTCACGGTGAAAAGTGTTCACTGGACACTGGGCGCTTACGACCTGGTACTTGTTACCGAGGGCTCCGAAGACGCTCTCATGGCCTTGAGCCTGCAAACCGCCAGCCTGGGGAATGTCCGCACGCAGACGCTGCGCGGATTCACGGTTGCCGAAATGCGCAAGCTGCTCGCCGGTTTGCCCTGAAAAGCGTTGCCGCGGTGATGCTCAGCGACGCATGGGTCCGGCAGGAGCCTTGGCTGAGCCCTTGAGCCACCGAGCGCGACGATTGGCCGAGGCCGCAGGCAGGGCCTTGGCTTATTTCAGAATCCCGAGCAGGTTTGAGAAGCTGTCGGTCCAGGGGGCGAAACCGGGGCGGGGTAACAGCCGTTCACCCCCCTGCAGCCCGGCCGGCAGGCTGGCCGCGCTTTCCGGGCGCATGAACAGCACCCAGATCGAGTGGCGGCAATAGGCATCGCTGTCTTTCGGCTCCAGCTCATAGAGCAGCGCGGCTTTGCCAAAGTGCTGCGCTGCGGCCGCCATCACCGGCCGCAGGTCCAGGTAATGGTTGGTGATATGGATGGCAAGCAGTCCTTCGGGCTTCAGATGGCCCAGGTAGGTCTGTATCGCTTCGAGGGTCAGCAGGTGCGTCGGGATCGAGTCGCCTGAAAAGGCATCCATGGCCAGCAGGTCGAACTGCTGCGGTGTCTCGCGCTCCAGCATCAGCCGCCCGTCGCCGAGCACCGGCACGATGCGTGCGGGGGTGTCGGCCAGGTAGCTGAACTCGCTGCGGGCGAGGTCGAGCACCTGCTCGTTGATCTCGTAGATGCGCATCTCGTCGCCCGCGCGCCCATAGACCGACAGCGTGCCGGCCCCGAGCCCGACCACCCCGAGCTTGAGCGGCTGCGCCTGCGGCAGCGCACGGATGGCCCGGCCAATGCCTGAGTTCTCGCAGTAGTAGGCCGTCGGCTGGCGCCGGTGCGCCAGCGCGGTGTATTGCTCTCCGTGGTTGATGCGGCCATGCAGCATGGTGCGCTGCGGCCCCAGCGCGGCATCGGTGCTGTCCTGCACGCGCAACTGGCTGTAGAAGTTGCGCACCACGCGCCGGTAGCCCTGAACGTACTCCTGCGAGATGTCGCCGAGCCGCCAGCCATAGCCCAGCAGCGCCACCAGCAGCAGCCCGCGCCAGACGGGACGCAGCTCGCGCCAGAGCACCGTCACCACCAGGGCCGCACACAGGAACAGTCCCAGCGGCAACTCGAAGTAGGCGGTGAAAATCGCTGGCGCCACCAGACCGACCAGCAAGCCACCCAGCGCCCCGCCCACCGAAAGCATCAGGTAGAACAGCGTCAGGTGCCGCACCGGCGGCTTGCGCCTGACCAGTTCACCATGGCAGACCATGCAGAAGACGAACAGGCAGGCGCAGAGCAGCCCAACCAGGAGCGGAACCTCCATGCCGTTGCCGAGCACGCTGTCCATCGCCAGCAAGGCCAGCGGCAGCGCGGCCAGAAACGCTGGCCGCACGTAGTAGCGCGGTGCATCGAAGCACAGGATGAAGCTCAGCAAATAGATGCTCAGCGGCAACACCCACAGGAAGGGCACCGGCGCCACATCCTGTGTCAGGTGGCGCGTCATGGCCAGCAACAGGATAGACGGCGTGGCCGACAGGCCGATCCACAGCAGGCATTCCCGCCACCCCGGCGGAGGGGTTGCCGCCAGCGAGGCCGGTTGGGTGATGGCTGGCGGCGCCATGCGGTGCCATGCCAGCACCGCGGTGGCCACGCAGGCCACCACAAACACGGCATAGGCGGCCGACCAGGACTGGAGCTGTGCCCCGACGGGCAACAGCGGTTCAATCAGCACCGGGTAAGACAGCAGGCCCAGCATCGAGGCCAGGTTCGACAGCGCATACAGCCGGTAGGGCCGTGCCGTAGTGAGCGACGCCGAATGCGAGCGCGCGTACCAGGCCTGCATCAGCGGCCCGGTGGTTGACAGCAACAGGTACGGCGCCCCCACTGCCGTGGCCAGCACGGCCAGCACGCTCAGGCCCGGATGGGCCAGCGCCGTGCCCTTCCAGGCGGGATCGGCCACCACGGGCAGCGTAGCCAGGCTCAGCAGCAGCAGGCCCGCATGCACCATCGCCTGCCGCCGCCCGGGCAGCTTCTCGTGCAGCCAGTGCACATAGGCGTAACCCAGCAGCAGCTCGGCCTGGAAAAAGACGATGCAGGTGCTCCAGACCGATGACGATCCGCCAAACCAGGGCAAGATCAGCTTGCCCACGATGGGTTGGATCTGGAACAGCAGGAAGGCCGACAGGAATACCGTTGTGGCAAATAAAGGCATGTGACAGGCAGGCAGCGTCAGGCTGCGCTCCTGCCCCCGAGTATCTGTGGGTCTGGCCGTTGTGGTCAATTGCCGGGTTTGGTCGGTCCTGACAATGATTGCCAGCTGTAGTCAAGCCGTGGTCAAGCTGTAGTCAGCACGAAGAAGGCTCACTATCATTCACAGAGGATTCGCAGAGGATTCACAGAGGCGGATACTGTTGGTTGGACGGTCATGAACCTGCCGTAGCGCACTCCCGTGGCATTGCATCCGGGCAGGCGGCTTCAGGAACCAGGTCATCGCCTCCCTTGTGCTTGTGTCCGTGCCCATCCACGGAAACCGGAGAAGCTCATGCAAGTCGAATCTTTCGATGCCATCGTCATAGGCGCCGGGCAAGCAGGGCCTGCTTTGGCAGAGCGTTGCACCCGGGAAGGCCTGCGCACGGCGGTGATCGAGCGCGCCCATTTCGGCGGCACCTGCGTCAATGACGGCTGCATACCCACAAAAACACTGGTAGCCAGTGCGCGGGCGATCCACATGGCCAGGCGTGGCGCCGAGTTCGGATTTTCCGCCGGCGATATCCAGGTCAACATGCAGCGCGTCAAGTCACGAAAAGACGAAATCGTCCTGAAGTCGCGCAACGGTGTCTACCAGTGGATGCAGGGCCTGAAAAACGCCGAGGTGATTCAGGGTGATGCAGCATTCGTGGGGCCGCGCACTGTCAAGGTCGGCGAGCGGACGCTGACGGCCCCGCGGATATTCCTCAACGTGGGCGGCCGGCCTTCCGTTCCGGAGCTGGCGGGTGTCCATGACGTCCCGTATCTGGACAACGCGTCAATCATGGAGCTGACCGAGGTGCCGGAACACCTAGTGATTGTTGGTGGCAGCTATATCGGCCTCGAATTTGCGCAAATGATGCGGCGCTTTGGCGCCCGGGTCACCGTGGTGGAGCGTTCGGCCAAGTTGTTGTCCCGCGAGGACGAGGATGTGTCGGATGGCATTCGTGCCATCCTGGAGGCGGAGGGCATCGGGTTCCAGCTGGAGGCGGAGTGCCTGTCGCTGGCGCGGGAAGGGAGCGGGATTTTGGTCGGCACCGTGTGCGCCACGGAGTTGCCCGCCCTCATTGCCAGCCATGTGCTGCTGGCCGTCGGCAGGCGCCCCAATACAGACGGCATGGGGCTGGACGTCGCGGGTATCCAGCTCGATGAGCGCGGCTACATCATCGTTGACGATCAGCTTCGCACCAGTGCCGAGGGGGTGTGGGCCGTGGGTGACTGCAATGGCCGGGGCGCGTTTACCCACACGTCCTGGAATGACTACGAGATCGTCGCAGCCAACCTGTTTGATGGCGACCCGCGGCGCGTGAGCGACCGGATCCCGTGCTATGCACTCTTCATCGACCCCGCGCTCGGCCGCGTGGGCCTGACGGAGCGGGAAGTGCGCGCCAGCGGGCGTGCGGCGCTGGTAGCGCGCATGCCCATGCAGCGCGTAGGCCGCGCCCGCGAAGCAGGCGAGACGCAGGGATTCATGAAGGCCCTCGTCGACGCAGACACGAAGCGCCTGCTGGGCGCCGCCATCCTGGGCCTCAACGGCGACGAAGTGGTTCACGCACTGGTCGACATCATGGCCGCCGACCAGCCTTACACGGCCATCACCCGTGCGATGCACATCCATCCCACCGTCAGCGAATTGATTCCAACGTTGCTGCAGCAGTTGAAGCCGCTGGAAGCGCTATAGAGGCAGGGCGGCATAGGAGCATAGAGGCAGAGAGCAACAAAGGGTGCTTCACCTGCACCAGCGGTTGCCGCAAACAAAGCCGCTTGCGCCGGCATGGCGCGAATGCCGCCTCGCCACATCTCGACGCACCCCGTTGCTGCTTCCAGACAGCCTGAGGCTGCGATGCACGGAACTGCAAGCCCTGCTTCGCGTTTCCATCCTACAGCGTCACGGGCGCTGCACCGGGTGGCCTTTTGAAAGCTTCGCCTCAGCATGGAGTCGTCAGACAAAAATGGGAGCGAGCGATGTTTTCAGATCATTTGCGAAAAATCAAAGAGATCCCGTACAAGACCCTGCTCGGCGTGACGGGTGGCTTCGTGATTCTGTGCCAGCTGGTTGCCCTGGCGATGGTGGCGGATGAACAGGTCAAAAAAGCGCAGGTACGCGAGACCCAGCGGACCTCGGAGCGAATCGCCACTGCCCACTGCATGGAAAGCAGCATGGGGGCTGCGCGCCACAGTTGCTTGCAGCAGGCGAAGGCCGCCAACCTTCCTTCAGAGGTCATCGACCCCAGGCAGAACAGCCAGGCGGTGGCCAGCAATTTCGACGATGGGAGCGGTGCCCTCGCGGCCCATCAGATGCAGGACTTCAGGCCCGCGATGTTCACGCCCCGCTGATGACGGCCCGCTGAAGCGCGGCAAGCGGGGAAGGGCGAAGCGACCAGGCCGGTGCGGACCAGCTGTGCTCAACAGCGGGTAGCATGGACTCCCATGAAGTTCTCCCGTCTGTTCCAGCCACGCAACCCCCTGTTCTGGATCATGCTCGTGCTCAATGGCCTGTCAACGGCATTGGCCTGGGTAGCGCACAACCGCCCGCTCAATGCTTGGGGCGCCTTGCTCGTGAGCGGCTTCGCCATCGGCAATGCGGCCATCGGCATCTGGCTGGCCTGGCGGCTGATGCGTAATGACCCCACCGCCGATGCGCCGGAGCAGCGGGGCAGCCCGACGCCGCCAGGCTAGTCCCTAGCTGACTGCGCCCGCGCTCTTTGTGATGTCGTGCGGCGTTGCCAGCGCAGCGGCTATCGCCACTTGCAGCCCGTGCACCATGTCTTCCAGTGGCAGGCTGGGCGAGCCTTGTTCGGGCAGATAAGGCACGTGGACAAAGCCGCCGCGCGTGCGTTTGAAGCCGCGCTGCGTGGCCAGCGCGTGCATCAGTGCGTAAAACAGGTGGTTGCAGACAAAGGTGCCCGCTGTCTGCGACACCTC
The DNA here is from genome assembly GCF_056401235.1 of Polaromonas sp. P4_F9. NCBI lineage: Bacteria > Pseudomonadati > Pseudomonadota > Betaproteobacteria > Burkholderiales > Comamonadaceae > Polaromonas > Polaromonas sp. P4_F9. Next base: position 65,618 of record NZ_JBFUJT010000012.1, on the reverse strand, counting down.
GGCAGCCAGGCCCGCGTCCTGCAGGGCCTGCAGCATGGCCTTGATGGGCAGCGTGCTGAAGTAGGCCGCCGGGCCTCCCGGTACGACAGGCGTGTCGACGGGTTGCATGCCCGCGTTGTCGGGGATGCGGGCATCGTTGACGTTGATGGCGACCCTTTCCAGCGACAAGGCGTTTCGCCCGCCTGCCTGCCCGACGCAAATCACAAGTGCAGGCCGGTAAAGACGCAACAGGCGCATGAGCTCTGTCACCGATGTGTCGAACCGGGTCGGCAACTGTGCCGCGATCACCTCGTGGCCCGCGATGCGTGTGGCGTGCAGTGCCTGGACGGCCAGCCAGCTGGGGTTGAGCGCAGGGCCAGCAAGCCCGGCTTCGCCAAGCCCGAACGCATCAAAACCGGTGAGCAGCACGCGGGGAGGGGTGGAGGCCGTGTCCATGTTGCCATTGTGAAGGATGGCTGGGGTGTATCGCTGTGGTCTGCGAAATGGCGCTTTCCGTTGCGCGGTGGGTCTGGTTGTGGCTAACATGCGGCCATGAGTTCTTCACTCCCGCTTTCCAGCCTCGTGTCCGACCTGTCGCGTGCCCGGCTTCACGCGGAGCCTTTGCGCTGGCCTGCGACGGTACCGTCTGATGTAGGCACCGCCTACGCTGCGGCGCTGGCTGTGCGCGAGGCGCGCTGTGCCGCCGGAGAGCGCGCCGCAGGCTACAAAGTCGGCTTTACCAACCGCAACATGTGGCCGCGCTATGAGGTCTATGCGCCCGTCTGGGGCACTGTTTGGCACAGTGGCTTGACGCTGATTGATGCAGGGGCGCCGAACATCGGCAAGGTGCGATTGGAGGGCCTTTGCGAGCCCCGCATCGAACCCGAGATCGTGTTTTGCCTGCGCTTCCCGCCACCGCCCGCATGCACGCTGGCGCAGCTGGTGGACGCCATTGACTGGATAGCCCACGGCTTTGAAATTGTGCACACCCATTTCCCGGGCTGGAAGTTCACGGCCGCGCAGGCGGTGGCGGATGCCGGTCTCCATGCCCACCTGCTGGTGGGCCATCCCGTGAAATTGACCGCAGGTATTGCGCCGGACGCGCTGGTTCAGGCGCTCGCCGGCTTGCGGCTGAGGCTTTACGTGGATGGGGATCTGAAGGAAGAAGGCGTGGGCGCCAACGTGCTGGGTGGGCCGTTGCAGGCTTTATTGCATTTTGTGGAGGCGCTGCGCGCCACCCCGGGCGCGCCACCACTGCTGGCCGGTGATCTGATCACCACGGGCAGTCTGACCGATGCCTGGCCGGTACAGGCCGGACAACTATGGCACACGGACATTCAATCGCCAGACCCGGTGGCAGAGGACCTCGAGGGGTTGCGCCTGTGTTTTGAATGACATTGATGGCCTCAAGTCTTGATCCCCTGAAACCCTTTGGCTGGCGCGCGCTGGAGTGCGGAGCCGCTGGCAGCCCGGCGCAGCCTTAAGAGGTGTAGCAGGATTATTTTTTGATCAACGCACCGGTTTCGCTGTCAAAGCTCACGTTGCGTGTCCGCCCGTTCTGGCCGGGAAAATCGTCAAATACCGCCCGCACCAGGTAGGGCACCAGTGCCGGCAAATCGTCGCTGTCACCTTCATAACTGGCTCGCGACTCGAACACCGTGTGCGGTTTGCCCGGCGGGCTTCCCCGTGTGTCCAGCAGGCGCAGGCGCAAGTTGCCGAGCCACACGATGCGGCTCACCTGGCGGTCACCCACATAGCGCGGCCCGAACGGATCGGGCATCCAGGCCCCCGGAAACACACGTCCGGCCGCATCACGGTGCGGGGGCAAAAAAACAGGCCGGTCGTGGTAAACCGGTTGCAGCCAGGTTTTTTGCTCGCCGTGGCTGATCACCCGCACCTCGGCCTGGATGCGCCCCACCTGCCCGGGTGGTGCCCGCCGCAGGCCCTGCTTTTCAAGCGCAGCCTGCACATGGCTTTCATAGGTGGCCTGCTCCAGTTCGCGGGTGCTGTCGACCGGGCTGATAAAGCTGAACGTGCTGCCCGCCGCATCGGCGGGCCACTGGTTAAAGCTGGTGACCCGGGCCGTGATCGGGCTGGCGCAGCCGGCCAGCAGGGCCATAAAGAGCAGGGCCATGCCAAGGCGAATCGACCGCGGAGGGTGTAAATGTGCAGAAAATGCCATGAAAGATGGATACATCGGGGTTCAATTTTGTTCCACGCAGCGCATGGCTCTCTAGTAAAGTTGGCTCATGCGCTGAAGCAATTTTGAGGCGTTCGTGAGGCGTTCGGCCTGTCCGGACCATGCGAGCTATTCGGCCTCACCACCTCTCGCTATATATCTCTCTATGCAACTGGGGCAATCATGAAATGGGAAGGCAATCGGGAATCCGACAACGTTGAGGACAGGCGCGACGAGGGTGGCGGGGGCAGTGGTTTTGGCGGCGGCGGATTGCTGGGCGGCCGCAGCATCGGCATTGGCACCATTGTGGTGGCGCTGGTCGGCGGCTGGATTTTCGGCATCAATCCGCTGACCATATTGAGCCTCCTGAGCGGCGGTTCGCCGCCGGCGCAGGTGCAGCAGGTACCGCAACAAAGACCGGCCCAGCGGCCGCCTGCCGATGACCGCATGGCGAAGTTTGTCTCCACCGTGCTGGCCGATACCGAGGACGTCTGGAAAGACGTGTTTGCCAAAGGCGGCGCAAGTTACCAGGAGCCGCGGCTGGTGCTGTTCAGGGGCGCCACGCCCACCGCCTGCGGCCAGGGCCAGGCCGCCATGGGGCCGTTTTACTGCCCGACCGACCGGAAGGTGTATATCGACCTCGGCTTTTACGAAACCCTGAGAAGCCGCCTGGGGGCGCCGGGCGATTTTGCGCAGGCCTACGTGATTGCGCATGAGGTCGGCCACCATGTGCAGAATCTGCTGGGCATCACCGGCAAGATGGAGCAGATGCGCGGCCGGGTCAGCCGGGCCGAGTACAACGCCCTGAGCGTGCGGCTGGAATTGCAGGCCGACTGTTTTGCCGGCCTGTGGGCCCACAACGCGCAGAGCGCGCGCCAGATCCTGGAGCAGGGCGATGTCGAGGAGGCCATGAATGCGGCCGCCAAAATTGGCGACGACGCGCTGCAGCGCTCCAGCGGCGGCGCGGTTGTGCCCGAGAGCTTCACCCACGGCACCAGCGCCCAGCGCCAGCGCTGGTTTGACGCCGGCCTGAAAACCGGCAGCATCAAGGCCTGCGACACTTTCAGTGCCCGGAATTTATAGTAAAGATGGTTGTGAGCCGTGTTTTCCCTGGGTATGTAGCTATTAAATCAATAGCTTGCAGGGGCTCGGGGCTGGCTATCCGTGTCGCTGCACCCGGGCGGCGGTACCCCCGGTTGGCGGGCAAAAAGGGGGATTTCGCCCAAAGTGCGACAATAGTGGGTTAAATGACATCTTCCTTCTCCAATCTTTCGCTGGCAGAACCGCTGGCCCGCGCCGTAGCCGAAATGGGCTACGAAACCATGACGCCCATTCAGGAGCAGGCCATTCCGGTCGTCCTGCAGGGCAAAGACGTGATGGGCGCCGCGCAGACCGGTACCGGTAAAACCGCTGCTTTTTCGCTGCCGCTGCTGCAACGCATGCTCAAGCACGAGAACGCCTCGACCTCGCCGGCGCGCCACCCGGTGCGCGCGCTGGTGCTGCTGCCCACCCGGGAGCTGGCCGTCCAGGTGGCCGAACAGGTCAAGCTCTACGCCAAGCACACCAACCTGCGCAGTGCGGTGGTGTTTGGCGGCATGGACATGAAGCCGCAAACGCTGGAGCTCAAAAAAGGCGTTGAAGTGCTGGTGGCCACGCCAGGCCGTCTGCTCGACCACATCGAAGCCAAGAATACCGTGCTCAACCAGGTTGAATACGTGGTGCTCGACGAGGCCGACCGCATGCTCGACATCGGCTTTCTGCCGGATCTGCAGCGCATTCTGAGCTACCTGCCCAAGCAGCGCATCACGCTGCTCTTTTCGGCAACCTTCTCGCCTGAAATCAAGCGCCTGGCCTCCAGCTACCTGCAGGATCCGGTGACGATCGAGGTGGCGCGCTCCAACGCCACCGCCTCGACGGTTGAGCAGCACTTCTACAGTGTGGGCGCTGACGACAAGCGTCGTGCACTGCACCAGATCCTCAAAGAGCGCGGCATGAAGCAGGCCTTTGTGTTCGTCAACAGCAAGCTCGGCTGCGCACGCCTGGCCCGTTCACTGGAACGCGAAGGCCTTAAAACCACCGCGCTGCACGGCGACAAGAGCCAGGACGAGCGCCTGAAGGCGCTGGATGCGTTCAAAAAAGGCGAGGTGGACCTGCTGGTGTGTACCGACGTCGCTGCGCGCGGTCTGGACATCAAGGATGTGCCGGCGGTGTTCAACTTCGACGTGCCATTCAATGCCGAAGACTATGTGCACCGCATTGGCCGCACTGGCCGTGCCGGGGCTTCAGGCCTGGCCGTGAGTTTTGTCGCCAGCAGCGACCAGCGCCTGGTCGCCGATATTGAAAAGCTGATCAAGACCAAGATCGAGCTGGAGCCGATCGAGTTTGATGAAGACCGCCCGCGCATCAGCGAGCAGGGCCGCATCAACGACGGCCGCCGCATGTACCGCCAGGGCGGCGACGGTGAAGAGGGCGCGGGGCGTGAAGCGTTTGTTTCGCGGGAACCGCGCGACCGGCCGGAACGCAGGGAGCGTCGCGAGTACACGCCGCATCGCCAGCCGGCGGCGCCGCGCGATCCATTTTTTGACCAGCCCTACGAGGCAACCGTTATAGCGGATGCCCAACCAGCCTGGGAAGCCGCCGCCAAGGCCGGCCCTGTGCGCAGCAGCGTCTCGGCCAACATCAAGCCCAAGAAAAAAGTCGCCGCGCTGTTCAAAACCAGCGACTGAGATCTTTCCCGTCCGGCCGGACCGTCGGCGCGCACCTACGATTCTTCGCGGGGCCGTCCGGCGCGGGTTCTGCCGCCGTATCCTCATGCTGTCTGCATGACGGCAAAAAGCGCCGACACCGATACCGATACCGATAACCAGTCAGCTCACCGGCGCCTTTCGGGCCTGCCGGCGGTTGGCCTTTCATCGCTCCAGCACAGGCTCCAGCATATCTACAGACCGCTCTGGCGCGCTGTGGATCAGTGGATTGAGGCCGATGGCCTGCGCATGAGTGCGGCCATGTCCTTCTACGGCATTCTCAGTCTGGCGCCCTTGCTGGTCTTGCTGGTGGCGGTGCTGGGCTGGTGGGTGGAGCAGAGCGTTATTGAAATCAGCTTGGTCGACCAGATCCGCAGTGTGGTGGGTGCCCAAGGCGCGCAGGTGGTCCAGCAGGCGCTTTCCAGCGCGCGGGAGCCCTCGCAGGGAATTACCGCCTCGCTGGTGGCGTTTGGCCTGCTGCTTTCCGGCGCCACCGGCGTGTTTGCCGAGTTGCAGGACGCGTTCGAACGTTTGTGGCGACAGGGCAGCGGCAAGGCGCCCCAGCAGAAGTGGTGGTACACCGCCTCCTTGCGCCTGCGTGGTGTGGCTTACATCCTGGCCATCGGCTTTCTGTTGCTGGTTTCGCTCGTGGTTTCCACTTTGTTAAACCTTCTGTCGGGCTGGGCAGGCGAGTATTGGCCTGTCGAAAAATTCGCCTACGCCATCAATGAAGTGGCATCCTTCGGGTTTTCCGTGGCGCTGTTTGTGGCCCTGATGAGAATGAGCGCCGGGCCCAAGCCGGCCCTGCGCTACCTGGTGAGGGGAGCGGCGGTGGGCGCGCTGCTGTTCGCGGTCGGCAAGCACCTGATGGCGTTTTACCTGTCTACCGCAGCCGTGGTATCTGCCTATGGTGCCGCGGGCTCCCTGGTGGTCATCCTGATGTGGATCTATTTCTCATCTGCGGTGCTTCTGCTCGCTGCGAGCGTGGCGCGCGCCTGGTCCGACGAGGCTTCTGGCAACGTGGCGCCGCCTGCGGACGACGCGGCGGCCCGGGCCGAGGCATCTGGCTGAAGGGTAAAGGCGAACGGGGCTCCCAGCCTGGCCGCCCGTGTCGCGGGCATGGGCTGGCGAGGTCCGCGAGCGGGAAGGTGTTCAATCCGCGCAGGCCGCTGTGCCCGGCATGACGGCCTGAGTGCAGCGGTTCAGCCCCGTTTTACCTTCGGGTCTTCCGCCTGCGAGCAGGCCACCGAGATCAGTTCATACGCCGCTGGCGTTGCCCCAAGCCTGGCGGCGGTCAGGCTCCCGCCCCAGACGCAGCCGGTGTCCAGCGGTAGCAGCAGGCTGCCCGATTTCTGGGCGTCTTGTGCCTTTAGCGCTGACCAGTGGCCAAACATGACCGGTGTGTCTGCGGTTTGACGGCCCGGCACATCAAACCATGGCAGGTAGCCGTGCAGCGCCGCCTCTGCGCCTTCCTTGGTGGCAAACTCCATCACCCCTTGCGGAGTGCAAAAGCGCAAGCGCGTCAGCGCATTGACCACGACCCGAAGCCGGTCCGCGCCCTGCAGGCTGTCGTGCCACTGGTTAGGGGTGTTGCCATACATGTCGCTCAAGAATCCCTTCAGATCGGGCCCGCGCAAGGCCTGCTCCACCTCGGCGGCCAGTGCCAGGGTTTTGGCGGTGCTCCACTGGGGCAGCACACCGGCATGCACCATCAGCCAGCCGTGCGCATGGATGGCCATGTTGCGGTGGCGCAGCCACTCCAGCAGGGCGCCGCGGTCGCTGGCCTGCAGGATGTCTTGTGCGGTATCGCTGCGGTGCAGCTTGCCCATGCCCTGCCACAAGGCCAGCAAATGCAAGTCGTGGTTGCCCAGCAGGGACTGGGCGGCATCGCCCAGGCGGCTCAGGTGGCGCAGCACGGCCAGCGAGTGCGGGCCGCGGTTGACCAGGTCGCCCAGCAGGTACAGCGTGTCACGGCTTGGTGAGAAATCAATCTTCTCCAGCAGGCGCTGAAATGGCTCATTGCAACCCTGCAGGTCGCCAATACAGTAAAGTGACATGTGTTTATTCTCCCTCCGGATTCATGGATTTCCTGCTGATTGTTTTTTTAACCTTGCTCAACGGCGTGTTTGCCATGTCCGAGCTGGCCCTGGCATCCAGTCGCAAGGCCCGGCTGGTGGCTATGTCCGAATCAGGGGACAAGGGTGCGCACGCGGCGCTGGGCCTGCTGGAAAACCCCACACAATTCCTGTCGTCGGTCCAGGTGGGCATCACCTCCATCGGCATGCTCAACGGCATTATTGGCGAGGCGGCTTTCAGTGACGGCTTGTCCGTCTGGATACAGAGTTTCGGGGCCTCGCCGCGCGCTGCCGATATTTCCGCCACGGCCCTGGTCGTGACTGTGATCACCTTCATCACCATTGTGTTTGGCGAACTGGTGCCCAAACGCATCGGGCAGCTCTACCCCGAGACGGTGGCGCGCCTGGTGTCGCGGCCCATGATGTGGGTAGCGACGGGGGCCAAGCCATTTGTCAGGCTGCTGTCCTTCAGCACCCACGCGGTGCTCAAGCTGCTGCGCGTTGACAACGCGGGAGAGCGCGGCGTGACCGAGGAAGAAATCGCCGCCAGCCTGGAAGAGGGCGTTGACGCCGGCCTGATCGAGGAACACGAGCACCAGATGGTGCAAAACGTGTTTTTGCTCGACGACCGCTTGCTCACCTCCCTGATGCTGCCGCGCTCCGACATCGAATGGCTGGATGCGTCCGACACGGTGGCCGAGGCCATTGACAAAGCCGGGGCCACCGGCCATTCTTGGTACCCGGTGTGCCGGGGCAGCCTCGACGACGTGATCGGCGTGGTCAATGTGGCCAAGCTGCTGGGCCTGCGCGGCCGGATTTTGTCCTCTCCTCCCGAGCCGGGCGAGAATGCAACCCCCTCGGTGGCCGACCGCATTGGCGCCTATGCCGTGCCGGCCGTCTTCGTTCCCGAAACCCTCACGGGCATGGAACTGATTGAGCAGTTTCGTGCCCGGTCTACCCGCATGGTGTTTGTGGTCGACGAATACGGCGTGGTGCAGGGGCTGATGACGCCCATGGACATGCTGGAGGCCATCACCGGCGAATTGCAGCCTGGTGCCCAGATCGATGCCTGGGCGACTCAGCGCGAAGATGGCAGCTGGCTGATTGATGGCGTCATGCCGGTGTCCGAACTCAAGGTCCGGCTCGATATCAGGGAGCTCCCGGAAGAGGACAGGGGGCGCTACAACACCGCGGCAGGCCTGCTGCAAAGCGTCTCAGGCCGCCTGTTGAAGACGGGGGAGCAGGTCGATTGCGCAGGCTGGCGGTTTGAGGTTCTGGACCTGGACGGCAAGCGCATTGACAAGCTGCTGGCCAGCCGGACAGCCGTATCCACGGGCGCTTAGGCCCAATTCCCCCGAACTGGTTGAATTTGCGGGGGATTCGCACCGCGCAAGGCGCTATTGCTCATATTTCAGACATTGCCGCAACAATCGGCGCCTTCACAGTTGTAACTTTCTGGGTGCTGTGTTTAAACTCCAAAAAAAATAGGGTGCGCATGTTGAATTCTCTTGCATTGACACTGGCTGCCGCGGCGGTGTCCGGAATGGCTTTGGGCGCGCTGTGCCATCGCCGATGGGCGGCACGCGCTGCGAAGAGTAAAAGACGCATTCCCGTACGCTGGCAGCTTCGGCCCAGACCCCTTCTGACGGAGCAGGAACAGGATGTCTGGCACTGGCTGAAACGTGCTTTTTTTGACCAGCATGTGCTGGTCAAGGTGGCCGCCATCCGTTTCACGTCGCCCCGCAATGTCGCCGAGGGCTTGCGTTCCCATGAATTGCTTAACAGTGTTTATTGCACGTTCACCGTGTGCGCCTCCGACGGCACCGTCATCGGCTGCCTGGATGTCCCCGGGCCCCGCGGGTTGAGCGCCAGTAACCGTGACCTCAAGCAAAAACTGTTTGAGGAGTGCCGCATCGCGTATGCCGTCGTCCGGGCGGGAAAACTCCCCTCGTTGGTAGAGGTGCGCGCTGCATTCCTGGGTGAAATCGATCCTTCGGATGAAGACCTCGCCCTGAACAGCCGGCCACCGATGTCGCAGTCGTTTGCGGACATGGACTTCGACAACGGGGCCTTGCCCACGGTGCCCGACACCCTGCGTCCGGCCAGCGGCGCCGAGCCAGAAATGTCCTCTGAAATCGACATGGAGGCCGTGGCGGCAGCCCGCGCCAGCCTGCGCGCCAAGCTTGAGCGCAACCGCAAGATACGCTTCACCAATTTTGACCCCCTCAGCGCCAGTGCAGACCACGTGGAGGAGAGCGTGCAAGAGGACGCGGGTGACAATTTCGCGGTGCAGTGGGAAGACTCCTTCATCATGCCGCAAGACGGGCAGCTGCCCGAAAGCAAGAAGCGGTAAGTTCCGGCTTGGCTTGCTGAGCGCGCCAGGGTTGCCGCGAGGATTCGTTGCTGACGTGGAAGTAAACGAATCAACGCCCTTGCCTGGCCATTCCCTCATGTTGCACCGCACCCCAAGGTCGGCATATCGCAAAAAACAGGGCGCAAAAAGCAGGGATCGCGAACAACACGCCCGGCAGTGTTTCATCGGAGATGATCAGCCCGGTGCTTTGACCTGCATGGTCATGACATCAGCATTGGCGCTCTTGCGAGGAACGCGCCGCGGTGAAGCTGCATTGATCGGAAGGCATCCTGTCGAATGAACCGCGGGCTCTACGCTCGCAGAGGGTGACGCCTGTAGATTCAGGCACGTCAACGTAAACAGCTGCGGCCAAGCTCAATCATTCAGGTCTTCAGAGCAACTTATCGAGCAAATTGGGACGTGGGCGCCTAGAGCCATTGGACACTACAGGTAGTGTGCGCTGGCGCTATTTGACACTACATTTAGTGTTTATTACAATCGAACTGCTTCTCCTCCACCGCATCACCGTGGTGGTTGCTTAGCGGCGAACCTCGGCCAGAATGTGCAATGCGCCCAGGTTCGCGTCAAGATGGACTTTTCAAACGTGTGGCCTTCAAGCTGAAGCAAGTTGAGCCGGATGTTCCTCTGAACCTTCCCGTGCGCCCCGGCCTGAACCTGCGCATCCAGTAGGTTCTCGGTGAGAATGCGTGATCGATTCCCTAGGAGACGTGATGGCTGACGGCGAAGTTTCTTTAGGCCCGGATGGGGTCACGCTGAAGGGCGGGGTGGTGGAAGACTTGAGACCGCTGGTACGTCGCGCCGTCAAGACTTCCGATTCCATCCTTCGCTTGATCGACAACGTAGTTGGTCTTCCCGTTGACTACGTGAGCAGCAACCTAGAGCGATTCCGCAGCAAATATGCGCATCGGTTTGAAGAAATCCCCTTGGAGCATCGCCAGGAGCCGCCGATGCGGATCGGCTGCGCAGTCCTCAAGCACGCAGCATATTCCGCGGATGAGCCGGACATCCAAGAGCTATTTGCCAACCTGCTCGCCGCCGCATCAAACACAGAAATGGTGAAGCATGTGCATCCCGGCTTTGCCACCGTCATTGGCGAGATGCGGGCCGTCGACGCGGTCGTTCTTCGCTCGGTATCTCACGGACGAATCCACCCATTTTCCGCTGCCCGTGCGACAGACATTGAGCCCGACGACTACGCACAGGCGCTCTCCAATCTTGTGAGGCTAGGTCTTTTGGATTGGCGAGCCACGCCTTACGGGCAGACCGACTTGAAAAAGCTTGCGCCGAAGCCCTACGGGAATTTCATACGTCCAGAACAAGGCATGCAGGTGCTTGTTGACCTTGTCAATGATGTGCAGCGGCTGAAGGGTGAACTGATAAATCAGCTTAGCGCACAGCATCGGCGTATCGAATTGGAAGTGACGAGCTTCGGCCGACACTTCATTGCAGCGGTGACCGAGCCGTCGCCAACGAAAACGCGGGACGGCACTACAAGTCCCCAAACGGCCCCACAACGGGCAACTTAATGCCAGCTATGCACATGCTCCAGCCAACTGAAGGCGATGGCTACATGATTGTTGCGCGCGATCTTTTGCAAGGGGTGGAGGCACTTTCCGCTTTGCCGCCGACAGTTTCTTCAAGGGGCTGCGCATTACTTGCCGCGCATGCTTTGGAGTGTGCGCTTAAAGCTTTCTTATGGCATGCGGGAAAGCGCAAGATTCTGGGTGACCATGATGTTCGACACAATCTGGTGATTTTGTGGAATATGGCATACGAGGAAATGCGTTTGAGCATTCCACGCGTGCCGCCGGATTGGGTCACGATACTAAGTTCAGGCCACGGGCCAGATTTTTATTTTCGGTATCAGCAGGGGGAAAAGAAAACCATAGTTCATAGTGGGCAAACGCCTGCGTTGATTCCTATGGCGGCTGAATTGAAGGGTTTGATCGAGATGGTGGGGCAGGCCGTTAAGGGCTGAGCTATGGGCAAACGGGAGAGTTCGTTCCATCATCCGAGTGGGAGGAGCCAAAAAGCGGTCTAGTGCCAAGCCTGCAGGAAAAGACGACTTGGGGCAATAATTACGCAGCGGTTACGTACTGACTACGTGAAGAAGGGGATAGACCCGAAAGCCTATCGATCAAAAAAATACGTCGAAGACCACGTTTGAAGAAGCCTTCGAAAACATAGCCCCTGCGCTGTTACAGACAAGATCGCTTCGTGAACCTTCTGCAAAGGTAGAAGGCTTTGACTACCGTCACTTCAATTCCTACGACGTAGCGGATGGTGACGTACCCAATTACTTGCAAGAGCAGCACAACGTCAAAATTGAGCATGCGATGAACATACAGAAGCTGATTCGAGAAGATCTCAAATTTGAGGACTCGAGAAATTCAATCGGCGTCCAGGTCGCAGACTTACTTGCATCTGGCCTCAGGAAATGTTTGCGAGGACAGTTTGACGCAAATACTGTGGTCGCTAAAGCTCTGGGTAAATTGACTTTACAAAATGAGCGCCATAACCCGCCCATTCATTTAGTTTCTTTTGCGGACGCTGAAGATGTAGCCGACCAAACCGCGTCTGACGCCGTAAAGCTGATGATCAAAGTGTGCCGACCGATGATCCTGAAACCGGGCAAACGTTGACAAAATTGAGCAGAAAAAGAAAAAGCCTCCACAAGGGAGGCTTTTTAATGCGGAAAATCGACTGTCGCCAGAAATGACATCAGCAATCACCTGTAAGTGACCACTATCGCTATTTACCGCTTGAATTGGTGCCGGAGAGATGAATCGAACACCCGACCTTCTCATTACGAATGACAAAATGCAACTATTTGTCATCGTTGATCTTCGTTGTAAAATCTATATAGATCAATAGCTTACAATGGGTTGCCTGGATATTTGAACAGGCCAAGCGTTGATGGAAATTGATCAATATTCGGAAAATTTGCTTACATCCACCGTTACATCGTGGCAATGTAATCGTAAGGAGAAGGTTCGATATGGCAAGGATTGCATTCACCGCCGGCCGGGTGGCCGGGTTCAAGTGCCCGGCTGAAAAGTCCCAGGTTTTTTTGTGGGACGCAGCCACCCCGGGGCTCGGGCTCAGGACAACAGCAGCCGGAAAACCGTCCTATGTGTTCCAGGGGCGCTATCAGGAAAAGACCATCCGCGTGACCATCGGGAGCCCCGACGCATGGAGCATCCCCCAGGCTCAAGAAAAGGCCAGAGCGCTGCAGCGCCTCATTGACGAAGGGCGCGATCCGCGAGACCTGAAGCGTGATGCCGTGGCCGCTGGTGCCGAAAAGAAGGCCGCCGCCGCTGCCAAGGTGCTGGCCGACAAGGTGGCCTCGTTGACCGTGGGCGAAGTGTGGCAGACCTATCTGCAGGAAGGCAAGCCCAAGCGCCGGGATGCGTGGAAACCCGGCTATCGTGCCGACCTCGAACTGATGGCCACGCCCGGTGGCGTGAAGAAGAAGCGAGGGCAGGGCCTGACCCGCCAAGGCCCGATTTACCCGCTGCTGGCGCTGCAGATGACAGAGGTGCACGAGGATGCGCTGAAGGCCTGGTTCGACCGCGAGTCCCTGGCCGGCAAGCACCAAGCCGCCCGCGCCTTCATGATGTTCAAGGGCTTTTTGCGCTGGTGCTCTGCACGTCCGGCTTACCGTTCGCTGATTGACCGTGACGCTGGCAAAGCTGCTGCCATTGTGGAGAGCCTGCCCGGTAACAAGCGCCGCACCGATGCGCTTGAGGCCGCCCAATTGCCCGGCTGGTGGGGCGCAGCGGAGCAGTTGGGCAACCGCACCGCCAGCGTGTACCTGCGTGCCTTGCTGCTAACCGGCGCTCGCCGCGAAGAAATGGCGGCGCTGAAATGGACTGATGTGGATTTTCGGTGGCACAAGTTGACGCTGGCCGACAAGGTGGAGGCGACCCGCACCATTCCGCTGACGCCTTATCTGGCGCAACTGCTGGCAACACTGCCAAGAGTGAGCAAATATGTTTTTGCGTCCGCTGGCAAGTCTGGCCGCATCACCGACACCCGCGCCAGTCACACCAAGGTGCTGCTGGCTGCTGGAATCACGACCCTGACGATTCACGGGCTGCGCCGTTCGTTTTCGCTGCTGGGTGAAGCTGCCGGGGCTCCTGAAGGGGCCATTGCGCAAGTGATGGGGCATCAGCCGAGCGCAACCGCAGAGGGCTATAGGCCGCGAAGTGTGGATGCCCTGCGGCCGTATCTGGAGCAGATCGAGGCGTACATCTTAGGGCAGGCCGGTGTTGTGTTCAATGCCAAGTCTGTGCCTGGTGCGCTGCGTGTGGTGGCCTCCGTAGCCAGGCCTCCTTGCGATTTCCGCTCCCTTGACCGAGGTGGGATCGAACCCGATCCCGTCTTCCACCGGGATCCGGCAGATTTCGCGGGAGGTGGCCACGATCGAGTCGATGTCATCGGGGCCAAAGCCCAACAAGTCGGCATCGCGCGTCGGCCGGTGCGGCAGGTCATACCAGATCGAAAACAACAGCGCGCCCTTGAGCAAGAAGTTGTGCGCGTGGACGGAGAGATCAATAGGCGATACAGCAGCTGACGTTAAGTGCGCTGCACTTTTCACCAGGAGTCTTGTGCGGTTTGCCTGGCTGGCGGTTCGTACAGGCGTTAGCTTGTTGACTGCAAGTCGGACCGTGTAGGCTCTACAGTTCAAAACTGCTTTGGCAACCCGGTCCTTAGTGCCCATCGCAAAATCAATGCTGGCTAGCGCCCGGCATCGCTGCTTTGACAGTCACTACGTTGCTCAAACGTTCAGCGAACACTACGACTGTTAAGCGCTGCAGACGCAAGTCTGTGGCACACAAGAGGCCCCCATCGAGGCTGTGAAGCATCAGTGGGGGCTTTTATCTTGGCCTGTTCAAAGCGTTTCGGAAGTCCTGGAGCCTCGCATCCGGACGCCTCCACACGAGCAATGCACTGTTTCATGTGTGTTGGGCGGGAAAAAGATGCAGACCACTGACCTACGATTAGCGCACTACTGCAGGGAACGTCACATGGGATTATTTTCAGGTAAATCAAAAAATCAGCCGACGAGCATCGTGGGTGATGACATCCGCCGCCTGCCCAATACACCGACATTGGAAGAGGCAACAGGCCTGCGACAGTTTCAACCTCTCGAGAGGGAAACCAGGCCGACAGTAACCACCGCGGCGGCGGCCTATTATCTGAATCGAGAGCCGCAAACATTACGATGCTGGGCGACCTATCAGAACGGTCCAGTAAGCCCAATCCGCATTTTTGGGCGACTAGCCTGGAATACTGCCGACCTGCGTCGCCTGTTGGGGGTGGAGTAATGGTGCCTGAACCGCCGAATCAGCGAACGCGAGCTCGACCGAATGACGGCTGACATGTCAAGGGCTGGAGGCTTTGCGCCGGGAAATCGAAGCCCAGAACGCAGAGTACCCTGCACACGTGCGGGTCTTCCTGGGCGGCGAGCTACGGCTTGTGCGCACCGTCGAAAACGTTGTGCTCCCTTTCATGCTTGAGCGCCTGAAACCATAAGCAGCCGGGTCCCGACCTCTCCGAGCCGATTCTTGCAGCGCCTCAAGCCGGTACCCTGAGATGTACCGGCTTTTTGCTCGGAGCCCTGCGACAATTTGTGCTGAAACTTGTCGCACTCCATTGCGTTAAAAACTCCGGCAGGCTGGCCGGTCAAGCGATGGTGACTTCTTCGCCTTGGTGGATCAGCACCTCGGCGGGGATGTGCAGCCGGCGATGCAGGCGACGGATCGTGTGCAGCGTTAGCGGGCGCGTGCGATTCAGCATCTAATACGGTGCGACGGCCCGATGATGGACTCCAAATCCTTGACCGTCAGACCTCCTGATCCATGCGGAACTTGATCGCCTCGATAGGGTCGGGCGGGGCGATCGGGTAGTGCTTCGCTTCATAGGCCTGCACGAGCGTCGCTAGGATGTCGAGGCGATCGCCCTCTGGCGTGGCGGGTTCCGGGTCCAGATCGATAAGGCCGGACACTTCCCGCAGCGTCGCCTTGTAGTCGGCGTCGGTGTGGATGGGCTTGATTTCCATGCTCAAACTCCTTTCAAAATTGCTCGACGGTTTCAGCGTCAATGGCGTCGTAGTGCTTGTGCATGCCGACGAACTTGACGTAGATCTTTGCATAACGCTGCAGTTCCGTCGTTCCGTTCGACACCCAATTTTTTCGCAAAATCCTTCAACATGGATAACGACATGTTGAAGGTGGTAAACAGGATCAAACCGAGACTGATCCGCGCCAAGTAGGCCTAATGCGTCGTAGAAAGCTGGTAGCCGCCCAGCGCAGCTTTCCAGTCGGACTTGCTGCTGCTAAAACTCTGCCACGGCTCGATTTCGGCCTCTGCGTTGCCACTGGAGTCAGGCCAGAAGCCGGTTTGCATGCAGGCCGTGTAAACAGACAGAACCTCCTGAAATTTCCTCGCACCGTTGCTCATGAATGATTGCCCCGCCGTGATCTGATGGATGGAGTTGGGTGCTTCGGTTTCTGCCGCAATGAAGACAAACTTTGCGGGATTGGTCCTGCCTTCGTAAAGAGAGCGGGCGATGGTGTACATGAAGGCCTGGAAGTCATAGTGCAGGTCCACCGCGTCACGAATGAAGGCATTGATCGTCCCATGGCGGGTGGTCTTCAAGTCGAAGCTGTATTCGGGGTGGTAGAGGTCCAGGCGGGTACGCAGCATCAAGCCTGTAGTGGGCTCTTCCACGTAAATGCTGGCCTCGGGGATGCCTTCGTTCACAAAGTCGCCAAAGGGGCGGCCAAACACGATGCGATGCAGAATTTTCTCAGCCAACTTTCGGGCGCATGCAAAGGTGGGCTCGTCAACCACCAGGCGGCTTGCATGTTTGGCGAGGAAGGACTTGTATTCGGCTGCGCGTCCGTCGGCTATGCCGGGGTAGATGGAGAACTCAGTGCCGATCAGGTGAGGCTCCAGTACCAGACCGTGCACCAGGCTGCCGAAATCCATGGCTTTGGTGGCCTTGTTGACCGACAGCAGGTGGGCCTGGAAATGGGCAGGGGACTCGAGCAGCGGCTTGAGCATGCTGCAGCTCAACGCTTCCTTGTCACTGTGGTACTGGGCAGCGGGCAAATTTGCATACATGCGCGAGCCTGCAGCAAAGCCAGGAGTGCTCTCGGATTCATAGCCTTGGCCAGCGGCGAACATCAATGCAGAAGAATTCAAAACGGTTTCGGTGTTCATATCAACCTCTCAGGTGCTTTTGTCTATGAAAACACGAAAGGGCGCTTCGTCAAGGGGTGGGAAAAGAAATTGGCAAGAAGACACAGCAGAGGTCTTGACCAACACAGATGCCGTGTTAATTTGAATGCAAGGAATGAACAAAAACCATGCAGCAAACTGAACTCACTATCGAACACATGGCAGTAGATGCTTCGGCTGACGTCAGCATGAAAAGCTGGATCGCCCAGCTGGATGAGGCGGTATCGAACACTGACGAACCGGCAATCTGGCGGCTGATGGATGAGCAAGCCAGCAACGACTCTGCGCACGAGGCCTTGACCAGCCTGGTTAGCCGGCTTGCGTATGTGCACCATGAGCGGAATGTTTTCTGTGAACTCTTCATGCTGCCGGTGATTACCATGCAAGGTTGCCATGTGATCGACAACGCCCAAGTCTGGAAAGGCGTTCGCAATCAGGTACGTGAGGCTCTGGGCAGCTGGTTCAACGATGACGGCCGGACAACGCTTTTTGACGACATTGCGCCAATGGACTGGGTGACGACATGGCGACCCGGTGTATTGCGCGCACACCTGGAAAGACTCATTCCAGGCTGCCGCAAGGTTCGGGCCTCATTCACCACGGAACAGGTTTCTCTGCCTGACGAGGCGCCGCGCCTTGGATTCGTGGTAATTGGACGCTCCACGCACAAGGGATGGCGTGACCTGCCCAGCTCCAATGGCCTGATGGACAAGCGTCTCAAGGACGTTATCAAATATTGTTTGCAAATCCAGGCATCCACTTCGTCCAGTCACATGGAAACAGCGCCCATTGTCCTGGCTCCCGAGCGCATCCAGTTCGCCATCACGGACGGCGTTTCTTTGTGGTTGAGCAAACTCAATGAGGCCGTTGGCATTGAGGGCTGGACGGTGATGCCCTCACTAGCGGCCCGCGACGTGGTGAAAGTGACGTTGAAACTGAGGAACAAGCAGGTTGAGCTGACCCAGTTCACATTGCGCCTTCACCAGATTGGCACACAAAGACTGAGTGACGTTTTGAGCGTGCTCCAGCAGATCGCGCCGATGTTTGACGTACCGGTGGACATGCAGGAGTTGGAACACAAGAAAACCGCCCACCCGACCCTTGACAACTGATGTTTGTGTGTTGATATGGGTATGCAACGCGCTCTTGGCGCACTATCAATTCGGAGAGCTAACAAATGAACCTCAGCACCACTCCCGTTCGTCCCTTTGCCGAAGGGATCATTCGCATCGCCACCACTTCCGAGCCCGGCGCAGAGAAGATTGTGTTTGATGGCAGCATGGAAATTCTCTCACGCCATCACCAGGCCCGAGAGGCAGATGCGATTGAAGTCCCCCGTCTGGCGAAGCACCCCATGCGGGATAAGCTGATGGAAGAAAAGCCCAACAAGGAAGCCGGGAAGCTGGTGGAGCTGCCAATCCGCATGTTCTTTGGAAAGACCAGCAATGCCCTGACCGTGGCCTACCAGGCGTATGACGCAGATGGCCGCCCTGTTTGCCGGGGCAACGGGGAAAAGGCCAAACGCACCTCACTGTCGGATGAAAACGTGCGCGTGGTGATGGATGCGCCTTGCTCAGGGCCTGAAACCTGCGAGTTTGTAGCCTCTGGCCAGGCACGGTGCCGGCGCCAGGTCTGCATGTCTGTGCAGATACCCGGCCAGGACAACCCCCTGAGCACTTTTGAGGTCCGTTCCTCGTCATACAACACCTACAAGACCCTCAAGGGCCAGCTGGAGCTGGTGGAACGACGTTTCGGTGGGCTGCGCCATGTTCCGCTCAAGCTTCAGATCTGGCAGACCTCCAATCAGGCCAGTGACTTCGAATCGTTCGATGTCTTCAAAATTGCCTTGGGAATGGCTACTGAATTGGACGCCATGAAGGCCGTCAAGAACGCCCGGATGGAGGAGTCTGAAGCGGGGTTGGAGGCTGACGTGGATACGGCCTACACAGCCGCCACCGATGGTGTGGGCGAAGAAGATTTTGAAATCGTGACTGACTTTTACACCCAGCGGCCAGCTACTGCAGCTCGTCGAAGTGGCGGCGCCTCGCTTGTTGACCAGCTGACGGGTGCAAAGGGACAGGTTGCGGGCGCATCCCTTGCGGAAAATGTCATTGCCCATGCTATGGCGCGTGCCGGTGAGGCCTCCGGGGAAAAGGCCCACTGCTCCGGGTCAACAATCCAAGTCTGATTTCTGAATCCAGCTGAGCAATCAAAACGTCACACGACTGGTTATTGGAGAGAGCATTCCTTTCTCCATGGGGGTGTTGACAGTGGACAACACCGTGCTAATTTGATTGTAAATAGACACGGGATTCTCATATGAAAGCTAGATCACATTACCTGAACCGCCTTCTGCAAACAGTAGGCTTTTGGCTGTTTGGCGTATTGCCAGCAGCCATTGCCGTCCTGTCCGCCATGATGCTGTTCGGTGTCTGGACGAGCAGCAAGGAAGCTCCGCTGAGCTTCCGGGTCCTCGGTAACTTCACCCCCGAAGCCGGTGTGCTGCTGTGCTTGATTGCCTACCAACTGCTGCTTCATGTGGCGCGCATCTGGATGTGCAAGCGCCTTGCAGATGCAAACGGCACGATTCCCTATGAGCCAGAATTGACCAGTGACAGCCTTCGTGCCTTTGTGCCCGCAGTCATGACGCCTTACATCGTGTTCTTCGCCTTTTGGGGTGCCTTTGGCACCAAGGTTGTGGCAACCAACTATGTGCTTGTGGCGGCACTTGGCGCCATGACGTTCCTGAGCTGGGTCATCATCAAAACGGGTTGGCTCTACGGTTTCGTAATTGGCGAGCGCTCACGTGTGCATTACGGTGATTCCTCCCAGCAGGCACAGCACACGAACGTGGCACGCAAGGAAGTGGCCAAGATCACATTCAGGGACATTCACGGCAACACAGCGATCAAGCGTCGACTGTTGGAGGCTGGCCGCGCCATCGTGGATGCGCCTAAGGGTGGCCAGGGCAAGGCCCGAAACGGTATCTTGATGGACGGTGAAGCCGGCAATGGCAAAACGGTCTTTGCCGAAGCGCTTGCCGGTGAGCTGAAGCTCCCATTGCTGACACTCACCCACTCGGATGTGGCCAGTCGCTGGGTAGGAGAACGCACTGAAAAAGTGAAGGCTGCTTTTGAGCAGGCGATTCGATCACAGCCCTGCGTCTTCTTCATTGACGAAATCGACAGCTTCTTGCCTGATCGGTCAACGGATAGCGCCCAGACCAAGGAAGACAGCGATGTCACCAATTCCCTTCTGACGCTGCTGATCGAAATTCGCAAGCATCGTGTGGTGGTCGTGGCTGCAACGAACTACGTGGATCGCCTTGACGGTGCCGCCATTCGTGAAGGTCGGTTTGACTTCAAGGTCGAAATCACCCCGCCGGATGAAGCCGCGCGTATTGGCCTGCTGACCGCCGGTTTGAGCACCAATGCACCCACTTTGCGTGTGAATCAGGCGACCATCAAAAGCGTCGCTCAACGTTGGAATGGCTTTTCCGTGAAGCGAATCCTTGCCGTGACTGAGGAAATGCCTTCCTACGTGGCAGAAGCACGTGAGCAAGGCACTTTCAAGGGTGAGCTGGAGTTTGACGACTTCATGGCAGCATTGCGCCGGCTGCAGGGCCGTAAGGGCGCCTCGCCTGAGAATGTCAAGGCCATGGCTGACATGGTGCTGCCGGAGGTGACGCGGGAGGCTCTCACGATGCTTGCAAGCCGGCTGAAAGACCCACAGCGCATTGAACGCCTCGGTGGCACATTGCCTTCTGGCGTCCTGTTCTTCGGCCCACCTGGCACGGGTAAGACCGCCGCTTGCAAGGCTCTGGCGAAGGAAGTCGAGTGGGCATTCCTGATCAGGACCGGTCCCGACCTGGTGCGTGACCCCAAGGCCCTGGACAAGCTCTACGCGCAGGCCAAGGATTTGCGTCCGTGCATCATCTTTGTGGACGAGGCAGATGATTTGCTGATTTCCCGTGAAGCATCCCGCAATTCGGAAGCCACCAATAAACTCTTGACCATCATGGACGGCGTGAATGACCGTGTGCGCGACGTGGTGTGGGTGGCTGCTACCAACAATCCAGAGCGGATTGATTCCGCTCTGCTGCGTGGTGGTCGCTTCACAGAGAAGGTTGCATTTGTCCGTCCGGACGAAGACCAGTTGACCACGCATATTGAGCAATGGTTCACAAACCGCAAGATTGGTTTGCAGTCTGGTTTGGATGCCTCGACTATTGCATCCATGTTGGGTGATGAGAGCATTGCCAACGCTGAGGCTGTGTTGCAGTACGCAGTCAACCGTGCAATCTCTCAGTCGAACGATGATTTCATTGAAGTTGGCGCTGCCGATGTGCAGAGAGGTGTAGCGATGGTTTTGGGGGCTGCGTGCTGAAAGTTGGTATCTCTAGGGTGCCTGCGACTTCGGTGCTGGCCATTCTTTCCATTGGCGCCACACAGTCGGCTTTCGCACAGGATGTCTCCCGTGACGTGGCAGTAGCGCAAGGCCCGAGACAACCTGATGACTGTGTGACCCAGGCCGCTAGCTATCACTTGGTGAGTCCTTGGGTTCTTCGCGCCATTACTTGCCGAAAAGATAGTGAAAGCGCTCGTTGCTGAGCTTGAAATAGACGCAGGTTTTGCTTAAAGTATAAGCAAGCAATCGCAGGGATGACCAATGCCTATATGGATCTGCACCATTAAGAAGCACAATAAATACAGGAAACATCATGGAAACGATCACCATAGTCCAAATCGCACTTGGCGCAGTGATCGTTGCGGGGATTTTTTTCAGCGTGTACGTTGCTCGCAAGAACAAGGTACTGCTTGCTGAGAATCAAGACTGGTTGAAACACTAATCAGCGACCGATCTGGATGTCAATCTCGCGTGGCTGTTGCTAACAGCTCAGCCCAAAGGCTGGCGAGGTTCGCATCGACCAGCGACAAGAAGGCTGCCGCCTGTGCAACATAGCCTTGAGGAACCTGGACTGCCACGGACCCCGAGCCGCGTGCTAAAACTCGCGGATAGGACCCCTCAATTTCTTCTTGTGCCCGTCTCAAGCCAGATAACCTACTTGTCAGGTTTGGCCAGGGCTTGTATATCAGCTAATCCGTAGCCGGTTCTCTCAAGGGTCAGCCGCGCCTGCATGAATGGATGCCGGCGCTTTGTTTGGCGACCAGCAAGCGTTCCAGGCGCTTACAAAAATGCGCAACCTTCGAGCGATCTGTTCCGCTTCCCTCCAGCATGGACCCGCGTCGAGTGATCTGTAGGGTGATCTCCACGTGTAGACGATGGCCCAAACTGACCTCTAGCTTGCGGCCATCGTCGGTCATCAGCTTTGGCGATACTGCCTCGAAGGCCAGCATCAAGCGGCTGGCCATGTTTCTTCACCTGATGATCAGTTGCTACGTGCAGTGCCCAGGCACCCCGTAAGACGGCCTCATATTGGGCACGCAACGTGACAGAGGCTGAGTTTGGAGCGCCGGCAAAAAATAGTGCGCGCGTGGCGTGCGAATGTTCAATGCTCAGCTCGCATGCGGTAGCGCATAAGATGGATCGAGGAGCGATGTCGAAAATCTGGATTTGACCAGCGATCTTTTCCAAATGGACGGCAAAGACCTCAGATCGTTCTACAAGAGAAAATGCGTCATTCTTGGCAGCTTCGTAAAGCACGACCCTGCAGCCAACAGAAGGGCTGCTGACACCGCCCAGGGCGGCCAGCCCCAAAACAGAACTGCTTTAGGACAGGCCAAACTGGACAGCGGCCATCATCTTGACCAGCTTGAAATTGACCTTGAGAAGATCCATGGGGAGTTCGGGTTTTGCGAGGTCACGCAGTTTCAGTTCGTCCACCATACGGTTCAGGTGGCCATCGAACTCTTTACCTTCACCCCACAGAGACACATCAGAGCGATGGTCCAGCTTGAGTAGCTTCAACTTGAGCAGATCGCGACCTGCAGGGCTATCCAGAAGCCAGTGGCGGTTCGGGCCTTCAACAGCCATTGCTGGCTCAGGAACGTAATTCTGGCGAAAGTCTTCTGCAGTCAGCTCTTTATCAACACGAGTAGTCATATGTACCTCTCAATTTGGTTTTGACATGTACAGAATCTCACAGAAACCGCCTAGGTCAACCCCCCAAAATGCAACAGGCAAAAGAAAACCGCCTTAGGCTCATCACCCGAGGCGGCTCTCATCCAGTCCAGATTATTTGGCAGCTTTTGCGGCTTTGCGCTGCGCTGCCTTGGGGTCCACCACTGCCTTGAACTTTGCGCCAGCCACAAACTTGGGTACGGTAGTGGCCGGGATCTTCACTGCTTCGCCCGTGCGTGGATTTTTCCCAGTGCGTGCCGCGCGTTTCGTTGACTTGAAGGTGCCAAACCCAACCAGCTGTACGCCATCACCTTTCTTCACTGCTTTCTGGATAGTCTCAAGCAGCACCTCCAGCACGCGTCCTGTGGCGGCTTTGGAAAGGTCAGTTTCTGCGGCGATGGATTCGATCAGTTCGGTACGGTTCATAGTAAGAATTTCTTAAATTAAAAGGAGACGCAATTCTATAGCCGCATGTATTCGACATCTAGCGCAGGTCAAACCTAACGTGCAGAGGCCTGTCGCAATCATGCTCGTGGCTTTCTAGACCCAAAAAAGTGGCCGCAATATCCGGCCACTTTTGCATCTGATCTCAAACTCGCTTCTAGTCGGAGTAGGCGCTTGGCGCGCCCGCAAAGTAGTCGGCGTCCAATCCAGTCAATTCAGCGAAGTCACCGCCAAACGGAATATCAGCTGGGGTACTCGTCCCTGAGACCGGTGCAGGTACGGGTGCCGCCGGCGCGGGAGCCTGATTCGATGGCGGTGCGCGCTCCGCTGAAGCATGGCCAGCCATGGGCACCTTGCCGTTGAGCCTCATTTCCAGTTGCAATCCAAGTCGCAGCAGGTAAACAATCTCGTGCGACCGACGCTTCGAATCAGCCAACCGCTTCAACAGTTCAGGGGTGTCGTTATCGACAATAAAGCGAATGCGGACTTTGTCGGGGCTTGCATCTGCCATGGCTTATACGGTAGCAATAATGCTGGCGTAACCCACCAACTTTCGGCCCATAGGCAGTCTGGTAGAGAAGTAGCCAACGTCCACGGCGTGAACATCCACCAGCACAGGGGTTTCAGGTTTCATAGAAGCTCTCCAGTTAAATGCAACACAAGCTGTGTTGATAAAAATTCTAGGTGAGCAACTTGCGTCGGTCGAATGATTTGGCCAGAAATGGGCCGTAAATGGCCAATTCTGGCCAATGTGTTTTGTCGCGCTTCGAATCACCAAATTCAAGAACTCAAGTGGCCAAAAATGGGCTTTAAATGGCCATTTTTGGCCACGGCATCACGCCGGGTTTGCACCGCGCAAGTGAACTAGGCAGAGATGTCAAACGGGGTCACAAGCGGGCATTCGAATATGCAAGTGCGGGGGGGCCGGCATTGCAATTCCAGGCCCCATAGTCCCCTGCCAAAGCCTTGCCCGTGGCTCTTTATCCACAAGCCATCTTGGAGCCACCTTTATAGAAAGATTAAAGCCAGAGTGATGGGGAAAGCCGCGCCACCACTGGCAATTTCTGGAGACCCTAAAACTGTGAAACCGTACCTGAGAGAAAAGTTGAACCTGTGGACAACACCATCACCGCCACGATTTATGCACAGCGCGCTTGCAACGAAAAATACATTGCAGTAGACTTGCGCCTGTGTCGGCCAAGTGCCGCCCGCAGTTCCTGTGACTGCCTTTAACAAGTCCAGACACGCATACGTTGTCTGGCCCTTCACACGAAGGAACTCCAGGTAGTTGAACTACCGCCGCCGTTTCGGCATGCCGCGAGGCAAAAACGCTCGCAAGAGCAGTCCCTTTTTGAAATCTGTTTGGCAATTCGCTAAGCAAGTTCACATCGGGACATTTAGCTTATGAGTCTTGATACTCATTGAGCCACGAAACAAGTCACCGACTTTGTTGTCGCTGGAAGTGGGGCGCCTCGTTTGAGGTCGGCCCGCAAGCAAGCTCTTTTGCGCTGGTAACTCCAGCCTGCCTGTCTTGGCTCCTCCTGGTGGGGGCAAAGCAGGAGCCGCGCAAGCGGTACGCGATAAACACCTACGTTCCATGCGTTTGCTCTTCCCGATTCAAAGGCTATGCCTTCTAAGAAGCTGGGTAAGAGACAACCGATCCGCCTTTCCGTTTGAGGAGGGGAGCCCGCCGCAGGGCCTACAAAGGGATTGGTAGTAAGCCAGACATATTGGGGTCTCCATGTCAGAAGGGGATCAAGTAGATGATAGACATTCGGCGACGAGCCGGATGAAGAGTGGTTCTCTTAAAGGACTCTGGAGGAATCCAGTTACCCCCTGCGCCCTCCCCATCATGGGTGGGGCGCAGGTGACTCTGCAATGAGTTGCCCCCCCTCGCACGGGACCGGCAGGAGAGCTTGCTAACGCGCCGCGACCAAACCTGACATGCCCACCCTGGGGCCGCAAAAAACAGGAAACCAATCACCAGCGACGAAATACCGTGGGGGGACAGGTGCGCCCTTGTGAGGCCAGCACCATAGAAATTTAGAAGTGAGATTGAAAAGAGCGATGCCTATGAGCACATGCGCACACCCTGCAGCTGTACCCGACTTATGCGCCCTATGAATTGAAAGCAGGAAAGTGACCGAGCGACCAAGACAAGCAACAACACGCTATTGCCGAGCGTGTTGTTGTCTGTCTTTCATCACAAACCCGTAAGTACACCAAAACCGGAAAAGTAAGAATGACCCAACAACTCCAACTTATTCTCGACGGCGGCAAAGAACCCAGCGCCCGGGAAGTCAACCGCCAGATCACCGCGGAACTCAAAAGCGCCAAGCGCAGCGCCCAGGCCGAACGGGCGAGCACTGGCGCGGGCATGAGCGTCCTGCAGCGCGCCCAGCAACGCCACAAAGGGAACCCCAAGGCCCAAATGGCCATGTTCTTCGGTGAATTCACCCTTCGTGCGGGTACCGGCCGTCCCCGCCCGGTGTCCGAGCGCACCCGCACCGTCTACTCCGACGAACTGATTCGCATGCTCGATGAACTGCGCGAGATCCGGGCGGGAGTTCAGAACATTGGCGAAATCGGCAAAAGCCACGCCGCCAAACTCATCAAACACTGGGGCAGCAAGGGCCAGGCCGCCTCCACCATCCAGAACAAGATCAGCATCCTGCGCCGCTTCCTCACGTTCATCGGAAAGGGCAGCGCCATCCCCAAGGGAGAGGACTTGAAGACTTGGCTCAACCGCCAGGGCGTCACCGCACCCATTACCCGTCAGAACATTCCCACCGAAAGCAAGGCCTGGGATGAAAACCAGGTAGACCTGCACAAGGTACTGGCCGAGCTGCGCAAGGAAAGCGCCATCACCGCCATCCAACTGGAGGTACAGGCGGCATTCGGCCTGCGCATGAAGGAATCCATCCAGCTCAACCCCCACGCGGCAGACCGCGGCACCTACCTGCGCGTCGTCCACGGCACCAAGGGCGGCTTGCCACGCGACGTGGACTTTGACGACGACCCCGCCATGCGCAAGTGGCAGCGAGATGTCCTTGAACGGGCCAAACTCTACGCCCAGCAAAATCGCAAAGGAACCCTCTCCATCCAGGGCAAACGCCTCGACCAGAGCAAGGCCCACTTCTACTACCAGTGCCGCAAAGTTGGTATCACCCGCGACCAGCTCGGCGTCACCGCCCACGGCCTGCGCCACCAGTACGCCGCCCGCCGCTATGCCCGACTGGCAGGCATGGATGCGCCAGTGACAAAGAACGCCCCCCTGCACGTGACCGACGAAGTGCGCGGCGCCGATCTGGCCGCCCGGGAACAGGTCAGCCGCGAACTCGGCCACTTCCGCCCCGACATCACTCAGGCCTACACCGGCTCCCTGCCCATGATGGAAAAGGGACGCAAACAGCGCATCCGTGACTGGGTACAGCGCACGGAGGAAAACCCTGAATTCCAGACCGCCATGAAAGACGCCGGCGTTGTCGCCGTCTGGATGGGGGGACGCTTTGCCATGGGCCTGGAAGTCGTGGCCAGCGAGAAATTCCGGCTCATCGTCCGGACCGCCAGCTGCCAGCCCCTGGATGGGGATGCCCGCTTCATGCTCAAACAGCGCCTCATGGGCATGTACGACCGCGCCATCGACCTCAGCGAGCACTTTGAAGCTGGCCAGCCCGATGACGCATTGGAACTCATGGTCCGCTGATTCAGGACGGCACCACGGCCCCACACCCCGGATAACTCAGAGCCTCAACTTACCCTCAGAAAGGAAACACCATGTCAGCAAGCAGTACGCCCGACCTCCCTCAAGGCCAAAAGCCGCCACAACGACATGCGGGTTTTCGGCATCAGCCAGGCCGATGGGCAGGCCATGGCGGACGCTGGAAATCCGTTTCCCTATCCGTTGGGGCCAGAGTGCGCCAGGACATGCGACGCCCCCGCCGCAGTGGTACGGCCTACTACGCATTCATCATGGCTGGACGCCGCGAAGTCAACGGCCTGCCCTGGGTCGGCGAAGACCGCCTGATCCCGCTCAAGGCTATCGCGTGGCTGGAACTGACGGCGCGGAAAGAGCAGGGCGCCAAGGTGGACGCCAAGGACGTGCGCAAGCACCTCAACGATGTTCTGCGCCTTTCACAACTGCTGGCGCCCGCCACACGCATCCCGGTCGACAAAAAGATCGGTGCCGACATGACGCGGTTTCTTGTTGCAGTCGCTGCCGACACGTCCATCGACCCGAAAGCGCTGCAGCTTGGCAACGTCGCCGTCGTCGAGTTGGTGGCCCGCATCGCCCAGGCATATGAAATTGAACTGCCTGCAAGGCGGCGGGATGAGGGATGAGGAAGTCACCGGAGCGGGTCCATGGGCAGCCATGCCAATCCCTGACGGGAAGGCTCTCCTACTTGGGAGGCTTACGAAAACCTTCGCCTGGCAACGCAATCGGCGTATCAAACACCTGTATCGCGGCTAAGGAGATAGGACAAGGCAAGGCAATGAATTGCCAATGCATCACATAAGCGATACACTACGGGCATGAAAACCGCAACTATCCCCCCAGTGCGAATTGATCCTTCGTTTCGTAAAGAAATTGAGCAATCCCTTGCAGGAGGCGAAAGCTTGGCATCATTGGTGGAAACTGCGGTTCGCAATGAGGTGACACGGCGTCGAGTTCATTCAGAATTCATGCGTCGTGGCATGGCTGCGATTCACAGCACCGTCTCCTCTGGTGATGGCGTGCCTGCAGAGGCCGTTATTGCCAAACTGGAGATGAAGTTGGCTGCAGCCAGGAAATCCAAGCGAGCATGACATATCAGGTTATCTTCAGCCGTGAGGCCGTTGAAGACCTGGAGAGATTGTTCGATCACGTATTAGCGCGTGAGTTGAACAGCCCAACTGGGGATCTGGATATTCCAGCTCGCGCAATAGAGACGATTCAGCAGGCATGCCTGCTATTGGCCCACAGTCCGTTCAGTTGCCGAAAGGTTGGGGAAAGCGTATTCGTGCGTGAACTCATAATTTCGTTCGGCGGCTCCGGCTATGTTGCCTTATTCGAAATCCTTGACTCTCAACGAGTCATCATCGGTGCTATCAGGCATCAACATGAAAGCGATTACCACTGAGCAAACTCAGCGCAGCAATCTTTATCAAACCTCAAGGCCTAGTTCATCTTTTGGATGGCGGGGCCTTTTTCGTTGGCGCTGAACATGGCATCCAAATTCGAAAAGTAGTGGCCGGGCGGGTTTTCCTTTGGTAGCCAACATCTCGTTCAAGCCTTTTCAGTCAAAGCGCTCAGCATAGACGAGCAAGCTGTTTGACCGCCAATGCGACAGAACCGTCTGCCCTGGCCAGTGATGCCAACCTGCATCACTCAAACAACCATTGGATGCAGCAATATATTTATTTTTTGCTCTTTTAAGTCATAATGAGACTATATTTTAGACAACTAAGGTGAATGCAATGCTGGTCGAGTTCCGCGTCAAGAACTTCCGCAGCCTGCGCGACGAGCAGGTGCTTAGTCTTGTTGCGTCCAAGGACAAGACCCTGCAGGACACCCACACCCAAGCGACCGGCATCAGTGCCGCACCCACCCTGGTGCGCAGTGCTGTGGTCTACGGTGCCAACGCGAGCGGCAAGTCCAATCTCATCAAAGCCCTGCAATACATGCGCGGCGTAGTGACCGAGTCCGCGACGGCGATCCAGCCCGGTCAGGCCTTTGCAGTTCAGCCCTTCCGACTCGATGTCGATTCCGCCAGTCAGCCCAGCGAGTTCGAGGTCACGTTCCTGCTCGATGGTGTGCGCTACCAATATGGATTTGCCATGACTGCGCAGCGCATCGTCAGCGAGCATTTGTTGGTTTACAAGGCGTTCAAGCCGCAGCGCTGGTTTACGCGCCATTTTGACACTGACACCGACAAGGATGTCTACGATTTCGGTCCCGGTCTGAAAGGCCCCAAGAACCTGTGGGAAGGCGCTACCCGACCGAACGCCCTCTTCTTGTCGATGGCCGTACAACTCAATAGCGAAGCCTTGCGCCCGGTGTTCGACTGGTTCGTGAATCGGCTGGTCATCTTCAACGAGCAAGCCCAACTCAGTCCGCAGGTGTCTATCCAGATGCTCAAGCAGGTTGACGGCCGCAAGGAGATCTGCAACTTCCTCTCTGCCGCCGACATAAGCATCGCCGACATTGATGTGGAAACACGCAAAGTCCCTGGGCAGGCCGTTCATTTTGACTTGGTGGCCGGTAAAACCGAAGTGCGGTCGGAAGAAATGGAAGAACACAAGCTGCGCTTCCACCACGTCACCGAACAAGGCAAAGCCGTCTTTGATCTGATGGACGAGTCCAACGGCACGCGGAATCTGCTGTTTCTTGCAGGGCCAGTGCTAGACATCCTCAGCAAAGGGCTGACGCTGGTCATCGACGAACTCGATACCAGTTTGCACACTTTGCTGGTGCGGGAACTGGTGCGACTGTTCCACCGCCCGGAGATCAACACCGGCGGTGCGCAACTGATATTCACGACTCACGACACGTCACTGCTGGACGCACCAGATCTGTTCCGACGCGATCAAGTGTGGTTCGTAGAAAAAGACCGTGATCAGACCTCGGCATTGGTCAGCTTATCCGAATTCAGCCCGCGAAAGAACGAGGCACTGGAACGCGGCTACCTGATGGGACGGTACGGCGGCGTGCCTTTCCTCAACCACACCCTGGGGCTGAAACACTGATGGCTCGCGACAGCTCCCCCAAAGAGCGCCAACAGAAGCAGCTTGAGCGTAAGCAGGGACGGCGCGCGAGTTACGACCGTATCCTGATCGTTTCTGAAGGCAGCAAGACCGAGCCAAACTACTTTCGTGAGATCCGTGCAGCCTATCGCTTGCACACTGCCAACGTGGAAGTCCGGTCCAGCGAATTGGGCACTGCGCCTATTCAGGTGGTGCAGTACGCCCAAGCGTTGTTTGAAGATGGCGACCGCCACAAGAACATTCAGCGTCGCACATTCGAAAAGGTCTATGCCGTTTTTGATCGTGATGACCATGACAGCTATCACGATGCTCTGGCGCTGGCTGCTTCGCTTGATGGCAAGCTCAGGAACGATGCCAAGCAGCCGGTTGCTTTTCAGGCAATTGCTTCCGTGCCTAGTTTTGAGCTCTGGCTGTTGCTGCATTTTGAGGGCATTCATGCTCCTCTGCATCGTGATGAAGTGATGCGCCGCCTCAAGCTGCACATTCCGGGCTATGACAAAGGTGCGGGCAACACATTCGAGATCACCGGTGAGCATTTGTCCGTCGCCACCCAGCGTGCAGAAAGGTTGGCGGTGCGCTTCACAGCGCACACCGATCCCGAACCATTCACCGCCATTGTCGAATTGGTGAAGTTGCTGACAACACTTCGTGGCTGACATCGCAGCCGTGAGCGCCGCCGTTGCAGCGCGCATTGCTACGCGGTCTGTTGCATCTGCTGTGGTCGGAAGCGAACCTCACGCGCTGGCACCCGAACTGGGAAGGTAATCCACCCGTTTTCCACTGAGCTCAGAAGTAGAGGGTTTATGCAGCCATGTCCAGATGCTCCTTTGGGGTGAAACCGCCCAGGGCCATGTCCGGGCGGTCGTGATTGTAGGACCACATCCATTGCGTGGCGTGCTCCTGAACCTCTTCAATGCTGGCCCAGTAATACTGGGATACCGGACATGACTGGGGACGCGCGCGCTACGAACTTATCCAGGCCGCCAGTCGGCTACCGGAACGAATTCCGTCAGACCCTTCCATTGACAAACCCGCAATCCGTGTGAAGCTGGTTTCAACCCATTACCCATTTCATCGATTCCGGCAAGAACCCCATATGACCCGACCGCCTCCCTCTTCAAAGCAGCCATGGTGTCCGCGGTGATGCTGGCCTGCAGCCACAGCTTTGCGTTTGTCTTCACCCCATGGTGATAAAGGCCACCGGGCACGCCATCTACAGCGAAGGCAAGAAATTCAGTGAAGAACTTTCCAGCAAGCCATCCACGGTTGCAGTCGCTGGCAGCATCGAAGTCGCGTTTTCCCCCAATGAAGGCTCCGAAGCCCTGGTGGTGAAAGTCATCAACAGCGCCCAGCGCGAGATTCGCGTTCTGAGCGACAGCTTCAGCCGGACGGGCAAAGTGAAGGGCAGCATCCAGTACGAGGCTGATCGGGATATGCATCCTGGCGCCAGCATTTCCGGTCAAATCAACGGCCCCGAGACCAACCTGTAATCCCAGGGACTGCATGCAAAAAAACGAAGATCAGTTCTGGGCAAACTTGTTGGTGGGCAGCAATCCGGGATGGTCGGTGAGCATGGCAAAAAGTTGGGGCGAGGGCGGTGCAGCCCTTGCGCATCTATCGGCCAATATCTACGCCTTCGACACCAGCACCGGCTGGAGTGGAGCCTGTGCGGTCGCCCCTGACGACTTGATTCAGGCAGCGGACATTCTGGAAGGCTCCCATACCCGGCGGAATGCGGCCGTCAGCTACGCTCATCGCGAACTGCTGCGTGCAGCAGATGGGATGGCCACCGCCAGCGAGGATGCAACTCGTCGCGCCATGGTGCTGACCATGTATTACGTCGCCCAGTCCCAAACACTGAAGGTGGTTCGTACGCGTTATGGCTCCGTGCGCGGGCACTGGCTGTGCTTGCTCTACCGCTTCAAGCAGGGACAGAGCATGATTCGACCTGCTTTTCGAAGTAATGCTATCAGCCGCGAGTCGATGTCACAGGAAATGCTTGCTCAGTGGGCTAGTGAAGTGATGCATGAAGACCGAAACGCCCAGGACTCTGGGCTGCTGCGCCAGCTGCGCGCAGGCAATCCACTGCTGCTTAGAAATCACTCTTTGGTAGCCTTGCCAGAAAACTGGCGTTCGAAGTGAGTGCGTGGCCAATCAAGCACCAACCGACCAGCGGCGGCTCATCTTTGGACCCTGTGCCGCTTTGACCTATGGCAAGCACATTGATTGCTCGTCGGCGCATTGTTGATGTCCCTCAACTTAATGGGAGTCCATCATGGGATCCGTTTCCAACGCTTTTCATCGCGAGCCATTGAACAAGGGCAAGGTCGTCGGCCAGAAGGCACCGTTCAAGCGCAAGGATATCTGGGTGTTGCTGCCAGTTAACTTTTGAGCACCCGTGCCGATTTTGGGCTAACCAGAGTTTTCCGAGTGTTACGCTTGGAAAGTTCTGAGTCGGCACACGCTTGCCTGGCTGGTCAAAAAAATGGTCGGCGAGAACATCCATAGCTGCAACTACACAATGAATGGAATATTTGAATGAAATCGTTTTACGATCTGCGTTTGATCGAGCGCAACCCCGCTCATGCATTGTTAATCGAGGACGGGCCTCGCCCGGTCGTAAACTGGGACGACTACGATGGGTAACGAGGCCTGTCCGAGGTTTTGGCTCGCTCTGCCAAGGCGTCGGAAATCTCGGAGTTGCGGGATCTTGCGGTCCAGTTGGAACTGGACGAAGTTCGCGTTGTGCGGGTAACTGAGGAAGCAGGGGGCACGGTGTTCCTTTCGCCAGACGCGTTCACTTGCCTGCAGGATTTTGGCATCTACTTGTTCGCGATTTGCACTGGCGACAGCACTTCGCCAGAAAGTGCAAAGACAACCCGACTGGAGTTTTTGCGCTTGGCGAATTTGGTTGGCCAATAGGCATTGCCAGCTAAGCTGCGTACTTTGAGGCTGCGGGTCGGAATTCCAGCACGTGGCTGATCAGTTTCGGCATCAGGTCACCGACGTCAAAATCTTCAGGCGACAACTTACTTGACAGCCACCGGTTTCGTGCGCATCTACTTCGGCCTGTACCGGCTGGTCACACTGTTATCCAGCGGCTCATTGCCCTTGAACGCCTGATTCACCGCATCGGCGATAGCCTCCCAGATGCCAGGTTGCGTCAGCACCGGCATTTCCTTGGCCAGCGCGTTGCTCAACCGGCCCTCGTTCTGCTCCATGGAACGCAGGAGCCGGTCAGCCTGGTGATCTGGCATCTCGACGACCTCCTTGAGCGCTTCCCGCGCACGATGGTGTCCACTCAGGTATTTAGATTCCTCACGCATCTGCTCAGAGATGGTGCGTGCGATCACCTTGGACATATAGACGATGTGCGGGCTCATATCGGGATAGCGCCAGATCGGCCGAGCCATATCCGGGGCATTGAAAACGAAATTCGAGACAACTCCATCGGGGTATGGTGTGTGGACCCTGGCAAATTCCACCTGGTCACGGATGGACTGCATCAAGGGCTGGGACACCTGGTCGAGTACCTGGTCATAGGAGCGTCGTTCGCCGGCGTCGGCGGTGATGACGGCTGACACAGGCAAGATCACAGGCTCCGGAATGACGCCATCCCGGCGCAGGATGTCATTGATCAGAAATCGATGCACACGCCCATTGCCATCGGCCATCGGGTGGATGTAGACGAAGGCAAAGGCCGCCACAGCGCTGCGCAGGACAGAGGACTGCCCTTGGGTGCGGTCTAGGAAGACGCGCAGGCCTTCCAGCATGTCTCGCAGGTCTGAATCCGGCGGAGCGACATAGTGCACCACTTCTTGGTACCGGACTGTCTCTCCGACGAAGACAGGTGATTGCCGAATGCCGAGGCGAGTAAGTGTGGTCACCGGTCCAAGGATTTCACGCTGCAGCTCAGCCAGGGCGCCATCTGTCAAGGGCAATTCCCCTTGGCCAGTGCGGCGGGCCATGACATCCGCGAAGCGCTGGATCCTGGTTCCGCGGTCAGCCTCACCCTCGATGGTGAAGCTGGCCCTGCTCTCGCGCAGGGTCATCCATGCGGCCGCACGCAGCAGCAGTTCCTCGCCAAACTCATTCGTGAGCTCCTCGAACAGCGCCCGGACATCGAGCGCCGCGGCCGCGTTCAATGCATCCGTTTTCGTGACAGTTGGGCAAAAAAACCTAGAGCCCGGCAGGTTGTCGTTGATCCGCCACCGACTAACCTTGACGATCTTCTCTGGGGAGGCGGCCAACATCACGTCGCCGTCGATCGCGTCAACGTAGTTGCCCCCCAGTCGCTCGGGGACCTGCAGTTGCTCCCCTGTGAGCCACTCGTAGAGAAAAGCGGCGCGTCGAGCGTACTGCCCGGTAGGCTCTGCGATGATCCAACCCTGTACTGGAGCCGGCCCAGTCTTCGGGAAAACGCGGGCGAGGAACTCCAGGTGCATCACCTCATGACGCAGGTGAAACTGCAGGTGCGACGCAGGGTCCGCCCCGGGACGCATAACCTCCGGATACGTTTCAACTCGGAATCCATCTTCGACCTGGCTCGCACGTCGGCTGCCAACTTGACTCAGGACAGGGAATCGGCCCATGGGCAGGATATCGAACTCCCTGGCCAGCCAAGCAGCCCCGATCGGATCGGAGGGGAGTGTGTTGTCGAAGGATGTCATTGAGGTGCCGACTCCGGTTTGCTCAAAAATGATTACCGGTGACGTTTGGTGAGGTGTAGTGAATTGCGGCTGTAAAAAAATGGTTATTTATTGCCATTTTTGTTCAAAATCAATTTATTGTCCACTGGATGCGTATGACAATAAGCAGGGGTGGTGGGATTCATTGAAAAAAGTCGCGGAGTTTGGACGGGAAACGCCCAGGACTCTGGGCTGCTGCGCCAGCTGCGCGCAGGCAAATCAGACCGTACAGGGGGTAGCGTGAAATATGCGGGCGGCGCTGAAAACAAAGCTACCGCGTTCACGCTTGGAGGAGGGCGGCTGACGGGGTCTTAGCCATCGGGGTCTGGTTGTCCAATCTTTGGATCGAACTTCGCATAAGAGCAGTGGACATTACGGACACTGGTTAGCCCGTCTTTGTTGAGAGTCAATGCGGTGATTTTTGATTGGATAATGTCTTGAAAGTAGTACAAGAAAATAAAAAATATGATTAATTCAATCACATTTTTTGAGGGTGATTAGAAATTGTGCTATTTTTAGCATATGGATAGAACACGACGACACGCTCTAATCAAGAAGCTCCAGACCAGTCTGCCGCGCGGGATGCCGTTCGATCTGGCCACTCTGGAGCGTATCGGTGTGTCTGCCCAACTCGCGGCCCACTACGCTGAAAGCGGCTGGCTGGACCGGTTGGGCCAGGGCGTTTATGCGTTTGCCGGTGACACCCTGAGCGCGCATGGCGCGATCAAGCTCCTGCAAACCCGTGTCGTTGGCCTGCATGTGGCAGGCAGGAGCGCACTGACGCTTCAGGGCGTGCGCCACAACCTCGCGACGCGCGAGGCTTTGGTGCTGTGGGGTGATGTGCGCTTCGCGCTACCGGCGTGGTTCACCTCCCGATTTCCATCGCGTTACGTGTCGGCCAGGCTGTTCAACTGGCCGGACAGCACACTTGCCGACAACAGTCTGACCACGCCGCCCGGCGTAACGGATGGCTTGCGCGTATCGGTCCCGGAGCGCGCCGTCCTCGAACTGCTTTACGAGGTAGGCACGCATCAGGGACTGGAGGAGGCGCGTAACCTGTTCGATGGTCTTCGCAACCTGCGCAAAAATGTTTTGGGCGAGCTGTTGCAGTCCTGCACCAGCGTCAAAACCGTCCGCCTGTTCCAGACCTGGGCACGCGAAACCAACGTTGTCGACGTGGAAGCCCTGCAAAAGCAGTACACGCTGCCCGTCGGCAGCGACAAACGATGGATCACCCGCATGAAAGACGGCAACCTGTTGAGTCTCAAACCTCATGGATAAAGCTACGCCGATACGGTCCGCCTGCTGCTGACAGCAGCACCCGATGTGTTCGCTAACGACATCTTCGCCATGAAGGGCGGTACCGCCATCAACCTGTTCGTGCAGGACATGCCGCGACTCTCGGTCGATATCGACGTCGTCTACACGCCGTGGCGAACTCCGCGCGAGCAGGCCTTGAAAGCCATTAGCGATGAGCTTGACGCCATTGCCGATCGGCTGGGCCGATTGGGTCTCGCCACACGCAAGGTCAACTCCAGGGATCTCGGCGACACCAAACTACTGATCGAAAACGCCGAGGCCCAGGTCAAGGTTGAAGTCAACGTGGTTTTTCGTGGCACGGTGCTTCCGGTCGAGCGCCATCCTTTGAGCCGAAGACAGCCGGCCTGTTCAGCGTGGCGCTGGAACTGCCAGTCCTGGCACCTGCGGAGCTGTATGGGAGCAAACTGGTCGCGGCCATGGACCGCCAGCATCCGCGCGACTTTTTCGGCGTGTTGAAGATGTTCGAGTCTGGCGGCTTGTCGGACGCGGCTGTGGAATGCTTTGTGACCTACTTGGCTGGGCATAACCGGCCCACCCACGAAGTGCTGTTCGGCAATGAAAAAGACATCGCCCATGAATACCACCAGAATTTCGTGGGCATGACCACCGAGCCAGTCAGTCTTGACGTCCTGCTGGAAACCCGTACCAGGCTGCGCGAGGAACTTCCGCGACGGCTGACGGGACAGCACAAGCAGTTCCTGATTGATCTGGCCCGTGCACAGCCTGACTGGACTTTGCTCCAATGTCCGCAGGCCTCCGAGTTACCGGCATTGCGCTGGAAAGTGGGCAACTTGCAGACCTTCCGCCAGCGTCGGCCAGCGGACTTTGAAAAGCAGGCAGCTGCTCTGGAGGCCCTGTTGGCGTGATGCCGTGTGTAGTCGAAGCGAAGACCATGGCAGGCTGATCGAGGTTCCCCTTTGACGGCCGCATTTCCCCGGTGCACCGCATCCAGTACCGGTTGATTCGAACCGGCCGGAAGCGCTGGTGTTCATCGGTTCTCAGGTCTTTGAGTTTGCACTCACCCAACCCGCTGGTTGCGCATAACCCCGCCCGAGGTCACTTCTGATTTACAAGGTTTAGGGAGTGTCTATAATCACAATAACTTGCGATTTATCTTGGTTAAGTCACAGCATATGAGAGTTTCTTCTTCCACCAGTCGACTTCCGTTTGAAGCGGAGGATGTGTTGCGCGCGCTCGCCGGCCGCGTTCGTGTAGCCCGGAAAGCGCGCGGCCTGACTCAGCCTGATTTGGCGGCAAAGGCCGGAATCAGCACCAACACCCTGTTGGCTATGGAGAAAGGGACGTCCAGTGTCCAGCTCGGGTACTGGCTCCAAGTTTTGTGGGCCCTTGACCTCTTGAGCGGCTTTGCGGACCAGGTTGGCCTCCTCGGACGAGAAGCCGGGGACGTCGCACTGCTGGAGGCCCAGCTTCCCCACCGCGTGCGCGGCGCAGGCACGCGATGAGCGCCACAGAAAAGCCGGTTTGGGTGTGGCTACCCGGCCAGGCGCAACCGGTGCATTGCGGCACATTCTCCCTGCAGGTAGGTGTGGGGACTTTTCACTACGACGCATCCTACCGGGCACGTGAAGACGCGCTGTCACTTGACCCATTCAGCTTGCCGTTCACCCGGCGCGTTCGCGGCGCCAAGGAGACCCGTCAAGGGGGTCTATTTGGCGTTATCCGCGACGCGAGCCCTGAGGGCTTCGGCCTGGCGCTGCTTGAGCAGTTGCGTGGCACCACCTTGGCCGACCCCATGCTCCGCCTGGAGCTTTCGGAAGGCGACTCCGTGGGGGCTATTGAGGTGTGCGATGACATTGAGTCCAAGCTGGCGTTTAGCGCGCCTACTTCAGAGCAGTTGCTGGCCGCCATCGCGAAACTGCCGCCCGAGCGCGCCAGCAGCCAGGCTGCGCGGGAGGTGAAGGGGATGCACGGCACCAGCCTGGGCGGGGAGCGCCCCAAACTAACGGTGTTGCACAAAGGGCAACTGTGGATTGCCAAGCTCCAGGACCGCGGCGACCCGCCCCATGCCCCGCTGCGAGAATTCGTTGCAATGCGTCTGGCCGCCCAATGCGGCATCACGGCCGCCGAGGTGGAGTTTGTGCAGCAAGGTGAGCGCGAAATTCTGCTCGTCAGGCGCTTTGACCGGCACAGGGACGCGATGGGCAACGTGTTCCGCAGTCTCTACGCTAGCGCGCATACCGTCCTGCGCCTGGACACTCAGACACGCGGCGAGCGGCAGCGCTCCTACGTGGGTTTTTCGCACGAAATCCAGCGCTGGTGCGGCCTGGGGGACGTGGATACCCGAGAAATGCAACGCGAGCTGTGGCGGCGCATGGCCTTCAATGCTCTCTGCGGAAACGGTGACGACCACCCCCGCAACCACGGCCTGGTTTACCGGGACGGGCGCTGGGGCCTGGCTGACGCCTTTGACATCGCCCCCTACATCACGTTTTCAGGAACACTTGCGATGGCCATTACCCGCGAGGGGGACTCCGCCGCGACCACCGTGAACCTGCTGAAGAACTGCGACAACTTCGGCTACGAGAAAGCCGAGGCCCTTCATTACCTCGAGCAGACCATGCAAAAAATTTCCACCGGGTGGGGCAATGAGCTGGCCGGGTGCGGACACGCGCGCGACCTCCTGCCGACTCCATCCTTCGTGTGGCTCGAGGACTAGGAGGCTAGTCCTCGATCTATACGAAGGATATCTGACTGGCCGTTATGGCGCGGTGCCGTTCTTCAAGAAATTCCCAAACTTCCTGCAGCGCATGCCGGCCAAGGCGTCCCGCCCCAGCCCTAAGTCTGGCCCTTCGACTGCGGCCTGAGCCCGTACGGAACGCGGGCTCAGCATGGGTAAGGACAACCAACCGAAGCATCGGCAAGCGGCTCGCAACCTTAGACGTCGCGCCGCAGTCCGCCAGCCGTACGAGCGGATCCTTATCGTCTGTGAAGGGGAGAAGACAGAACCGCAATACCTGAACGATATTCGGGACGAGCTACGTCTCTCGACAGCCAACGTACAGGTGTGCCAGGGCGCGAGCGGCACCGAGCCCTCTCAGATTGTTGAATACGCTGAGGACCTCTTCCTAAATGGCGATCTTGCCCGCGGCATCGAGGCGTGCGCCTTCGATCGCGTAGTGGATGTGCTTCGGTATGGTCACGCTGGGGCGTTGCGATGAGCGTCTGTGTGGGGCCCCACTTACGTCGTTGGTGACGTATCGATGGTGTAAAAATTCATATAACTTGTTGATTTTATTGAATTGGCCGTACAAAATACAAAAATAATATTTATACGGCCAATGGACTATCTACCGCTTTCAGACAACGCAGCCCGACAAGTCATCGACGCCTCCACCATCTTCGAGGAGTGGCGCCGCGTTGAGAGGGCGGCGCGGGCCTACGTGGGCGGCATGTACTGGAAGCGGCAGGGGGAATATGAGTACCTCGTCAAAACCCTGCCCGACAACCGTCAAAAGCGCATCGACCCACGCTCCGCCAAGACGGAGGCGATTTTCAAGGA
Source organism: Polaromonas sp. P4_F9 (assembly GCF_056401235.1). NCBI lineage: Bacteria > Pseudomonadati > Pseudomonadota > Betaproteobacteria > Burkholderiales > Comamonadaceae > Polaromonas > Polaromonas sp. P4_F9. Next base: position 26,222 of record NZ_JBFUJT010000012.1, on the reverse strand, counting down.
TTTCACCGAGCGCAAGACCGAGATAGAGGCGCGACTGAAGTCACTGCAAGGCGCCCTGAAAGAGGCCGAGCGATTGAACAAGGCGCTGAAGGCGGGTCGTGTGCCGTCCAAAGTCGTTGCCGTATTGCAGGCTCTTGAGGGTGCGGGTCTGGGTGAACATTTCAGGGTGGTTGGTACCCACGCTCTGTACGCCTATGAGACGGCTGCTGGCGTTCGCATCGTGCAGGGAGCGCTGGCAACGCAGGATATCGACCTGCTTTGGGATGCCGGGCGGCGCGTGAGCTTTGTCACCACCATGGACAAGCTCGACAAGTCGATGCTCGAGGTGTTGCAAAAGGCCGAACCGAGCTTTCGGCGCAAGGAGGGGCAGGCCGAAACAGCGATTGACGATAAGGGGTTCGAGGTGGACTTCCTGCGCCGCCAGGTCGCAGAGGGTGACCCCCACCCGTTTCGTTTCACGGACGACGAGGAGGACTTGTGGCCCGTGCAAGCCGAGCGCGCTGCGGTGCTGACAAGTACGCCCCTGTTTGAGCATCTGGYCATCTCCGCGACGGGGCGCATGGCGCTTATGCGAACCATTGACCCCGCTGTGTTCGTGAGCTTCAAACGCTGGATGGCTGACAACGCGCAGAAAAGGCCAGAGCTAAAGCGGCGACGCGATGTGCGCCAGGCCGATATCGTGGAAGCGCTCTTGAAGGAGGGTCTGCTGCAGACGCAAGTCCCGACCACTGCCCCGGCGCCAGAGCCGGAGCAGGTGCCCAACGAGTCGGGTACAAGTCCAGCGCCATGAGGCTTAGTGGCGTGCTGGTGTGCACCGCAGGTGGACACCCTTCAAGGCAAAGGCGATGGAGAGGTCAGGCGGGCGGCTGCTGGTTGTCATTGTCTGGCTGTCGCTGGATTTGGGCCGCCACATTCCATGGCAACAATTGAGCCACCCGGTTGACCGGATGCTCACCGATGCGCTGCAACACATGGCGCAAGTACGCCTCGGGGGTCGAGTCCAAGCCGACGTGCCCCTCGAATGAAAAGTGTTGAGGTTTTAATTTATCGTTTCAATAATCGTTTCAAATTACAATGACTATTGGCGAAATTATCATTCACAAATTTTTTTTTAATCTACTTGAAAATCGTTTCATGACGACTTCCGAGGACCTGCTCCGAACACTACAAACCTGGCACAAGCTGCCCGCCAAGCAACTGCTTGAGCGGCTTGGCATCAGTCGCGCGACGCTCATGCGCGCAGTTCGTGAGCTTGGCTCGCAGGTAGTTGCTCGCGGGCGGGCGCGCAGGACAGCATACGCTGCCCGCCGTGCGCTGCGCGGCAGTTTGCAGGCGCTGCCGCTCTACCGCATTGACCAGGACGGCCAGGCCCACGAAGTTGCGATGCTGTATCCGGTCTATCCGGCAGGGTGTGCGCTTGACTTTCTTGAGTCGCTTGACTGGCCGTTGGATGAAGACATGCGGGACGGCTGGTTTGAAGGCCTGCCTTACTTTCTGGACGATATGCGCCCACAAGGATTCTTGGGGCGGCACTTTGCTCGACGTCACGCCGACTTGCTCCAAGTCAGCGCGGACCCCAAGGTTTGGTCGGAGGACGATACGCTGCATGCGCTGACGTTGTTAGGCAGTGACACGCCAGGCAACTACGTCCTGGGAGAGCCGGCATTGCGCCAGTGGCTGGCCCATTCTCAACAGAACGCACTTCCCCTGGAATTGAGCCAAGTTGTGCCTGCCTACCTGCTCAAGGCCGAAGAGGCTATGACTCACGGGACTGCGGGTTCCTCGGCAGGAGGAGAGTTCCCGAAGTTCACCGCGTTTCGCGAGGTGGCGGGCAAGCCGATCCACGTCATCGTCAAGTTTTCGGGCTCCGATGAGGCGCCCGGAACTGTACGCTGGTCCGACCTGCTGGTCTGCGAACACTTGGCCCTGTGCGCCGTGGCCGAGCACCTGGGTCTTGAGGCCGCGGTCAGCCGCATCCATCGGGCGGGCGGGCGAACTTTCCTGGAGGTGGAGCGGTTTGACCGCCATGGCAGGCTCGGGCGCTCGCCCGTTTGCTCTTGGTCAGCCTTGAACGCAGCTCTGTTTGGGTTTGCCGGCAAGCCTTGGCCGGAGGGCGGCGCCGCCCTGCTCAGGCAAGGGCTCATCGACACCGAATGCCTGGCCGCCCTGCAACGACTTTGGTTGTTCGGGCAGCTCATTGCCAACACAGACATGCACGACGGCAACCTGTCGTTCAGGCCCGGGCTTCAACCGGCCCCGGTATACGACATGCTGCCCATGGGGTACGCCCCGGTGCGCGGCGTGGAGTTGCCGGTAAAGGAGTTTGTGCCCCCTCTGCCCCTGCCCGCCGAGAAAGACGCCTGGCTCACGGCCGCCCATGCGGCGGAGCACTTCTGGGCAACAGCAAGCGGCGACGCGCGAATCAGCAAGAACTTCAGAGCAATTTGTAGCCAAAACGCGAGCAAGGTTCGCAAGGCCTTGTACGGCTGAGTCCCGGGACTGCGCCGAGATGTACAACGAGTCCAGCAAATTTGAAATCTACGATGCACTGCAGGTTTACATCGACAACCTGCGAAAACTCGGGGTTTCCTTGTGCCGCGCGGAGCGGCAAGTGAAATTTAAATTTGGTAGCGATGCTGAGGCCAAGCCCATGGGGGCCACAATCCTGTATATCGTCGCGTTCCCCGTCGGTCTGGAGCCGGCTGAATTCGCTACGCCGCGCACTGGCGACCTCAAACTGTGAAAAGCGCTGCGAGGTTTGGGGTGATGGAGAAACAGGTCCTCCTTGATCTGTCGGATTTTTCAGTCAGACCGAACCCGTGTCGTTGGCGCGAGCTTCAATGTCGGCACACGCCTGCATCAAGGCATCAAAGGGCAGGGCATTTCCCACCATGACTTCATCAGCCACCATATTTTTGTAGTCATCGGCCAGCGCATCTTTTGCCGCCCCCTCGGGAACTAGCTTTAACTGCCCATTCGTGGCGGCAAAATAATCGATGATTTCGCCGGCGACATTCTTCTCACTAAAAAAACACGTCTTATGCTCGGCGACGGCCTGCGCCACTGCCCGGTCCGTMACTGTCCCCTCGTAATACCCACTGCGCGCAATTGCCGCCAAGTCATGCCAATGTCGCGCATACCGTTCGCCACGTATGCGTCCTTGGGCGCAGTACACGTGCGCCGCGGTGGCCTTCTCCCAAAATGTCCGAGCCACGCTCATCACCATCGGTGACGCCTCTGGAAATTGGACGCCATCGATCTGGCCCGCCATGTCGCAGGTTACCGGAAGGATGCCATGCGGTTCGCCGGTTGCTCGCCCACCAAATTCCAGCAAAACGACTGGGGCAACATAACCTGTGCCTTGGTTGATCGGTGGATAGCTCAAAAGAAGCTGGTTTTTTTCCTCTCCTCCGATCTCCAAGGTCGCTTTAAGCCCGTCCCGCTCCAATGCCGCCGCGAGGATGGGCCGCACCGATTCGGCAATCCACCCGGGAAGCCGATCACGCACGGCCTTTGTCCACTTGCTTGCCTGGCTCCGGCTTGTCGGCAGGGAGCCGTCATTGCCCGTCAAGTCGCCGATCAGCTTGCGGATGTCATAGGTGAGGTCGATGTCCTCTGAGAATCTCTCAATGATCTTGTAGGCCTTGGACAACGAGGTACCGCCTTTGAACGTCAGGTCGGCGGCCAGGGGCGATTCGAATAAGGCGCCCAACGCCCACACCACCCACACGTCCTTTTCCAGCAGATGGGTGGGCCGGCCGGTCGTCTGACGAACCTGCTCCAGCACTTCGCGCTGGTCATCTGGGCTCAACGCAATGAAGCGTTCAGCCACGGACGGCCTCTTCACCAATCGCCCGTGCCATCCATGAAGGCAAACCTGCGCGCGCCCCGGCCAGCGCTTGCCACTCCGAAGACGGCAGCGTGCGTCGCAAGGTGGCCAGCGACTCGCTGACATGAGACGGGCCCATCCAGGCCAGGGCCCGCACGGCGGCCCCGGCCGACCCTCCCAAGGCCAGCATCCAGCGCGGGGCATGGTTGACGGCGACTTCGGAGCGCCCCAGCCGCAGTTTGCGCGAAGGGCCAGAGGTCAGGTAAACCTCCCGGATGGGAACCTGGCGGGTGAGCCCGAGCGCGTTTGCCGCGCTCGCACCATGCGGAGTCACGGTTTCCCCGGTACGGGTCGACAACGCCTGCACGACCTTTTCCGGGGAGGGCGCACGGGTGCCGAACCGGGTGGTTACCGGAGTCACATAAGTACCACGCGCCACGCGCAGCAGGCGACCCTCCTTGGTCAAGCGCGAAAGTGCCTGATCCACGGCCGCCCGAGTCCCCAAATGCAGGAATTCCTTGGGTGACAGGACGCCGCCCTCAGGCAAAGACTGAGCATGCAACAGGATGGTTTCAGGTAGTTTGGACATGGTGGTACTTCCAGATATCAGAATTTTATCTGAGTTTCTGACATTTTGCACAGTCCGTCTCGACAGCATGTAATCGAAAGAGGTTGACGACTTAAGAAATTCGCACCAAAATCGCGTTGACAAAATTAAGGAACTGCACAAAATGACGCTGCCATTGCCCTCCACGTTCAATTCCGGCCTTACCTCGGCCCGCCTTCAATTGGTTGCGCAATGGTTGCTGGAGGAGCTGTACGCCACGGAGGATGACCTCGTCCGTTCTACGGACAATGGATACAGCCGGGGATGTACGACATTCATGCGCCAGAAAAATCGGATCATCGCGGAAGTTCTATCTGGACGGCATTCTTGGCTGGCATTGACCAACAGCAGCAACGCGCTGGTTTTCACCGTGTCGGGCGTACCCTGCCGGTTTAGCAACGACGATCCTGCGAACCCGTCCAAAGACGCAGTCCTCACGGTCAACCGTTATCAGTTTGACTTTATGGAGTTCACCACGCCTGGCGAGCCCGGCCGGTTCTGTTTCATTATCGACCGCGGCCACGACGAGTCGGCTGAGCCGCGCGTCGAATTTCTGGGCTTCGCACCCAGCGGGGAAGTGGCATGCCGCTGGGTATCCGACAACTTCCGTGTTCTCCGAATCGAGACCCAGGAATCGCTAGCTCCTACAGTGCATGTGGCCAAACCCCAAGTCGCACCCAAGCGCCGCGACGAAGGCGACGCTGCCTCCGAAGCCGTGCAATGAGCGAGTTTGTTGGAACCAACCTTCGACTTATCCGCCTCTTTCACGATCTGTCACTCACAGACCTGGGAGAGCAGGTCGGCGTCTCCAAACAATTCCTCAGCCGGGTCGAGACCGGCGCGGAAGTCGTATCCGGCGCTCTAGAAGCTGGGTTGGCCGATGCCTTGGCGGTGCTGCCTGACTTCTTCTACCGCATCGATCCGAATCCCATCGTCGATGAGCAGTGCCATTTCAGGCGCCAGCTGACGACCAAGGTCGCTCTACGCCAAGTGGCGCGGGCCCGTGGTGAAATCCTGAAACGCTTGGTAGGTGTGCTGGATGAGCACGTCGAGCTGCCACGCTTCCAAGTGTGCGAAGCGGACCCCGAAACTCCCGAAATGATCGAGCATGCGGCCGAACGGTTTCGGTCGCTGTTCGGACTGGGCCTTGGGCCATTGAGCAACGTTACCCGCATCGCAGAAAACGCCGGCGCCGTGGTTTTGAAGGTGCACGGCCTCGCGCCTGAAATCGACGCCGTCTCCTTCGCTACCAAGCGACCCGTGATTGCGCTGAACGGCGATGGCCGATCCGCTTGCCGTGAGCGCTTCGGAATAGCCCATGAGCTGGGCCATTTCTCGCTGCACATCGGTGTGCTGACTGGCGACCGCCTGACGGAGACTCAGGCTAACCGCTTCGCCAGTGCACTGCTGTTGCCGCGCAGCACCTTCGCCACTGAATGTCGGATCGCCTTGCGCGGCACGCGGCTGAACTGGACTGGCCTCTCTGAACTCAAGCTTCGCTGGGGGATGTCCAAGGCAGCCATCCTCTTTCGAGGGCGGCAACTAGGGGTGTTCTCGGATGACCAGGCGCGGGCTGGCTACGTAGGCCTCAATCGCCATGGCGAAGCCGTTAAGGAATCGGAAGACCATCTCATGGTCAATGAAGAACCCGAAGTTATCGCCGAGAGCTTGAAGGTCATGCGAGAACACTTTGGCGTGCCGCAATCCGCAGTGGCCAGAGAGATGCGCGTGCAGCCCAAATTGCTGCAGGCGCTTCTTGAACCGCCACAAGCCCAGGCAACCGGCAACGTCGTGAACTGGACCGGTTCGGTGTCAAAGGCCGAGCGCCCGGCCGAGTCAACCGACCTCGTTGAAGTCACGCCAGGAGCCACTGTGCTGAACTGGCCGAATGCCCGCCCACGCTGAGCATGGGCGAGTCCTCGTCACCGAAGCGTCAGCAGACGATCAAGCTGGCGATCGACAGTGAGACCGGGGAGCTGATAGCTTCGAAGGCCTTGCTGGAGTTACGCGAGGCCGAATTCACCGGGCTCCGCAGGGAAGCTATGGCCGCGCGGCTTGAGCGACGCCGCGGCGGCACCGCGATGCGATTCCAATGTGCCATCTGCCGCGGACCTCTGTATTTGTCCCGGCACATTCGAGGGTGGCAGAATCGATGGTTTGCACACGATGGCCCGACCGAGCACTGTCCTTGGTATGAAGGTACCCGGTGCTCAAGAAACTGGCCACTGAAAAAGATTTCTTCGACTATGTCCACATCACCGAAAGCGTCGATGATGCCATTGACTTCATCATAAAACATCCCCTTGTGGCATGAACATTTCAGACGAGGAACTTGAGGGCTCACTAGCCCAGATACTCGGCTTCTGCCGAAAGCGTCGCCTGCAGCGCAATAAAGTGGTCTTTGACCGCATTGCCGAGATCATCGCAGCGCAGGACGACGAGCGCCTCGAGGGCGAGGCGCTGCGGAGAAGCCGCGAGCGAAAATACGAATCGGCTGTATCGCTCCTTCTGTTGATTGCGGATTCGCCGGATCAAGAAGTGCTCGATGTAGCCTTGCAAAAAATCCGGAAGGCGACCCACTCGGATATTCAGAACGTTCGATTTCTCGACGATTCACAAGATAGCTCTTCGCTCAGAGATGCGCTCGGTGTTCGCAGAAAATTTGACGACAAGGAAGAAGTAACCTTGAAGCTCTTTCGGGATAGAGTCGCCTCGCGCGAGTGGTCAAGAGGAAGAAAATTTCCGCCGGAAGGAGATAACCGTGGCTAAGAAACCGAAAGAAATTGACAAGACCAGCGCTGCCAGCACCTACAAGAACAACCAAGTTGCGAATCTCTTGTCGTTGGCAAGCGCCGCTCCGGCCTTAAGTTTTAAAGCGAACAAGTCCACGGCGCGTCTCTTCGAAATCGTGGTGCTGGCTGACATCCTCTCCACCTACGCAGCCGCGCCAACGTATGGACAGGTTGTCCTGAAGAACGCGGTCAATGGGGAGATGAATTTCGCGGGCTCGCCGTGTTCCGCAGACAAGGTGAAATACTCTTGGTTCGAACTGACGGACGCACCCGGGGCGCCGGTAAACGAGGCATGGGTCTCTGTGCAGTTCACAACCCTGAGCTGGGAGCGGGACGGCTCGAAATCGCCACCTGAGGGCGCTGACAAGCACGAGATAGACATTGGAATTTTCTCGTCGCTCGCGGCCGCTAGCCATTACCCCTCATTTCGACAGCTGAGGCTCGGCGTCAGCTGCAAGCACTTTCCACCGAGCGGAGTGCATGCGCGAGGCACTTGGCCTGCGACGCGAGTCGGCAATTCTTTGCGATCTCGCCAGTTCCCTGGCACCATGGCTCGTGGATTTCGTTCCAGCATACCCCGCGTCACCCCTTTACCTTGCATCGTCCAGCCACTCTGTGCACAAGTACTCAACTCCGATTGACACTGTCGGCGTCTACACGGCCAGTGTTCCATTCAAGTAGATGCGGAGTCTTCGTGCGGATGGCTCAAGTCCTAACGATGCTGAAAATGCGGCCCGTCGAGCCGTCTTGGCAGAGGAAGGCACCTTTGGACAGTGAAATGATGCGCGCACGCCTTGCACCTTCGCGCAGGGAAAATGTTTTGACATAACTGCGTAGGGCGGGATCAAGAAACGCCACCGAGCCATCGAAATAGGTCAAGCCAACGATTCCGGAATCATTATCCCGCGCCAGAGAGCAGACTCCGGTCTCCACAAGGTCTGGCAGCCGGGAGCCACCTGTCCACGGCATGAGCGACAAAGTTTTCAGCGCTGAAGCTGGGTGCTCGCGCGGAATGAATTTCGGCTGATTGGACTCATTCAGTATTCCACGAGTGGTAACCCTGAATGCAGTCGACCTATGCTACGCCTCGTGGTCCTAGTGGAGCCAGAGGCCTCCCGTGACGTTCAGGGATTGCCCGGTCATGTAGTCAGATCCTTCGGTGGCCAGGAACAGTACGACTTTGGCAACGTCTTTCGGCAAACCAACACGCCCCAACGGAATCTGAGACTCCCGCTCCTTCGCCGTCAATCTGCCCAACCGCACCGCTTCCCGATCTGTCTCCTCGCGCATCGCCGTTTCAACGATGGTCCCCGGGCAAACGGAGTTGACGTTCACTTTATGAGCTGCCATCTCCATGGCAAGTGTTTGGGTCAGCCCGATCACTGCAAACTTGGACGCGGAGTACGCGCCGTAGCTAAGTCTTCCGATCTTTCCGAACCAAGAGGCGATATTGATGATCTTTCCAGATCGCCTTTCCATCATGTGGGGCCCTACAGCCTTGCAGCCGTGGAACACACCATTGACATTGACACGCATGACTCTGTCAAAGGTCTCAAGATCGGTCTCTACCAGCGTACCCATCGGACTGATTCCTGCGTTGTTTACCAGGATGTCAATCGCGCCGAAGACGTGGATTCCCTTCGTGATTGCCGCACTGACTTGCTCAAAGTTAGCTACATCGGCTTGCACGACCTCGCATCGCCGGCCCAACTCGGCAACCAGGCGAGCTGTCTCCTCGGCTGTGTCCTGATTCCAGTCGACGGCCAGGATGTTTGCTCCGTGTGCCGCCAGTTCCAAAGCGATACCACGGCCGATTCCGATACCGGCTCCAGTGATGACAGCCGTTTTCCCCTGTAGATCGAGATTCATGGTGGTGTACGAGTTAGTTGAGCTTCATACGGCTAACGATGGGCCTGAATAGCGCTGCCGACTTCTGCATCGACGCGGCGAACTCTGGGCCGTCCGCGTAGCTGAAATTCATCGATTGACCAGCGATACGCGCACGAAGCGCCGGGTCTTCGCTGGCCTTCTTTAGCGCTTCCCGCAATGCTTTAACGACAGGCTCAGGGGTATCCTTGGGAGCTGCAATGCCTCGGAAGACGCTGACATTGAGGTCAACGCCGCGCTCAACAAGCGTCGGCACGCCTTCAAACCCCGTGATACGCTTTGGCGACATCACGGCCAGCACCTTCAACTTGCCTGCGGCTATGTGTGTAGCCATCTCGCCCGGAGCTACTGTCGTTGCTTCGACTTGACCGGAGAGCAGCGCCATAAACGCGGGGGCCGATCCCTGGTAGGGTACGTGCAGGAACTTGACCTTAGCCTTTTCTTCCAGTGCTGTCGCCGCAAGGTGCCACATGGCGCCGTGGCCTGAGTTGGCAATACGGATGCTCTCGGGCTCCTTTTTTGCGTGCGCCAAAAATTCTTCGATGGTTTTCCAGGGAGCATCGGCCCGCACGGTGACAGAGGCGGGATCTTGCGTGAATTGAGCTAAGGCAACGAAGTTATCGTTGGAGACTTTGCCGATGTTCAGACTGGGCAGATAGGTCACCTCTGGCGTCATCATGGCGAGCTTGTACCCATCCGCCTTGCCGTTGGCCACGTCCGCCAGACCGATACTTCCGCTGGCACCAGGTTTGTTGATGACGACTACCGGCTGGGGGAAAATCTTCGAAATCGACTCAGCGGCCGTCCGAGCAATAGCATCCGTACCGCCCCCTGGCGGGTAAGGAACTACCAACTCGATCCGTTGTGCCGGATAGCTCTCGGCTTGAGCCCAGATACTGCAAACGGCTAAGGCCGCAACTGTGGCGATCCGGGCACTGCGGTGGCAGCCAGCAAGAAAAGCGTTGGACATGGCAACTCCTGGTTTGTTGGGAAGAGGCGGACTCCCGGTGGGCGACCGCTTAGCATTATTCTACTTACTTACGTGCAGGTAAGCAAGTTGGATGATCGAAGTTTTCTTTTCATGGGAGGATGCGTAAATGCAGGGCTGACGGCACCAGTTGTTCTCCAGGACGGCCAGCTCTGTTGAATCTGCGGTGCCGCGTCAGCGCAGCAGTCTGGAAATGGTCGCCAGGCTCAGCAGTGTGTCTGAGCGCCAAGCGAACGAGGACCAGACGGCGCAAATGTTCCGCCCCTGATTCTTCGGCTCGAGTCCGAGCCACTACACAACCGCTCAGAACCGACTTGGTTACATGAAAGTCAGTTGCGTAAAATTTGGGAGGGTGAGTGCCCTGCACACAGACTTCCGTCTGGTGCTCTTCGCACTAGCGCACTACTACTTCCGCTCAAGATCCAGGACCAGGCAATGGCTATCACGAAGCCGTCTTTTCGTTTGAAGACGCGGGGGGACGATGGAAGCGGGGCCTAAGTAGGTCGGATTGGGCGGAACGCGACGGTGGGAAGCGCGCGGGCAAGGCGACCAAGCGTGGAGCTGAGAGCGCTGCGGAGGTGAAGCCCGTAATGAAATACTTTTCGGGTTTGTTAGCCTGCATTCTATTGTTGGCCTTCATCCCCGAACTGACGCTTGCGCTACCGAAGTATTTTGGACTAGTTAAATAACCGGTCGCTTGCTTGGCCGCCTACTTCCGTACGCGGCCATTGTCATTTCCAAACACGTTCGATAAAGCCGATCTAAGCGGTCGAAGCTCAAACCGTCTTGAGTCGTTAATCCAGCGCAACTCATAATGTTCACGAACTGCAGTCCAACGGCAGATATCGGTGTATTGGGGCCGAGCGTTTCTGCATCAATGGCTTGCTGCAGGCCGAGTTGGACTGCCCTGTCCAACTCGGCCGAAAAGTTGCGTAGGAGTTCCAAGGCAATTGGCCCCAATGCATCAGCGTCAGCGCGCATGCGGGTAAAAAGACTCCACGCATTCCCGCCGGTTCCGGATTCGTTGAACTGCAAGTATCGCTCGCGATTGATCTGGATTGTGCGCTCAAGCTTCTCGGCCAAACTCAGGTGCTCGTCGATCCATACCGAAGAAAAGCGTCCCTGGGTTCTAAGGACATACTCGCGAATCACCTCGTCGACCAAGGCATTCTTGCTGCCAAAGTGATAGTGAATGTTCGCGCGAGTGATCTTCAGGATCTCAGCGATATCGCCGAAGCTCACTCCTCGGACGCCATGTTTGACCATGAGGTCTTGCGCAAGCGCAATGATCCGCTGCTTCATGTCCAACTGGTCCTGAGCGCCCATTTCTGGATTCCCGCGCGATTCAGACTGTTTGCGCGCTCTTCGCGGGCTTGCACGTTGGGCTGTGGGAGATATAGGGTGCATAGCGAACGCTCCAAGTCTAACCCCATCTTGAAATAATCAAATTATACTTGCTTACCTGCAAGTAAGTTTTATAATAAAAAAAGGACAAATTCAAAATGAAAGGAAGTCAATCACATGAAGAAGCTAACTGGCAAGACCGCCTTGGTGTCGGGGGGTGGAATCGGTATCGGACGAGCCATCGCACAGCGCTTGGCGGCGGACGGGGCGTCCGTCTTAATCGCCGACATCAACCTGAAATTGGCAAGGGAAACTGCAGCCAGTATCCGCGCAGCAGGAGGTGCGGCGGATGCTGTGCAATGTGATGTCGGTGACTACGATCAGGTCGTCGCCGCCGTCGACCATGGAACCAAGAGCTACGGAGGCATAGACATCCTGGTGAACAACGCCGGAATCAATCCAATGGGAACCATTGTCGAAACCACCCTAGAGCAATTTAACAACACGTTCCGAGTGAATGTGAACGGCGTATTTCATGGCTGCAAAGCTGTGGGGCCCCAGATGATGGAGCGCCGCTCCGGCAAGATCGTCAACATCTCATCGTGGTACGGAAAGATCGGAAAGCACAGTTACGGTGCCTACTGTTCTTCGAAATTCGCAGTCATAGGTTTGACGCAGTCAATGGCGATGGAAATGGCGGAATACAACGTGAACGTGAACTCTGTGTGTCCGGGCACTATCGTGGAAACCGCCATGCGTGAGGAAACTGACCGTGCGGCGATCCGCCTCGGCCGTCCAACGTCTGCCCAACGAGCCGGCCAGATCCCATTGGGGCGCGTAGGCTTACCCAATGACATCGCGAAGATTGTCGCGTTTTTAGCTTCAAGCGAATCTGACTACATGACAGGGCAGGCCCTAAATGTGACCGGTGGCTTGTGGATGCACTAAGGATAAGTAATGTTAATTGAAGAGCGAGACTATCGGATCAAAGCGGGACACCTACATCAGTTCGTTCGAGCCTATCAAGTCCATGGATTGGAGCTTCAAAAAGCCCATTTGGGAAAGTTCATTGGGTACTTCACGACCGAGCTTGGCGAACTAAATCATGTAGTGGCTCTGTGGGGCTACGAAAGCCTGGATCACCGGTTGGAAGCGAGGGATCGCATGATGGCCGATCCCGCATGGCAAAACTATCTCGAGGCGGTTGTGGGTCTTGTAGATACACAACACACGCGCATTCTGAGACCCACCACATTTTCGCCAATTCAATGAGTATTCAGGTAGTGCCACTATCGGAAGTCGCCAAGGAATCTTGGTTAGCGTCCCTGGAAAATAGTGCCGGCGAGGCGCTTTTCCTCATTCCTGGGCTTGCTGCATTGGGCAAGTTTTGGGCGGACTGCATGCCTTTGTTCGGTCGTGAGCGGCGTGCGCTAGCGATTGATCACCCTGGTATGGGAGGCTCGACGTATTCGATCAGGCGGTTCTGCGCATCGAGCATCAGCACAGTGAACACATCATGCTCCAGCGCACCCAGCTTGACCCGCAGGAAGTCCCGCACCGCCTGCGGCGACGTCAGCACCTCGCGCCCGCGCAGGTGGGCCCCAAGCAGCCGCTGCGCGGCCTGCAGCACCTCGTCGGCGTTCGCTGGACGGTACGCACCCGCGATATCGCGAACGAGAAGGGAAGATTCGATGGAAAGAGAAAGCTGCGACATGGTCTGATCCGGTCTGTAGCGGGCGGTATTGCCCGAGACCGGCCCCAGCACGCTGCAGCGCAGATGTCAGGGTTCGCAGACGGCTGCCAGGGCGCGCAGACCTTGATAGCGAGAAGCGAGAACAGCGTGGGACGTTGAAGGGAACAGCAAGACCTCCCCCCGTCCGTTCCGTTGCCCCCAAGGCAAGCGTAGCGCGCAGGCCCTCAAGGGCCGGGGGCGTCAGGGATCAAAGCCGGACGGCCATGACTCGCCACGAGGCATGGGGCGCAGCCCGCGAGCCTCACGGCGCCGTGCGCCGGGACGCTCTCCGTTCGCCAACGGAGCCACTACTGCGTCAATTCGCGATCGATACGTTACGATGTAACCATAAGTATTTGAAGCATCGTCAGAAATGCGATAGGAGGGACAGCCGGTGCATCTGGCTCAGTTGAACATCTCGAACTTCAGGAAGCTGAAAAAGGCTGAGCTGAGTTTTCAACCCGGGTTGAACATCCTGGTGGGCGCAAACAACGTGGGTAAAACCGCGGTTGTCGATGCGCTGCGCGCCCGCGCCTTGCTGGCGGGACATGAGGAACCGTATCCGTGTGGACACCGTGCACCAAGCGAAAGGCGAAAGCCTGGATGCGGTGCTCTACCTTGCAACCAAGGAGCATGTCTCCGCGTTGCTGGCTGGTGTTGACTCCGAGGTCGGCCGTATTGGTTACGTCGCCGCCACGCGCGCCAGAAATCTCCTATGGCTGGGCATGCCCGCCAACGCGCTCGCGGAACTGCGGCCGGCTTTGCTCGCCCGTGGATTTCAGGAGGCGGGCGTTGCAATCGCCGAGCCGGCCTGAGCTATGAGCAACCCCGCGGACAGTTACAGGGGCTTCAGAGATCTGGCCAAAGTCCAGGTCGAAGGCTCCGATTACCGAGTTCACATGCGTCCGAACGCAGGTTCGTCCATCGCCGTGATAGCGCCACATGGAGGCAGCATCGAGCAAGATACGTCGGACATCGCGCGCGCAATTGCCGGCGCGAATCTCAACCTTTATCTGTTCGAAGGAATTCGCCCCGCCGGAAACTACGCCGCGCTGCATCTGACCAGTCATAAGTTTGATGAGCCGCGATGCTTGGAACTGCTATCCAAATGCGATCATGTGATTGCGATACACGGATGTCGTGGGGAAGAGCAACAGGTGCTTGTTGGTGGCCTTGATGAGCCCCTGAAGGCCAGGGTGGGGAAAGCCATCGCCGAACTTGGCATCGACACTCGGTTGCAAGGCCACCAATTCCCTGCAATCGAACCGAAGAACATCTGCAACCGGGGGCGCCGCGGAGTCGGCGTGCAAATTGAGATGACGTTGGCACTGAGACGTCAAGGGCCATGTGATGCGATTTCCGCTGCGATTCGGTCGGTGTTGCTGCCGCTGCCGAGCTACTTACCTGGGGGAGGACTACGCGAATGATTCTGACCGACAACGAAACCAAAATTGACTTGCTCAACAACGAAGCGATCGCGACGACGATCATTGAACTGTTGCGGGAGAAGCCGGACCGTCCCGTCACGATCGGAGTTCACGGCGATTGGGGGGCCGGAAAGTCCAGTGTCCTTGAGATGATCGAGGTGGGTTTTTCAGGCAACGACGATGTGTTGTGCCTGAAGTTCAACGGCTGGCGCTTCCAAGGTTTCGAGGATGCCAAGATTGCGTTGATCGAAGGCATCGTCACCGGCTTGGTTGAAAAGCGCCCGGCAATGACGAAGGCCGCTGGCGCGGTCAAGGATGTCTTCAATCGCATTGATTGGTTGAAGGTCGCGAAGCGCGCAGGTGGCTTGGCGGTCACAGCATTCACCGGCATCCCGACGCCGGACCAGATCAGTGCCATCGTGGGGACGCTTGAAGGAATGTTCGCGGACCCCGGCAAGCTGGCGACGAAAGAGAACCTCACGTCCGCAATTGAAGGCGTGAAGTCGATGATGAAGCCGGCAGAAACCAAGAACGTTCCGGAGGAGGTTGAAGCCTTTCGCAAGGCGTTCGACAAGCTTCTGAAGGACGCCGGCATCAAGCAACTCATTGTGTTGATTGATGACCTTGACCGCTGCTTGCCGGATACGGCCATAGAGACACTCGAAGCGATCCGGCTGTTCGTGTTTACCGCCCGCACGGCGTTCGTTGTTGCCGCGGATGAGGCGATGATCGAATACGCAGTGCGTAAGCACTTCCCTGACCTGCCAGAGACCACGGGGCCGCGCGATTACGCTCGAAATTACCTGGAGAAACTGATCCAGGTACCGTTTCGCATCCCGGCCTTGGGCGAGACCGAGACGCGCATTTACGTGACGCTGTTGTTGACGGGTGCTGAGATCGGCGACGGGGATTCGGACTACGCAAAGCTCATTGCCGCGGCGCGGGAACGCCTCAAGCGACCTTGGGAAAACGCCGGTCTCGATGCTGCGACCGTCAAGGCCGCACTCGGGGAAAAGGCGGATAAGGCCAATAACGCGCTCGCGCTCAGCGATCAGATCGGTCCGATTCTGGCGAGCGGTACCAAAGGCAATCCTCGCCAGATCAAGCGCTTCCTCAATACGTTGCTGCTGCGGGAGCGCACGGCGAACGCGCGCGGATTCGGTGCTGACATCACCTTGCCCGTGCTGGCGAAGCTGATGCTCGCCGAGCGTTTCATTCCCCGACTCTTCGAGCAGATTGCTTTCGTCTCGGCAGTTCATCCCAAGGGGATTTGCGACGACTTGGAGCACCTTGAGAAGAGCCTTGTCGCCGAAGGTGCGAACGTCAAGGGTGACGGTAAGGCGGCGGCGGACGTGCGCAACGCGTCCAAGACGACGGAAGTCGTTGCGTCGGAACCGGAGAGCGTCATCCTGTCGGAATGGAAGTCGTCGGAAACGGTTCGCGACTGGGCTCGGGTGCAGCCCTTGCTTTCTGGCATCGATCTGCGCCCGTACCTCTTCGTGACAAAGGACAAGAAGGACTACTTCGGCCCGGTGTCGGTCTTGGGGCACTTGGCCAGCGTCGTGGAGAAACTGTTCGGCGGAAAGATGACCGTTCAGGGTTATGAGGCCGAGCTGAGGCAGCTTGTGCAGCCGGAAGCGGACAAGGTCTTCGAGGCCGTGCGCACCAAGATCATGGGCACCGGTGCGCTTGAGACTCTGCCCGCAGGTGTCAATGGCCTCATCGTGTTGGTGAAGGCGCAACCGGGGTTGCAGAGCAAGCTGCTGGACTTTCTGGAGGCTCTGCCGAGTAGCAAGTGCGGCCCGTGGGCGGTCAGCGGCTGGCAGGGTGTCGTCAAGGATGCGGACTGTGTCCGCCGTCTTACGACGTTGCTCACGGAATGGAGCAAGGTGATGAACAACCACACCCTCAAAGCAGCCGCCGAGCTGGCACTGAAAGATACGAAGGGAGCACGCTGATGGGAACGTCGACGGCATATGGCGGTCCGGGCGGCGGCACGCCGCTGGTGCCTACATGGTTGGGGGATGCGGACGGCAGTGGTTCGCCGCCAGCGTCCCCCGCGGCTGGCGATGGGGCGAACGGCGATGGCGCCGCACCACCTGCTGCGCCCAATCGACCGGCCATTCCCGCTGCGGCCGATCCCCAGCGCTTTTCCGGCGCGCGAAACAGCTTCACCCGATTCGCTGGCTCAGGAGGAACTGACCGGGCCAGCCTCGGTCGCGCCGTCTCACGATACGTATCCACGTCCTCCGGGGGCGCGCGGCAGGCGGCTCAACGAATGGGAGCATCGCGGGTATCCGGTGAGAGATTGCTCGGATTCTTGGCGGATGCACAGGCCCGTGGCGTGCGGGAAGCGCTGCGCGAGTTCAATCTGGAGGCGCTTGCGGGTCGCCCGATCGCAGAAATCTTTGTGGGATTGGCCGACGTCATCTGTCCTGGAGCCGGCACTGTCGATGAGGGCATCGCACGGGAGGCCTACATCGAAACGATCATTGAACTGACCACCGAAGGGTTGACCGACCTTTCGACCTTCACGCCAGACCAGATGCAAACCGTGTTCGAGTTGTATGTGACGCATGCGATCGAAGCGCGCATCTGCAACGACGTCGGCACGAAGGCCGTGACGATGCCGACTGACGTGCAGGCCGCGCATCGGGTGGAGGCGCAACTGCGCGACTTCATCCGGGGCGGTGTCAGCGATGCGCTCACGAGGGCGCGTTCCGAATCTCCGAACCTGCCCCCCGAGCGCATTCAGTCGTTCGTGGACATGGTGTATGAGTCCGCGTTCGCGATCCTGCAGTCTCTCGGGCAAGCGGAGGCGGACCAATGAAACGACAACTCCTGGCGGGGCGCTTCGGCCCTGACGATCGAGCGGACATCCCCACGGGCCAAGATGAACAGCGCACCTTACTCCAGATGGTCGCCGGCGAGAAATCACTGGACCACGGCATCGGTGGCGCGCTGACGAGCTTGAAGAAGCTGGGTGTCTACCCATCTGAAATTGGTATCGATCTGTTGGTGGTCGCTGCGCATGTCCATGCGGCGGATACCCGCATTTCTCGCGCGGAACAGTCTCAGGACTCGTGGACGCGGGAGATCCGCTTGGTCATTCCGGTCAGCGACCCGGTGCGCTGGACTGGCGCGGTCTCAACGCTGACAAAAGCCCTGAATTTCTTAACCGGCGATCGCTGGACGATTGGGTTCCGGGCGCGGCCGCCGAGGTTTTCGACCATCGCCAAAGAAGCCCCACCCACTTTGATTGCGCCGCCGTTTGACGCCGTGAGCCTGTTTTCGGGTGGCCTGGACAGTTTGATTGGTGCTATCGATCTGTTGGAAGTCGGAGCGACGCCACTGCTGGTCAGTCACTTTGGGGAAGGCGCGACCAGTGATGCTCAAGGCAAGCTCTTCGCCGCTTTGAAGGAACACTACTATAAGTCCTCGTTCGAACGCTTGCGCGTGGGCATGACATTCGTCGATGGGCTGGTCGAGGATGTCGGGTCAGAGAACAGCACACGGGGTCGCTCATTCTTGTTCTTTGCACTCGGTGTGTTCGCAGGGACCGGGCTGGGTAAGGCTTTCATCCTGCGGGTGCCCGAGAATGGACTGATTGCGTTGAACGTTCCCCTCGACCCATTGCGACTTGGTTCGAACAGCACGCGTACCACGCATCCCTACTACATGGCGCGCTGGAACGAACTGCTCATAGAACTGGGCATCAACGGGCGTATCGAGAATCCGTGTTGGGATAAGACGAAGGGAGAGATGGCATCAAGTTGCGGCAACCAGGCGCTGCTGACCAAGCTTGCGCCGGATTCTCTGTCGTGTTCATCTCCGACAAAGGGGCGGTGGAAGGGGCTCGGCATCGAGCATTGCGGTTACTGTTTGCCGTGCCTGATTCGGCGTGCCGCATTGGATAGCGCATGGGGTGCGGGCGAGGACAAGACAACCTATACGGTGCCCGATCTTCGTGCCAAGACACTGGACACCCGAGAATCGACGGGCAAGCAGGTGCGATCCTTTCAGTACGCGATCGAGCGCCTGCGTGGCCGGCCGCAGCTCGCAAACCTCTTGATCCATAAGTCTGGCTCGCTTGCCGACGAGGTTGCACACCTTGATCAGCTCGCAGATGTCTACCGCCGCGGTCTTGACGAAGTTGCGCGCTTAATCGATGGCGTTGAGACAAGGCCAAGCTGATGCCAGGATCCAACACGGTCACCACCGCAGGCCTCGTGGACTTTCATTGCCATCTGGACCTGTATCCGGATCATCAGGTCGCGGTTCAAGAGTCGGAGGATGCGGGTGTCTTTACGTTGGCGGTGACGACAACTCCGAGGGCGTGGCCACGTAACCATGAACTAGCCCAAAGCACGCGTCACGTTCGTGCTGCGCTTGGACTGCATCCCCAGTTGGTCGCAGAACGGTCAGGTGAACTCGATCTCTGGGATCGATACTTGTCGGAGACCCGTTATGTCGGCGAAGTGGGCCTTGACGCGGGCCCAAGGTTCTACAAGTCATTTGATCTGCAGAAGCGAGTTTTTCAGCATGTCCTGCAGCGTTGCGCGGAAGCAGGGGACAAGGTCATCACGGTCCATAGCATCCGTGCTGCCAAGATCGTGCTCGATCACATCGAGTCCTATCTTCCACCAACACGAGGCAAAGTTGTGCTTCACTGGTTTACGGGTACGAAGGCGGAGGCCAAGCGCGCGCTCGAGCTGGGGTGCTACTTCTCGATCAATGCCGCGATGCTGGACAACCAGCGACACTCGGCCATGGTCGCGGCCATCCCGATGGACAGGTTGCTGACGGAGACGGATGGGCCTTTCACTAAGACGGGGTCGAGGCCTTCGAAGCCTGCAGATGTTGCGGTGGTTGTTGAACTGCTGGGCAGTTTGCATAGTGTTCCGTCGGCCACGGTCGCAGCGACCGTACGGCGTAACCTGCGCAGCTTGCTTGAACATGGTGAGCAGATACCCCCGAAGAGCCGGTAGGGGGCCAGATCCCTTCACTCCGCCATTTTCTTTCACCGACGCACTAACCGAAGACGAGGATAACGACCATGCCACTCACACAGAAAGAGATCGCCGACCTGAAGAAGCTGATCAGAGATCGAGTAGACAACTACCCTGACCTGGACGGTATGGTTGCTGCAGGAAGGCTGTCCTATAAATCCGGCTGGTATGAAGCGAAGAGCAAAGAGGCATATGACGCCATCATTCAATATTCCACCTCGATTCGAGTGAGCAAGGACGGGAAGGCGCAGATCAAGGTAGCGCGGGCGAGCAAGAGGCTGAAGGCACTCGCGGAAAAGTTGTGAGTGGGACCAACTGATCCAAGCCGTGGCTCCCTGCTTCAGTTCAGCGGGTCGGTTTCCATGGTCGACGTCGAGGCTTATGGCCAATGGCTGACGAAGTGACATAAGCAAAGGCGGCCGTTCGCACATATCCCCCCTCTTGGCCGAAGCATGGTGATCGATTTGCCTACAGGTTATCCCAGGCAACCGGGAAAGCCTTGTTGGAATCGACACCCAGGTGCGTGAGCAGCGATTGCTTTTCGGGCCATTCGGCCGGGGAACGGCATGCGATGAGCCAAGCGGCTTCCGCGACGCTGCGCTGCTCGAGCAGGGCCATGAAATAGGCTGCATCGACATCTGATAGTGAGTGACCCAGCACGATCACTTGCTCGATGTCGGTCAAGGCGTCAAAGAAGCCCCGGTGCTGCGCGATGAGGTCGGCCGAGCGCTTGAATGTCGCAGAGAAGTAGCCGTCTATGGTGTCGTTGGCCTCCATCAAGCGCGTGTCGATATCCTCGACGTCGGGGCGATCGTTCAGCGACTTTCGGGTCTGCGGATGCCAGGCGTGGCCCAGCACAAGGTCATCGTCCGCCAGATCGGCGCAGCCGTGGATAAACAGGATTTGCTCGGGAGGCACTCCGTACAACGAGCCCAGTGTGCTGGTGTAGTTGAAGGTGAAGAACACCGCATCGGCATCCAGCGTCGCGAGCTGTTGAGCTGTTGCCGGGGTGGGGATCGGCAGCTTCCGGATCCACTCAGAAAACCTCAGCCGCAAGCCGGTGGAAAGGCGCTCGACGGCGTTCTGCACTTCGTACTGGAAATCGTGATGCCCGGCATCACTCCAGTCTTCGGTTCCGTACGAGCCCATGAAATGCCCCAGGTTGTCGATCAGCGCATCCACGTCCACGTCGGCCAGAGCCCGCTCCAGGTCGCTCCAGTCCTCCTGGGTGGGGAGGTAGTCCTCGACTTCTCGGTAAACGTCGCGGCCGGTGGCTTGGACGTACTGTTTGAACCGGGCCAAGCTGGACGGGATGCCGTGCCATAGGTCGAAGCCGTTGCCGATCACGTATAGCTTCCGGGGTTTCATTGGGTCGCCTCCTGCGATTCAGGTGCGCTGATTCCCAGGCAGGGAGCGCGCTCGTCAAGTTATTATGCTAGTCAAAATTGTGGAAACGGTAATGAGCCGTCCTCCACCACGCCGTCACTGGCGCGGGTCGGACCGGCGTAAACATCGTGCAGGGAAGAATCGAATGGAATGCTTCCGAATCGACGAGAGCGGCTACACGGGGTTCGACCTGCTGAACGCCGAGCAGCGCTTCCAAGGGGCCACGGCCGTCGCTATCAACGACGAGGATGCCGCGCGCCTGATCAAGGAGTATTTTCCGAAGCTGCAAGCCTCTGAGCTCAAGTACCGGTCACTCGCGCGCAGGCCCGGCAACCATCCCCGTCTGTTGGGCCTGCAGCGGGACGTCCTGACCAACTACAAGTGTGTGACATACGTCTGCGACAAGCGCTACCTGCTATTGCTGATGTTCCTGGACTACGCGGTCGAGCCGTTCTATTACGAGCGGGATCTGAACTTCTACGAGGACGGGCAAAACTACGGTATGGCGTCCCTGCTGTACACCGTTGGCCCCACGCTCTTGGGCAAGGCGGCCTTCGATGGCCTGCAAGCCGCCTTCCAGCGCGCCGTCAAGGAAAAGACACTGGAGGCCCTTGGCGATCTGGTCACCGCGGCGCGCAAGACCAAGTGGCAAGCGCTACCGGAGGCGCTGGGGCCGTTGGCACAGTATGCGGCGCCGGAGTGCCTGGATGCGATCGCAACGCCCGGTGTCAGTACCGATGCGGCTTTCGTGGTGTTGCAGTCGCTAGTCAGTCGCATGGAGGAAATGGCCGCCGGGCCATACTGTGTCGAACACGATCAGTCCAAGAACCTGCTCACCTACCACGACCTGCTGCAGCGTTACATCAACCACGACCAGACCATCGAGTTCCGCCAATCCGAGATCGCGCGCATCAAGTTTCCGCTCAAGCTTGCGTCGGTGACGCAGGTCGACTCGAAGACCAGCCCGGCGGTGCAGGTGGCCGACGTGATGATCGGCGCCGCTATCGAAGCAGCGAATACGCTGACTGGGCAGCGTCCTGCAGAGCTGGACGCCCAAGCAGTGATGGGGCTCTATGCTGACCACCAGTTCATCCATATGGTGCCGTCGATAGATTTCGAGGAACAGCGCCGGTTCCGCCAAGGCACGCAGGCTGCGGAGGTGATCGACTATTTCGCCACTCACTTTCACGGCCAGTCCAGAAACTAGGCGATTCGTTCTGTGTGGCGCGGAGGTGGGTATCCGCGACGTTATTGGCGCGATCATGGGGGGCGAGCTGTGGCAATGCTTTGCTGATCACGCTGTCGACCTCGGCGCGAACAATCAGGTGGGGAAACCCCGAGCGATTTCATCAGCGCAAGGATGGGAGCTTGCTTGTGCGTGACCATCATCAAGAGGTCTGTGCGTCGTTTGGAGAGCATCTTAGACAGGAGTGAATGCTCTGCATCGATCAACTCGATGTGGTGCTTCTTCACGACTCGGACTTCTTCGGGCAATCGAATACCATACATTCGCGCACATCTCGGGCATGGAAGGACAAGAGCCGGGCGACCGTCGAGAAGCGCGATTGGGGGCTGTCGTTAGGTTGCCCTCGCAACAGGTAGAGGGAAGGGTACCCAGTTTCATGTCGTTCAAATGCACTTCAGGCGATCAAGAACTGCTCTCCGTCGATTCCGATGCCGAGGGCTGGGAAGACCTTCGGGCTCGAAACCGCAAGGATCGTGCATTGAAGATGACGTGCTGCGGCGCTGATGTGACTCTTCGGCAAACGAAGCTCGGCACTCAGTATTTCGCGCATGCCAAGAAAGGGAGCTGTCCGGCCGGTACGGACCCGACAGAGGTTATGCTGGCAAGGGAGGTCATCGCCAAGGCTGTGCGCCGGGCGGGCTGGAATATTTCGGTCGAAACGGCTGGGACATCGGGTGGAGAGGAGGGGTGGACGGTCGATGTGCTGGCAAGCCGAGAGGGCGGGAAGCCGGTGGCGTTCAAGCTTCAATGGGGGCGCCTGTCGCTGGATGAAGTGTCCCGTTACCAAGGCGTGCTCCAGGCAGCCGGGATCCGCACGCTGTGGCTTATGCGGCAGCAGAGCATTCCCGTCGAAAAGGCAGTGCCGGCATTCAGGCTCAGCCATGATGCCAAGGCCAACATGTGCGTTGTGTCACTGCCGGGGCCTTACTACCATCCAGCTTTCGCGACCAGCAAGAACAGTGATGGTCCGAATTACTGGGGGCAGCACATCGAGTTGGGCCGGTTTGTCGAGGGGGCATTGGGTGGGAAACTTCGCTTTGCGCCACAAGTCGGCCGCACCTTGCCGCTGGACGTCTGCGCGGCGTACACCGATTGCTGGCGCTGCAAGAAGACGATGGGCCTCGTGATCGATCTGTGTTTCGCCGCCAGTCGGGTGCTTCAGGGCGCCGCGGATGTGACGGCCAAGATCTACGACTTCGACGACGAGGGCAGGGGAGCCGCGCTGTTGATGTCAACGCTGCCGGCCGAGACCCTTGCGCGCCACGGCATCGGTCCGATCAAGCCGCGATGCAGCCGCACGGAAGGACAGCCCTACCTATCCAATGGCTGCATCCACTGCGACGCGCTGCAAGGGCGCTTCTTTGACCATGAGGTTGCCTACGACGCTCACCCGATCTTCAGCATCGATGTGCTGTTCGATGGCCGTTGGGTGTCGCATCTGGAGGATCGTGAAGCCATCGATAAATGGTGGTTCGACGATCGACCAGGCAAGGGCGCCGCAGAGGACGCTCCACAGAGCTAGATTTTCCTGGCGTCCCGCCAGTTGGACGTCGCCGAACTGTGCACCGGCTGGTATCGCGCCTGACCGACCGGCGTCTGCTTTTCCAGTTGGAGCAGCAAGGAGTCCTGTTCCTGCGCCGTCATCCTGTCGAACAGCGCTCGCTCCGCTGCGTTTAGCAGATGACTAAACTTTTCTAAGCGGGTGCGCTCGTCGTCTGACGGAAGCACGGTGAAACCTGGTGTGGTGGAGAAAACCACCTAGCCGCCCACCCGGATTTCGGGAACCTCGCCGATGTCGATGAACTTTCCGCCAAGCCAGACGTGGGTGGGTGGGAAGAACGAGAGCTGGCGGGTCTGCTTGTAGGCCTCCTCAAGGGAGGCGGGCGCGGCCGCGGCCGAGTAGCGGAAGAGCCTGTAGTTCTGCAGGTCGTCCAGTGCCGTGCTGGCCAAGTCCTCGGGCGACTGGGTCTCGAAGAGGGTGGTGCCCGTCTCGTCGTCACGGTAGTGGACCAGCCCCGCCATAAATCTTTGGCCGCGAGGTACCAAACATCGTCGCATTCAGCGTACTCGGAGGTAAGGGAAAGCTCTTGCGCGTCCTTGACGTCCATCGCGAAGACAAACCCTTGGGCGAAGGCCTTCTGTGATTCGGCCGATGCGGGCTTGCGCGTGGCGGCCCGATCCAGAAGATCCTTGAGCGAGTCGGGAAGCGGTTTGCTGCGGCTGACGTTGGCCGTCTGCTCAAGGCAGACGGTCACATGCTTCCAGTGCTCGTAGCCGTGCTGCTTGGCGACAGCATCCAGCGCGAGGGCAAGCGATGTACCGGTGGTTTTACGAAGCGTTTTGGCCAGACGCTTGAGTTTTTCGGCGGCGGTTGCCGTGGTTACCCTTTCCCAGGGCTGTGGCAGACAGGGGCGTTGGTCGTGGAGTCGTGCGAGATCTCTGACAGGAATAAACGGCGCCTTGTGAAAGACCCCAAACAATGAGCCTGTCCTCGAAGTCCTCGATGCTCTGGAGCAATGGAAGTTGGCAACAGCGCACTTTGAGTTCCGGCTTCGTGCACAGCTACGACGGCCGGATTAGGGGCAGCCAAACACGGCACCAACCCCAGCCAGACTGCGCTGGACCAGGGAGCTGGCCGGCAGGCGGCCGGCCTGCATCATCACAAGCGCTGGTTGGGACCCTGGTGACGTAACTCGGTTTGCCGATTCTTGTCGTCGACAAACACCAGCCGAGACTCATGCCCTGCCACCTGGTCGTTGCGGACCCGAGCAAAGGCAGCAATGATGACCAAATCGCCAGTAGATGCGCGACGTGCGGCCGAGCCGTTGAGCGAGATCATGCCGGAGCCGCGCTCACCCTTGATGGCGTAGGCGACAAAGCGCTCGCCGTTGTTGGTGTTCCAGATATGGATATGCTCGTACTCGTCGATATTGGCCGCGTCGAGCAAGTCTTCATCGATGGCGCAAGAGCCTCCTCCATAGTGCAGTTCGCAGTGGGTTACTGCGACGCGGTGGATCTTGGATTTGAGCAGCGTGCGGAACATAATGGGTCGGGCTTGTTAGTCAATGCTTCAGCCTGGCAAGCCGGAGCCTGGTCGGCAAAAGAAGCACATGTGCCCCACCCTTCGGTCAGAACAGGAAACTCCTGGAAGAGTGTGTCGTTGTCGCCTTGACGGGCTCGAAGCTCCCGCAGACATTGAAGTAGAAAGGCCATAGATT
Organism: Polaromonas sp. P4_F9; assembly: GCF_056401235.1. NCBI lineage: Bacteria > Pseudomonadati > Pseudomonadota > Betaproteobacteria > Burkholderiales > Comamonadaceae > Polaromonas > Polaromonas sp. P4_F9. The sequence continues at coordinate 757 of NZ_JBFUJT010000012.1, read as the reverse complement.
GATCTTTAATAGGCTTAGGGCTATGGTGAATGAGTGGGGTCAAAGCGCAGGCATAGGCGCGCAACGACGAGGTTTGTGAATTCGGAATCAATTCCTGCGACTTTTTGGCCCGAGTGGGGCTGTTTGGCAGGCCCATTGGCCCGATTTCTCGCCTCATGGACGTACCTGTGCCACCAGCCCTTGGCGGCTGAGGTAAATGTTGGCCAGCGCCAACGCAGTGAACGCCCGTGTGGCGTTCTTTTGCAGGCCACGGTAACGCACCTTGCCAAATCCCCAAAGGCGTTTGACCACACCGAATACATGCTCCACACGTGAGCGGATCTGTGACTTGTTGCGGTTCCTGGCACGCACTGCTTCGTCAATGATCCTGCGTAGCGGGTACGCTGGCTTGTGAAGTCCTTGGCCTTGGGTGCCTTGCTGGCAATCAACACCTTCTGACTTGCATAGGCCGAGTCACCATAGACGCGCTGTTCATTACCGTGCAGCAGGTCTGAGAGCGCATGCTTGTCATGGACATTGGCCGCTGTCACCACTGCGCTGTGGGCCAAGCCGCTTTGGCTATCCACACCGATGCGAAGCTTCAGTCGGGTAAGGATGCGATGTCGCCACCGCATCCTCCCCTCAGAACCGTACATGAGAGTCACCCCTCATACGGCTCAAGCCTTTCGAACGGTCCTGGTCGGACCGGGCAGCAATGCGGGTCATATTGCGTATGCTCTACGGGTGAAGTAATCGTCCCAAGTGGGGTCAAACGGGT
>NZ_JBFUJT010000011.1:0-170841 GCF_056401235.1 Polaromonas sp. P4_F9 | reverse complement strand
CTGTTGCTGTGCACGGCAATGAGCTGGCGCGCCTCGAAGTAGGGGCTGGTGAAGTCGTACGACTGTTTGCGCTTGTCGTTGATGGTGACGCCGGAGATCACGAGGTCGAGGTCGCCGTTGTTCAGCGCCGCGAAGATGCCGCTCCAGGGGGTGTTGACGATCTTGATTTTGAGGCCCGCCTTCTGGGCGATGGCCTTGATCATGTCCACGTCGTAGCCGACGATCTCCTTGCTCGGGCTTTCGTAGGCGAACGGCCGGTAGGTGGCGCTGGAGCCGACTACCAGTTCCTGGCTTTGGGCGCTGCTGAGGCCTGAGGCAAACAGCGCAAGGGTGGTGAAGGCAAGACTGGCTAGACGTTTCAAGCTCATGAAATTCTCCGGTGAATAAATATAAATAATGTCAACGTGGGATGAAAAACTAAAAACCGCATGCGGCGGCCGGTCAGGCCGCTGCTACCCGTTGCCGGGCACTCTCAATGGCGCTGGTGACTGCAGCAGGTGCAGTTCCTCCGACATGATTTCTGGCCAGCACCGAACCCTCCAGCGTCACCGACTGGAAGACGTCGGCCTCGATGACGGGGGAAAACTGGCGCAATTCCTCGAGGGTCAGCTGGCTCAAGTCCTTGCCGGATTCGATGCAGCGGCGAACCGTCAGCGCCACCACTTCATGCGCTTCGCGAAAAGGCAATCCCCGGCGGACCAGGTAGTCGGCCAGGTCGGTCGCGGTCGAAAACCCGGCGCTGGCGGCCGCGCGCATGCGCTCCTGGTTGACGCCCAGCGAAGGCAGCAGGCGGCTGAACACCCGGACCGAACTGCGCACGGTGTCGAGCGTGTCGACCAGCGGCTGCTTGGACTCCTGGTTGTCCTTGTTGTAGGCCAGGGGCTGGGATTTCATCACGGCCAGCACGCTGGCCAGGTTGCCGAACACCCGGCCGGCCTTGCCGCGCGCCAGCTCCGGAATGTCGGGGTTTTTCTTCTGCGGCATGATGGACGAGCCCGTGCAGAAACGGTCGCCGATTTCGATGAAACCGATCAGCGGGTTGGACCAGAACACCAGCTCTTCCGACAGCCGCGACAAATGCATCATGATCTGCGCGCCGGCACTGCAGGCGTCAATCACGAAATCCCGGTCCGACACCGCATCCAGCGAGTTCCGGCAGACCCCGGCAAAGCCCAGCCGCCCGGCGACGAAATGGCGGTCAATCGGGAAGGAGGTACCGGCCAGCGCGGCCGCGCCCAATGGCAGCTCGTTCAGGCGCTCACGCGCCTGGCGCACGCGCTGGATGTCGCGCAGGAACATTTCGACATAGGCCATGAGGTGGTGGCCAAACGTCACCGGCTGCGCAATCTGTAGATGGGTGCAGCCCGGCATGATGGTGGCGGCATGCGTGCGGGCCAGGTCCAGCGCCACGGTGACCAGTTCCTTGAGCTCGTCGCACAGGCCATCGAGTTCCTGGCGGGTGTACAGGCGCAGGTCGGTGGCCACCTGGTCGTTGCGTGAGCGCGCGGTGTGAAGCCGCTTGCCGGCATCGCCGATCAGCTGCGTCAGGCGGTGCTCGATGTTCATGTGCACGTCTTCACGGTCCTTGGCCCAGGGGAACACGCCTTCCCTGATTTCCTGGCGGATACTGGCCATGCCGCGCTGGATGTCGGCCAGGTCTTGCCCGGACAGCACGCCGATGCTGGCCAGCATTTCGGCATGAGCCAGGGAGCCGTCAATGTCCACGCCGGCCAGGCGGATGTCGATGTCCAGGCATTGCTGGTAGTCGGTCAGCAGCTCGTCCATAGGCGCTGCAAAGCGCCCGGACCAGGCCTCGGTTTTTGCTTCTGCAAACATGTCGCTTTTGTCTCCTCTTTTTCTCGGTTTGTTCTCTGTTTGTTCTTTGTGTGTGGGTTGATGTGTCGCCCGGGTCCTTGAGTTATGTCAGAGCCCGGCGGCGGGCGTCTGCCGCATCAGGGTGGACTTGCCGAACAGGCTCTCGATCAGGTCCACCGCCAGTTCGGCGGTCTGGTTCCTCACGTCGAGCGCCGGGTTCAACTCGACCAGATCGACTGAGCCGAGGTAGCCGGTGTCGGCAATCATTTCCATGCACAGCTGGGTCTCGCGGTAGGTGGGCCCGCCGCGCACGGCGGTGCCGACGCCGGGCGCAATCTCCGGATCCATGCAGTCCATGTCAAAGCTGACGTGCAGGTGGGTGTTGCTGTCCACGCCCTCGAGCGCCCGCTCCATCGTGGCGCGCATGCCAAATTCGTCGATGTAGCGCATGTCAAAAACTTCAAACCCCAGTTCGGTGACAAAGGCGCGCTCTTCGGCATCGACGCTGCGCACGCCGATCTGGCGCAGGTCGCGGGCCTGCAGGGCGACCTCGCCGCCCAGGTGGGTGAGCGCTTCGGGCCCGTGGCCCAGCAGGCAGGCCACAGGCATGCCGTGGATGTTGCCGCTGGGCGTGATGTGGGCGGTGTTGGTGTCTGCGTGGGCGTCAAACCACAGCACGCGCAGCTGCTTGCCGGTGGCCTTGCAGTGGCGTGCCACGGCGCTGATGGAGCCGATGGCCAGGCAGTGGTCGCCGCCCAGCAGCACCGGCAGCTGGCCGGCCGTCAGCGTGTCGTTCACGGCGGTGTAGATGGACTGGTTCCAGGCAATCACTTCAGGCAGGTGGCGAAAGCCGTCGCGTGGTGGCTCCCAGGGGTTGGCGGGGCCGGCCAGGTTGCCGCTGTCAATGACGTGCAACTGGCGATCGCGCAGCGCCTGCGGCAGGCCGGCGACCCGCAGGGCGTCGGGCCCCAGGCCCGCGCCGCGCACACTGGCGCCAATATCGGTGGGTGCACCGATCAGGTGGATGGTTTTCACAATGGGTTTCTGCGATTCGATCAGCAGGCCGCCGCAGTGCTGCGGTTCGGGGTGCCTGCGGTAACGGGGGTCGGTGCGGGCGCGGTGGTACGGGCCATGCCCATGCCATAGAGGTCTTTCGGGTCCATCAGTTCGGGGATCAGGTCGAGCACCCGTGAGGTGTCTTTCAGCACATGTTTTTCCAGGTAACGCATGGCGGAGAAGTCTTCGAGCGCAAAGCCCACCGAGTCAAAGACCGTGACCTGGGCGGCATCGGTGCGCACGGTCGCCTGCCCGTTCAGCACCTGCCACAGCTCGGTCACCGCAAAGTCCGGCGGCATTTGCTGCAACTCGCCTTCGATGCGTGACTGGGGTTCGTACTCCACCACCACTTTCGCGGCGTAAAGAATGTCGGCGTGCAACTCGGTCTTGCCCGGGCAGTCGCCTCCCACGGCATTGATATGCATGCCGGGCTCTATCATCCCGGGCGTCAGGATCAGGGCGTTGGTTTTGTCGGCCGTCACGGTGGTCACGATGTCCGCGCCGCGGACCGCGTCGGCGGTCGAGCTGGCGCGGTAGATGCGCAGCCTGGGGTAGGCGAGCAGGTTGCGGACCAGCTTGTCGGTGGCTTGCGGATCCACGTCATAGACCCTCAGTTCTTCGATGCCCATGAGGCAGTGAAAGCCGATGGCCTGGAACTCGCTTTGCGCGCCGTTGCCGATCAGGGCCATGCAGCGGCTGTCGGGCCGGGCCAGGTGCTGGGCGGCCAGCACCGAGGTGGCGGCCGTGCGCAGCGCCGTGGTCAGCGTCAGTTCAGACAGGATGCGCGGGTAGCCGGTGTCCACATCCGACAGCACGCCAAACGCCGTGACGGTCAGCAGGCCGTCGCGGGTGTTTTGCGGGTGGCCGTTGACGTATTTGAAGGCGTACTGGCGGCCATCGGAAATCGGCATCAGCTCGATCACGCCGATCGGCGAGTGGCTGGCCACGCGGGCCGTCTTGTCGAACTGCGGCCAGCGCTGGAAATCCTCGCCAATCATGCGCACCAATTCGCCGATGGCACCTTCGGGGCGGGTTGTCGCCAGGTGCTCCTGCAAATCATTCGTACCAATAAAAGCAACCATCATTTTCTTTCTTTGTTAGGCAAACCACCCGGCTGCGGAACCTTTTGCACAGGGCCCGCCTGGCGGGTGGCGATACACAATCTTAGGTCGGATGGCTGGAAATTTGATTTCCTATTGATGCGTGTTTATGATCATTTAAGAAATAAAATTTCATAAAAATCAAAATTACCATTCCGGAGTGATTGATGGATGCCTACGATAGAAATATTCTGAAATGGCTGCAGGACGACGGCCGGATGAGCAATGTGGAGCTGGCCGAGCGCATTCACCTGTCGGCACCGCAAACCCTGCGGCGCGTGCGTACGCTGGAAGAGAAAGGCGTGATCCGCCGCTATGCCGCCCTGGTGTCGCCTGCGGCCCTCGGGCTGGAGGTCACGGCCTTTGTGAGCCTGTCGCTGGACCGCGAGCAGTTTCGCAATGTGCGCGAGGTCGAGCGCAATGTGATGGCTTTTTCAGAAATCGTCGAATGCCACACCATCTCCGGCGACTTTGACTACTTGCTCAAGGTGGTGGCGGCGGACCTGAAAAGCCTGTCCCTGTTCCTGACGGACCGCCTGATGCAGGTGCCAGGTGTTTCCGGGGTGCGATCGATGATTTGCATGGAAGAAATCAAGTCGCAAAGCAGCCTGCCGACCTGACGCCGGGACATCTTGGCGCCAACGGTGCATGCTTCACCTGCTTGGGCTTCGGGGGTTTGATTTATTCATCATATCGTTAAAAATACAGTGAAAAATTAATCAAAAAACGATTCAACATTGAGTATCTAGCAAATATTTCGAGGTTTCCATGCGTTTACCCTTTCCCTATCGGCCCGAGGCCGACATCGTCTCCCATCGTCTGGACGCCTTGAGCGGGGTGCTGGACTGGCCCGCCGCGGCACAAGCCGCCCGCCCCTGGGTGCAGGCCGTGCGCGAGAACCCGCCGCCGTTCTGGGCCATGGAGAGTTTGCTCAAGGAATACCCGATCTCCAGCGCCGAAGGGCTGGCTCTGATGCGCCTGGCCGAGGCGCTGCTGCGCGTGCCCGATGCCGAGACCGCGATCGCCCTCACGGCCGACCAGCTGGGCCGCGCCGACTTTGAAGGGGCGGGCGACTCGACGCTGGCACGCCTGTCGTCCACCGCGATTGCCTTGTCCAAGAAGTTTTTGCCGCATTCGCAGGCAGGCGCAGGGCGCGGGGATGCGGAGCCCGGCCTCATGGGCAAGCTCGGTGCGCGCACGGTCGTGGCCGCCACCTTGCGGGCGGTGCAGCTGCTGGGCCGCCAGTTTGTGCTGGGGCAGACCATTGGCGATGCCATGGCCGAGGCCGATGGCGCCCGCAAGAAAATTGCCAACCTGCGCTTCAGCTATGACATGCTGGGCGAGGGCGCGCGCACCGACGCCGACGCGCTGCGCTACCTCGACAGCTACACGCAAGCCATCAAATCAATCGCTGCCAACGCTCGTAAATCGGGCGCCTGTGAGAAAAACGACGGGATTTCCATCAAGCTCAGCGCGCTGCACCCGCGCTACGAAGACGCCCAGCGCGAGCGCGTGCTGGCGGAACTGGTGCCGCGTGTCTGGGGCCTGTGCGAGTTGTCGGCCCAGGCCAACATCAACCTCACGATCGACGCCGAAGAAGTCGACCGGCTGGAGCTGTCGCTCGCCGTGTTCGAAGCGCTCGCCGCGCGGGTGGCGCATCATCATCCGCAGTGGCAGGGCTTTGGCCTGGCCATGCAGGCCTACCAGACGCGCGCGCTGGAGCTGATTGAACACATTGCCGCCATTGGCCGCAAATACAAATTGCGCCTGATGTGCCGCCTGGTCAAGGGCGCCTACTGGGATTCGGAAATCAAGCGAGCCCAGGAGCAGGGCCTGCCGCACTACCCGGTGTTCACTCACAAGCACCACACCGATGTCAGCTACCTGGCCTGCGCCCGCGCGCTGCTGGACGCGCCCGACGCGATCTACCCGCAGTTCGCCACCCACAATGCCGCCACGATTGCCGCGATTTTGCAAATGGCGGCTCGAACCCAAAATTCGGCGAACGCGAAGGCCGGGCAATTTTCCGCCGGGCCGCCCCAAGGAAAATTAGCCCCCTCGGGGGGCAGCGCAGCACACGCAGTGACAAGCGTGGGGGCGCAATTCGAGCTGCAGCGCCTGCACGGCATGGGCGAGGGTGTGTACCGCGAAGTGCTGAAGAACCCGCTGATCAGCTGCCGCGTCTACGCGCCCGTCGGTGCGCACCGCGACCTGCTGGCCTACCTGGTGCGCCGCCTGCTGGAAAACGGCGCCAATTCCTCCTTTGTGCACCAGCTGGCTGACGAGTCGGTGGGCATGGGCGAGTTGCTGATCTCGCCGCTGCGGCTGGAGCCGGAGCCTTCCTTGCCGATGCCTCTCGCCCTGTATGGCCCGAGCCGGAAAAACAGCGCGGGGCTGGACTTGACGGTGGAGAGCATGCGCGCGCCGTTGTTCGCCGCCTTTGAAGCTGTGCAGGTTCCCAAAGTGCCGGAATTCGATGCCAGGCTGGCTGCCAGTGCAGTCGCTACGGGAGTAAGCAGCTATCAAAAATGGAGCAAGATGGAGGTGGCCGAACGCGCCGCCATCCTGCGCCACGCCGCCGATGCGCTGCAGCAGCAGATGCCGAAGTTCTGCGCGCTGCTGGTAAAGGAAGCGTTCAAAACCTGGGGCGACGCCGTGTCCGAGGTGCGCGAGGCGGTGGATTTCCTGCGTTACTACGCCAATGAAGCCGAGCGCATCATGGCGCCCGTTGCCCTGCCGGGGCCGACCGGCGAGACCAATGAACTGCGGCTGACGGCGCGCGGCGCCTGGGTCTGCATCAGCCCCTGGAATTTCCCGCTGGCGATTTTTGCCGGCCAGGTCGCTGCCGCGCTGGCCACCGGCAACGCCGTGCTGGCCAAGCCCGCCGAGCAAACGCCGGGCGTGGCCTGGGAGGCGGTGAAACTGCTGCATGCGGCTGGTGTTCCCGAAGGCGCGTTGCAGCTGCTGCACGGCCCAGGCGAAACCGTGGGCGCCGCGCTGGTGGCCGCACCGCAGGTGGCGGGCGTGGTGTTCACCGGCTCCACCCAGGTCGCCAAAATCATCAACCGGGCACTGGCCGCCAAAGATGGTCCCATCGTGCCGCTGATCGCCGAGACCGGCGGCATCAACGCCATGCTGGTCGACAGCACCGCGTTGCCCGAGCAGGTGGCCGATGCGGTGGTGCAAAGCGCGTTTCGCTCGGCTGGCCAGCGCTGCTCGGCGCTGCGCCTGCTGTGCGTGCACGAAGGCATTGCCGACGGCGTGATTGAAATGATCGAGGGCGCGGCGCAGGAACTGGTGGTGGGCAACCCGGCCGAGCTGGCCACCGACGTCGGCCCGGTGATTGACCGTGAAGCCTTCGACAACATCCAGCGGCACCTGACGCGCCTGGGTTCCAGCTCAAAAGTGCTGGTGGCGCGCAAGGACAATGGAGGGGACACTCCCGATTTGATGGCGAACAGCATCACGCCTGCGGCGTTTGAGGTCAACAGCCTGGCCGAGGTCAAGGACGAAATCTTCGGCCCGGTGCTGCAGATCGTGCGCTGGGGCAGCGGCGAACTGAAAAGCCCGGAAGCCGTGATCGAACAGATCAACGCCCTCGGCTACGGCCTCACGCTGGGCCTCCAGACCCGCATCGACTCGCGCGCGCAGGCCCTGGCCGCTGGCGCGCATGTGGGCAACATCTATGTCAACCGCAACATGATTGGCGCGGTGGTGGGTGTGCAGCCCTTTGGCGGCGAAGGCCTCAGCGGCACCGGCCCGAAAGCCGGCGGACCGCACTACCTGTACCGTTTTTGCGCGGAGCAGACCGTGACTGTCAACACCACGGCGGCAGGTGGAAATGCAGCTTTGCTGGCGGGGTGAGCGAGCCATCAACGGGTGAGGTGAAGAGTGGCTAAGACTTGCTAAGAGTGGCTAAAAGTTCGCCTTGGGATGAAGCTGCTCCGGTCGCGGGCAGATTGCGCCAATCTCAATGACCCCAGAGCCTGAACCCCCGTTCGGGCTGCGGGTCTCGCGCAAACCAGGTTTCGAACACGGGAATCGGCGCTTGCCGGATGGGCCGACGGCCACGATACTTGCACTCAGGTGGCTGAATTTCCTGTGCGTTAGAGATATCGGCAGTTAAGCATGTTGTGCCACCTCACCGCCCGGGCAGGTCAAGCCGGGAAGGAGGCGTTCGATATGCAACTCATCACTGTGAAAATCGACAAGCCGGAAGCGACCAACTTCATTCTGGGGCAGACCCACTTCATCAAGTCCGTCGAGGACCTCCACGAAGCGCTGGTGGGCGCCGTGCCGGGCATCAAGTTTGGCCTGGCCTTTTGCGAAGCCTCCGGCAAATGCCTGGTGCGATGGTCGGGCACCGACCCCGCCATGGTCGAACTTGCCCGGAACAATGCGAAGACCCTTGCTGCGGGCCATTGCTTCATCATTTTCCTGGGGGAAGGCTTCTACCCGCTGAACGTGTTGAACACCGTCAAAATGGTTCCGGAGGTATGCCGCATTTTCTGCGCAACAGCCAATCCAACTGAAGTGATTCTTGCGGAGACGGAGCAGGGACGCGGTGTCCTGGGCGTGGTGGACGGTTTTCCGACCAAAGGGGTCGAGGACGAGGACGACATCAGCTGGCGCAAGAATCTGTTGCGGCAAATCGGCTACAAGCTTTGATTGAAGAGCCGTCGGGGCTGGACGGGAGCCGATAAATCATTGCCGGACTACCGGCTTCGGCGGCGTCGTTCGAACAATGGGAATGGGGTTGATTTGTCAGCCCGCTTGCATTCGGCGGCGCCGGCGACTAACGTAAGAGGGCAACATGACTGGTTGCCCGTTTACTTCAAAGGAGCATGCATATGCCCAACACCACCTGGATCTTGGTCGCCAACGCAAGCACCGCCAAAATCTATGCCAACCACGGCATCAAGAAAGGACTCAAGATTCTGAAGGAGACCGAACACCCGGAGAGCCGGCAAAAAAACGCCGATCTGGTCACCGACCGCCCCGGACACATGCCGGGCATTGGCAACGGCCACGGTGCCTGCCAGCCCCAGACCGACCCCAAGCGCAACGCCGCGCAGCATTTCGCTCAGGAGCTGGCGCGCGAGCTCAACCATGGGCGCAGCACCAACCAGTTCGAGCGCGCCATCCTTATCGCCCCGCCCTCTTTCATGGGCCTGCTCAACGACAAGCTGGACGGCCACACCGCCAACCTGGTCAGCGACCGCTTCGAAAAGGATTACACCAAGGCCAGCGAAAAAGAACTCGCCGGACATCTGGAGTCCTGCATCTATCTTTGACCGGCGGATGATCCCGCCGCACCTCTAACCCCAATACACGTCGGTTAACGTCCATTCTGGGGTATCCAGTCACTTTCCATGACAGGAGAGCCGATGGCGCGTGGCCAGCCTGGACGGCAGCACCATGGATGTGGCCGACGAGCAGGCCAACGATGAAGTCTTCGGCCGCTCCGGCGCAAGGTCACTCAGCTGTGGGCGGGATGGTGCGCTCTCCACTCCTTGAATTTGCCGTAGACAACGCGTTCCAGCGCCCACAGCGACATCGCGGTGACCAGCAAGCCGATGGCCAGCGCGTTGATCACGGCGTTTTGATGATTCGCATAACCCCAGACCCACGGCGAAATCATCAGCCCGATGCCCAGCAGGGCATTGCCCCAGTCATCAATCTGGGTTGTTAGAAAAAGGTCTTCAGAGGCCAGAAGGATGATGCCAATGCCGACCACCACAGCGCACCAGGCCGCCGCCACCGGCAAGCCCAGCGCCCAGGGCGAAATGCACAGCCAGAGACCGGCGGCGATTTCCAGTCTGTCCTGCCAACGGTTGAGGGTATCCATGACAACCTCCACATCAAAGCTTGGGAATCTTCAGTTTAGAACTACTGTAAAAATAAGCAACAAAAGGCGGCCGAGTCCGCGGCTGACGTTGCGTTGCAGTCCGTTCCCCGAGAACGTAGTGAGACGGTGAGCGTAGGGACCGGTATCAGCCCTGCCGTGCGGCGGCATGGCGCATAGGGTCAGGTTGCCGCGCTCCGCATGAAGGCCTCGAACTCGGCAATGGGGAGCGGCGGGCAGAACAGGTAGCCCTGGTAGTAGCCGCAACCCTGCTCGGCCAGAAAGCTGCGCTGCGCCTCGGTCTCGACGCCTTCGGCAATCACATCGAGCCCCAGGCTCTGCGCCAGTGAAATGATGGCGCTGCAGATGGCGGCGTCGTTCGGGTCGCTGAAGACGTCCGCAATGAAGCTCTTGTCGATTTTCAGTTGGTCCAGCGGCAGCCGCTTGAGGTAGGACAGCGAGGAGTAGCCCATGCCGAAGTCGTCCAGCGCCAGGGTCACGCCCAGCGCCTTGAGCGTGCCCATCTTGGCGATGGCGATTTCCATGCGGTCGGCCAGCAGGCTCTCCGTCAGTTCGAGCTTGAGGTTGTGGGGCCGGATGCCGGTCTGTTTGATCGCGGCCATCACCATGTCCACGAAGTCGGGGTGGCGGAACTGCCGCACGCTGACGTTGACGGCAATGCTCAGGCCTGCCGTTTCAGGCCGTTTCTGCCAGGCCGCCAGCTGCAGGCAGGCTTGCTCCAGCACCCATTGACCCAGCGGCAGTATCAGGCCCGTTTCTTCGGCCACCGGAATGAAGTCCGCGGGGCTCACCATGCCGCGTTGCGGATGCCTCCAGCGCAGCAAGGCTTCCACGCCGGTGATGCGCTGCTCGCGGTCGACCTGCGGCTGGTAGTGGACCAGGAACTGGTGCTCTCGCAGGCCCGCGCGCAGGTCGGTGCTCAGGGCGGCGTTGGCGCTGACGGAAGCCTGCATGTCCGGATCGAAAAAGCAGACCGTGTTGCGGCCCATGGTCTTGGCCTGGTACATCGCCAGATCGGCCTGCTTGAGCAGTTCGCTGACGCTGCCCTGCAGCATGTTGAAGGGGGTCACGCCGATGCTGGAGGTGCTGTAATGCTGATAGCCGGCGAGGTCGTACGGTTCTCGCAGGGTGGCCAGCACTTTTTCGGCGACGATCTGGGCTTTGCGGGTCGCAGTTTCGGGGTGCGTGCCCAGGTCCTGCAGCATCACCACGAACTCGTCGCCACCCAGGCGCGCCACGGTGTCGAGCTTGCGCACGCAGCCCTTCAGGCGTACGGCCACCTTCTGCAGCAGCAGGTCGCCCTTGGAGTGACCCAGGGTGTCGTTGAGGATCTTGAAGTTGTCCAGGTCGATGAACATCAGCACGCCTTCCTGCCGGGTAAGGGCGCAGTCTTCCAGCGCCTGTTCAAGCCGGTCCAACAGCAACTGGCGGTTGGGCAACTCCGTCAGGGGGTCGTAGAAGGCGAGATGATGGATCTTCTCGTCGGCCGCCTTGCGCTGGGTGATGTCGCGGCCTACGGCAACCCAGTGGGTCAGCTCGCCGGTTTTGGCCGCCACCGACACGATCTCCAGGTCCACCCAGAACGACCCGCCATCCTTGCGGTAGATCATCAGTTCGCCGCGCGCCTGTTTCCATTGCCGCAGCGCGCCGAAGATGCGGGCAAGCTCGTCCTCCCGCGTCTCGGGCCCCTGCAGCATGCCCGGCATCCGGCTCAGCACCTCCTCGCGCGTATAGCCGGTGTGCCGCTCGAAGGCGTCATTGACAAAGACGATCTGCGGCCCCGACCCATGGCGCGGCGACGCCTCGACGATGACCACAATGTCGTTCAGCCGCGCGATGCCGGTTTCCAGCAGCATCAACTGCTCCTGGGAATTGCGCCGCTCGCTGACATCGCGAAAGTAGACTGCCAGGCCTTCGGCAAACGGATAGGCGCGCACTTCCAGCCATTTGCCGAGCGGCGGGTAGAAATCCTCGAACTCCACCTGGCGATTCCTGGCCAGCGCCTGCTGGATGTGCTGGCGCAGGCGGCCGCTCACCTCCTCGCCGAAATCCTGCCAGATTTCCTGGCCCAGCAATTCGGCGGTCGAGCGCTGTAGCAACCGCTCGCTCTCCTGGTTGAGGTAGGTGAAGCGGCCCTCGCGGTCCAGTGTGACAAAAGCCTCGGTGATGCTGGCCAGCGTCGTAGTCAGGCGCATGGCCAGGCGCAGGGTTTCCTCCTGCGCCTGTTTACGGGCGTTGATGTCCTGCAAGGCGCCCTGGATTCGGGCGACCGTTCCGTTGGCGCGGCGGACTACTTCGCCAATCATCCGCACCCACCGGCGCCCGTCCTGCGCGGTCAGCAACTGGGCTTCCTCGTCGAAGGGCGTCGCATTACGCGCGCATTCCGTGATGACCTGGCGGAGCCTGGCGCGCGATTCTGGGGCGCAGTGGCGCAGCAGCTCCTCGAGCGTGCCTGGCACGGCCGCGCCGTTGCCGAGCATGGCGGCGAACTCGGGGGACAAGGTCAGGCGGCCGTCTGCGAGGTCCATCGACCAGCTGCTCATCTGGGCGGTGCGCATGGCGATGTGCAGGCGCCTCTGGCTTTGCTGTTGCTGCTCGGCGCTATGGTCCGCCAGGAGCCGGTGCTGGCGCCTCAGCTCCAGTTGCGCCACCACCTGCCGACTCAGGATGTCGAGGGCGCTCAGGTCCGCATCCCGGCCCGTGCGGACAGCCGGGTCCATGACGGCCAGCACCCCCAATGGCGTGCCATCGGCTGCAACGAGGGGGATGGCCGCGAAAAAGCGCAGGCCTGGCGGGCCGGCCACCATCGGGTGGCGGGACAGCTCTGGGTCCGCTGCGGCGTCGGGAATCGTCAGGGGCTTCCCGCCAGGCCGCAGAACCCGGGCGTAAAAATTGGTCAGGCCGGCCGCCACCTCTACCTCTGGAAGGCCCACCGACCATGAGGACGGGGGCGTCTCTTCGTTCACCAGTTGCAGGGCGGCCGCACGGGTTTCGCACAATTTCGCGGCCAGCTGCACCAGCCCGTCAAAGTCAGGTTCGGAGAGAGGCGTAACGCTGACGCCAGACGCTCCGGCCTCTGCTGCGCTATGGGGGATGGCGGGCGGGTTGGATGTCACAAGGCGTTCGCTCCAGTCAGTGGGTGCATAAGCGGTGCATGATGGGCCTTGAAAAAACCATTGCCGACATGACCTGACTCAGTGCACTATTAGGTTCCAGCGACGTTGTACGTTCCATAGGGGAGCTGCCTCAGGAATATGTTGGATTCTTGTGTTAAGTGTCACATGGCGTTAGCATTGTGCCGAGTATATTTAAAGCCAGGCTTTTTTGTAGACCCGGGCTGCCGGTAGAAAGTACAGGGAGAGATGCATCATGAATTCCATGCAGGATTTGCAGCAATGCCCTGATGTTGCCACACTGAAACCTGCTCTCCACGCCTTGTGCTCAAGATTTGGGCGTGTCGAAAGGCTGGACATCCTGACGGCCATGCATGAAGGCAAGCAGCAGGCCATCTGCTTTCTGCGCCTCGATTCCCCCGAAAAAGAACAGGCCCTGATGAAGACGCTGGGCGTGGGAAAGTTCGGCGGCGAAGTGGTCTTCGTGGTTGATCTGGTCTCGCCGGACTCGCAGGAAGACTTCGGTCCCTCATCCCAGTGGGCTGACTCCGGCAACTTCTAGTTGAAGAGCCGGCGCGCGCGCGCCTCGAATGCCATAGCGGGTGCGCTACAGCAGCATCCTGCAAAAATTAATTTGGTTACCTCTCTTGCACAAGGGCGGATCTTTTTATTTTCTGCAGACGTACCATGCGTACTTTTTCAAGGAAGACACATGGCAACACCGTTTTTTGGCAAACGAGAAAATGAGACGTCTACCACGTCCCCCAATTTGCGTCATGGTGCACCCGGTTATGGAGCCGCAGGAAGCTCCAGCACATTGCAGTCCGCTTCTGCGGCTGCCAATCAGCAAAGCAATGCCAAACCTGTGAATGATCCTGCCGCCTCCACCAGCAAGGAAGGCGGCAGCAAGCTGACGGTCGGCCCCAATATCAAGCTCAAGGGCGTGGAAATCACCGACTGCGACACCTTGGTAGTGGAAGGCCTGGTCGAAGCGACCATGGATTCGCGCGTGATCCAGATTGCAGAGCAGGGCGCCTTCAAGGGCTCGGCCGAAATTGATGTCGCTGAAATTCGCGGCGAATTCAATGGCAACCTGACGGTGCGCCAGAAGCTGGTGATCTATTCGACCGGCAAGGTTACCGGCACCATTCGCTATGGCAAGCTGGTGGTCGAAGAAGGCGGACAGCTCTCGGGTGAGATCCAGTTCGGTGCCTCGGGCAGCAAGCCGGTGGCCGCGGCCAAGCCAGGTTTGCAGGCGGTATAAGACGAGAAAAGAAGCGCGGAAATTCAGCCTGAACCCTCGGGGCGTCCCGGAGGGGGCGGCTGGACAGCCGCGCCGGCAGCTTGCCCGCGAAGCCTAAAACCAGCGGAACGCCAGCGGTATCAGCAGGGAGGCAAGCACCACTTGCAGGCCCAGCGCCAGGCCGGCGTAGGCGCCGGCATCGGCGTTGACTTGCAGGGCGCGCGCCGCGCCAATGCCATGGGACGCCGTGCCCAGGGCAAAGCCGCGTGCGGCCCATCCCGCCTGGTTCGTCGGTATGCGCAAGGCATCGAACAGGTACTTGCCGGCGAGCGCCCCTACCAGGCCGGTGATGACGGCAAACACGGCAGCGAGCGCCGGAATGCCGCCTATTTTTTCAGCGATACCCATGGCGACGGGTGCCGTCACGGACTTTGGCACCAGCGATAGCGCGACGTCCGCCGGCAGGTTCAAGGCCCACGCCAGCAGCAGCGCCGAGCCACTCGCGGCCATGCCGCCTGCCAGGGCGGCGAGCAGCAAGCGCCACCAGCGTCGACGCAGTTCCTCGCGCCGCTGCCAAAGCGGCCAGGCCAGCGCCACCACGGCCGGACCCAGCAGGAAATGGATGAATTGCGCGCCCGCGAAATAGCTGGGGTAGGGCACGCCAGTGAGCAGCAGGCCACTGGCTATGCACACCACCGTCCACAGCACCGGGTTAGCCCAGGGCGCATGTCCCAGGCGTGCGTACGCTGCCTGGGACAGCACATACACCACCAGTGTTGCGGTCAGCCCGAACAGCGGCGTGGCCGAGAGATAGACCCACAACTCCACGAACTTAGGCATCCGGGTCCTCCTTGCCGAGGGGGTCGGTGCGGCCCTGCAGGAAATGCAGGCTCAAAACAGTCACCACCAGCCCGGCCAGTGTGGACAGCACAACGACTGCCAGCATGCGCACGCCATACTGGCTGACCAGCGAAAGATGCGTCATCACACCCACGCCGACGGGTACAAAGAGTAACGAAAGGTGTGTCAGCAAAAAATCGGCGCATGCGGCAACGGGCTCGCGCACCACGCTCCACCGCAGCGCCAGGAGCAGCAGCATCATGCCAATGACAGGCCCCGGAAAGGGCAGGGACCATCCGCGCGTCATCAGCTCACCCACGGACTGAAGTGCGAGCAGCCAGGCCAGTCCGCGCAGGGCTTGCATGGTCAGTGCGCTTCCTCTTCCTTCTTCCTGGTTGCCTGGTTGTCAGAAACGCGGCAGGTCCGGATGCGCGATCTGGCCGCCCCGTACCAGCATTTTTCCGTATTCGGCGCAGCGGTTCAGGGTGGGGATCACCTTGCCGGGATTGAGCAGGCCCCTGGCGTCGAAGGCGCGCTTGACGCCAAACATCTGCTCGTTCTCTTCCGCGGAAAACTGCACGCACATGGAGTTGAGTTTCTCCACGCCAACGCCATGCTCACCGGTGACGGTGCCGCCCATGGCGACGCTGGTTTCCAGGATGTCGGCGCCAAACAACTCGCAGCGGTGCAGCTGGTCCGGGTCGTTGGCGTCAAACAGGATCAGCGGATGCAGGTTGCCGTCGCCCGCATGAAAGACGTTGGCGCAGCGCAGTTGGTATTTCTTTTCCATGTCCTGGATCGCCAGCAGGATGTCGGCCAGGCGCTTGCGCGGAATGGTGGAGTCCATGCACATGTAGTCGGGGCTGATGCGGCCCGAGGCGGGGAAGGCATTCTTGCGGCCGCTCCAGAAGCGCAGGCGCTCGGCTTCATTCTGGCTCACGGCAATGGCGGTGGCGCCGCAGCGGCGCAGCACCTCGCTCATGCGGCCGATTTCTTCCTCGACCTCCTCGGGTGTGCCATCGCTTTCGCACAGCAAGATCGCCTCGGCCGTCAGGTCATAGCCGGCGTGCACAAAGTCTTCGACGGCAGCGGTCATGGGTTTGTCCATCATCTCCAGCCCGGCTGGAATGATGCCGGCTGCAATGACCGCCGCCACTGCGTCACCGGCCTTGCGCAGGTCGTCAAAGCTGGCCATGATGCAGCGCGCCAGCTGCGGCTTGGGAACGAGCTTGACGGTGACTTCGGTCGTCACGGCCAGCATGCCTTCGCTGCCGATGATGAGGCTCAGCAGGTCGTAGCCCGATGCATCCGGGGCATCACTGCCAAATTCGACTTCTTCCCCCGAGATGGTGAAGCCCCTGACCTTGAGCACGTTGTGCACGGTGAGCCCGTATTTGAGGCAGTGCACACCGCCGGAATTCTCGGCGACGTTGCCGCCGATGGTGCAGGCAATCTGGCTCGATGGGTCGGGCGCGTAGTAGAGGCCGTAAGGCGCCGCGGCCTCGGAAATCGCCAGGTTGCGCACGCCGCCCTGCACGACGGCGGTGCGGCCGGCCGGGTCAAGCTTCAGGATTTTGTTGAATTTGGCCAGCGACAGCGTGACGCCCAGCCGGTGCGGCATGGCACCGCCGCTCAGGCCCGTGCCGGCGCCGCGCGCCACCACGGGAACATCAAGACTGTGGCAGGCTTTCAGCACGGCCTGCACCTGGGCATAGGTCTCGGGCAGGGCCACCACCAGCGGGCGCTGCCGGTAGGCCGTCAGGCCGTCGCACTCATAAGGCGTTGTGTCCTCGGTGTTCCACAGCAGCGCATGGGCGGGCAGCACCGCCTGCAACGCGCCAACGACCTGTGACTGCCGTTCTGAACGTTCAGACAAGTCTTGCTGCGGGCTGGATGCGTGTGCGTTCATGGGTGGCCTTCGGGGATGAAACCGGTTCTCGCCGGTGATGAAGGCACTTTAATGCAAAGCCGGGGCTGGCGGCGTGAAGAAAATGAGGGTGTTTTGTGAAAACGAATTTGCTATTAATTAGATAGCTGTTCGCGCAAGAAAACAAAGGGCTGGGGGTATAAAAGACTTGTTGCCCAGGGTGAAAACGCTTGCTGGACAACTTTTTCAGCCACTCGGCTAAGGTTTTTCCTTTTCAGCGGCCCATCATGCCAATGTGCCGCACTTCGCCTCTCGGTCACTCCTTGCGGATGTCGAATAGTTCCAGAGCCTCGTCGACAAGAAAGAAACCGGTGCTGCTTCCGCCGCGCGTTTTTGCATCAAATCGCACTACGCGGCCAAGTTCAGGCGCGTACCACGCATTGGCGGTGTATGCCGCGTGAGTCCAAGTCCTGGCGAAACTTCCCCGTTCTGTAAACCCGGTGAACTCGACCCGCATGATGCGAAACTCTCGGTCGCCAATGCGCATTGTCGACTCATCAGTTGCGCGGGCCGTGACGTTCATTCCGATTCGCTGGTTTTGTATCCGGGTTTCGTACTGAAGCTGCCATGTCTGCCCGCGCTCCGGTGTCTTGGTTATCCAGCCGCCCGGCGGCATTGCCAACTCATATTCCCCGGCAATGGCGCTGACGAGTGTGACAACCTCGCCACCGGCCCGCTCCACCCGGCCTCCCTGGTTGAAGATCAGTTGGTCTCCATCAATGCGGTCCAGCCGGTACCTGATGTTCTGCGTCAATCCGGTGGTTCGATCGCGCAGCCGATACTCGAAGACTTGCGCATCTCTTGCCTGGGTGGTCGCGGCGGATTTGCGTTCACTGCGCGCGGCCAGCGCTGCCGCTGCGCGCGCAGGGACTTCGGCAATCCAGGTGGCCGGCAAGGCGAAATTCAGGTTTTGTGAATCGCGCAAGGCAAAGGTGGTGATGCCAATCAGACGGCCTTGCGCGTCGAAAAGGCCGCCGCCGCTGGAACCAGGCGAAATGGGTACTGTGATTTGCAGCGCGACGAACTCATCGTTGTCTGTACGACGGATGCCAGACAGAAGACCATCGCTGATCGTCATTTCCAGCCCGCGCGGATTTCCAATGGCATAGACCCGGGAGCCGATTTTCGGCGTTTCCGCAGGAGCTATGGTGACCGGCGGCGCGTTGAAATTTGCCACCTTGAGCTGGCACAGGTCGCGCGCGGCGTCTGCGTGTTCCAGGGTGGCACCGTAAGCGACGTTATCGCGTGTCACCGAAACCTTGCGTGCCTTGGCCAGCACATGGCAATTTGTTATGAGCGAGCCGGCTCGAATGACAACCGCGCTGCCTGAAGCAATTGGCTTTCCCGCGTCATCAAAGGTCTTGACGACCCAAATACTGGGTGACAGGCGCTCGAAGAGCTGTTCCGCGCCCGGTGTTGCATTTTGCGCAAGGACATTGCAGCCAACAAGAAACAGGCCTATGCCGCGAAGCATGAATTGAAATATCACAGTGCGCCTCATGGAGCGTTCGGTTTATCGTGCGGGAGGCAGCAGGCCGCTCAGGTCGTCGAGCGTCGCAGGGCCGGATGCGCGGGTTCGTTCATTGGTGCTGCGCCCTGCGGTGTTGTTCACAGCACTGGCGCGCGGTGCGCTTGGCAGCAGGCCGCTCAGGTCGTCGAGCGTCACGGGGCCGGATGCGCGGGTTCGTTCATCGGTGCTGCGCCCTGCGGTGTTGTTCACGGCAATGGCGCGCGGCGCGCCTGGCACGAGTGGAATTGCGCCGGTATAAGCCAGGTGAGGTAGTTGTTGTATTGCCGTGCTTTCGCTTTGAAGGGTCAGCCTGGGGTGGCCCACAAAGAGGCCCATCGTGATGCTGGTCTGCACGTAGGTCGTGTTGCCTTCCACCAGTTCGGCGTCCAGAGTCGTTTCGATTTCAGTGCGAGCACTGACTGTGTATCTGCCTGCCGTGCGGTCAACAAAGAAAAAACCTTGGGGTTGCGACTTGCCGATAACTTCTCCATTGAGTTTGATGTCCGGCTGGACTGCCCCCCCGAGACCGCCCGGGCGGTAGACCACCAGGCGTCCATAACCCGAGCGCAGGGTAGGGAAGCTGGCCTCGACTTCGGCATATCGGGGGCCAGTGGCCGCACAACCGGTAAGAAACATCGCTACAGCAATGACAAGTAGTCGAAAAATCTGCATCAATGCTCCCCGGTTTGTTGTTGGAATCGCGCGAGTCTAGCATTCAGTCGGCCTGATGAATGGCCTGGAAGAAGCATGCCCTGGGGTGGGCTTTGCGCAAGGCAAAAACACAGGCGGGGCCGAACCCGCCAAGGCGTTTGCAAGGCCAAGCGGCTCCCTCCTCATCACCCATTCGCATTTGAAAAAATAGCGAAATAGCGTTAACAAGCCCTAGCCCAGGCTTTTGCGCAGCCAGTCGGCAAATGCCGTGCATTCCCAGCGGTCCATGGTGCCGGTGCGCCAGCACAGGTAGTGGGCGTGCGGGCTCGCAATGTTGCTGCCGAAGACGGCGTTATTGCCCAGGCGCACCAGCGAGCCGTTGTCCAGCCAGGGCGCACCCAGCTTGAGGCGGACGAGCGCGATGCCCATGCCCGCCGCGGCCGCATCGCACATGAGGCCGATGTCATTGAACTGGGAACCGTCTTGCGGCTCGGGCCAGTCCAGGTTGTTGGCGGCAAACCAGGTGCGCCAGGGCTCCAGCGGGGAGCGCAGCAGGCTTTCGCCTTCCAGGTCTTCGGCTGTTTCAAAGGGCCCGTGCTCGCGTACAAAGGCCGGCGAGGCCAGCGGGGTGATGTCGTCACTGGCCAGGCACACATGTTCCAGGTCGGCATAGCGCCCGGTGCCGAAGCGCACGATCAGGTCGGCGTCCTCGGCCACCACGTCCAGCAGGGGAATGGATACCTGCAAGGTCAGGTCAATCTCGGGATAGGCCTCGGTAAATTGCCGCAACCGCGGAATCAGAATGGAACGTGCAAACGTGGGCGTGACCGCCAGCCGCAGCTTGCGTTTGCCGGGCGTGCCGTTTTGGCCCGCAGTGCCCGGGAACTTCTGCAGTGTGGCGAGGCCCTCGCGCACATGCGCCAGGTATTCACTGCCTTCGGTGGTCAAGGAGAAATCGGCGCGGCCAAACAGCTTGGTGCCGATGATTTGCTCGAGCTGCTTGACCCGGTGACTCACGGCGCTGGGCGTGACGCAGAGTTCCTCCGCCGCCTGGGTCACGCTGCGCAGCCGCGCCAGCGCTTCAAATGTCAGCAGGCATTGAATGGGTGGAATTCTCGCCGGCGCGGCCATGGTGGTTACTTGAATATGACGGTCTTGTGGCCATTGAGCAGCACGCGGTGCTCGCTGTGCCACTTGACGGCGCGCGCCAGCACCTGGCTTTCGGTGTCGCGGCCCATGGCTGTCAGGTGTTCGACGGTCTTGCTATGGTCCACGCGCGCCACGTCCTGCTCGATGATCGGGCCTTCGTCCAGGTCGCCCGTCACATAGTGGGCGGTCGCGCCTATCAGTTTCACCCCGCGGTCATGCGCCTGGTAATAGGGCTTGGCGCCCTTGAAACTCGGCAAGAAGGAGTGATGGATATTGATCGCGCGGCCGGCCAGTTTGCGGCACAGGTCGTTGGAAAGGATCTGCATGTAGCGCGCCAGCACCACCAGCTCGGCGCCCTCCGATTCGATGATTTCCAGCTGCTTGTCTTCGACCTGGGTCTTGGTCGCGACGGTCACCGGGAAATGGTGGAAAGGGATGTTGTAGCTGGCGGCCAGCTGGTAGAACTCCCGGTGGTTGGACACGATGGCGCGGACGTCCAGCGGCAGCAGGCCCGACTTGCAGCGAAACAGCAGGTCATTCAGGCAATGGCCCTCCTTGCTGACCATGATGACCGTGCGCATGGGCTGCGTGGTTGCGTGCAGCTTCCAGTTCATCTGGAACGGCTCGGCAAAGCCCTTGAGCTGCTGCGACAACTCCTCGTGCGTCAGCTGGTCACAGGCAAATTGCACCCGCATGAAAAACAGGCCCGTGTCATGGTCGTTGTACTGGGCGGCTTCTTCAATGTTGCCGCCGTTCTGCAGCAAAAAACCGGAAACGGCGTGAACAATGCCCCTACGGTCCGGGCAGGACAGGGTCAGGATATATGCGTGGTTCATAGGGGATGAATTGTCGCAGGCTCCGCCACCGCTCGCCTGATCCGCCCGGAATCCCGGGTGCCGGGGAGGCGCAAAAGTGCCGGATGCAAGATTACACCTTTACCCATCCCTTATTCCCCTCTCTCATTCTCCATCCCGACGCAGGAGCGCATGGCTTGTCAGTATGGAGCCCGCGGTTCAGAAGCGCTTGAGCAGCTTCGGACAAACGACAGAGGCGAAGCGTCCCGCGAGCCGCAGCCTGCAGGGCCACGGAAGCTACACGCAGCGAGCGAGCGTGGGAGCTCTCCAACCCAGCAGGGGCCGCGGGACTGGCTTTGCCAGACCGCAGGCGCAGCGGCCCCCTCGGGGGGCAGCGCAGTACACGCAGTGACAAGCGTGGGGGCCTTATTTATGCAAGCCTGCGCAGTAGTCCATATCGGGGAGTGCGGGCGTGCCCCAGACGCTGTCGAAGGCGTCCGCTTTTTCGGGCGTGGCGTTGCCTGCGCGCAGGCGAATGGCACGGACCTTGAATTCCGCGGGCAGGTGCTGCGGCACGCCCACGGTGCGGTCCACATGACCGCTGCCGGCCAGCAACACCACTACCTTGCCGGGCAGCGCTGCCTGGCTCAGGGTTTGGGCCATGGTGATGTCCCTGGCGATCTGGATGCGTGTCATGGGCGTGATCTGGCTCTCGGGCAGCAGATTGCAATGGCCCATGCGAATCAGCTGCTGCTGTGCCTTCAGGGCCGGGCCGGGCAATTGAACGTCGAGCTTGCTGTCGTCCATGCTGCTTTGCATCTGCGCGCGCGGCAGGTTGGCGCCCAGCACCGGCACGCCGGCGCGCACGGCCGTCATCACGGCCGGTCCGTACGCCGTCCAGGGCCAGGCTTTGTCGTTCCATTTCAGCGTATAGCGTGTCTGTTCTTCGGAGGCGCTGGGCAGGAGAGTGGCGGTGCTCACCCCGGCATCGGCCATTTCCAGCGCCAGAGCCCCCAGCAGGCCGCGTTGCGCCAGGTGCGCGATGACTTGCTGCGCTACCTGCTGGTGTTCTGCGGCATCGTGTTGTTCGCCGATCAGCAGTGCGTCAATGGGCAGCAGGGCATCGAGCCGGGCGGCGGTGGCTGCGGCAGTGCTGCCGCTGGCGGGCTGGAGGATGGGCGCTTCCGGAGGGCCGGGGCGGCTGGCACAGCCCATCGTCAGCGCCACGGCGGCAGCACAGACCAGCGCGCCGGTGAAGCCTGACGAAGCTGACACGGCTGGCAAAGCCGGCAAAGGGAAATGAAACATCGGTGGATACTAATGCCTTCGGCCCGGCTCCGCCCGGCATGCTTTTCCCTTGTCATTTTCCGCTTACACGTCCATGCTTCCTGACGCAGCCAAACGCCTATCGTCCTTGCTTCGATCTCCGCCGGTTTGCGTCATCCTGACGCTGCTGATCGCCTGGGCCGCGGCCGCTCTGTGCGTCATGTTGCGCACGCCCCTGCCATGGATGATCGGGCCGTTGCTGGTGACCGCCGCATGTTCCATGCTGGGCGGCGCCACGGCCAGCTGGACGCCGCTGCGCAATGCCGGCCAGTGGATTATTGGCTGCGCGCTGGGGCTTTACTTCACACCGCAGGTGGTGGCGCTGGTGGCCGGCCTGTGGTGGGCGATTGCGCTGAACATTGCCTGGGCGCTGTTGTTGGGCCTGGCCTTTGGTGAGTGGCTGTATTGGGTGCATCGCGGGCCGGGGCCGACCGCCATGGCCGGCCAGCAGCAGCCTGCGCCCCGGCCATCATGGGGTGCCCGATTTCATGTGGCGGGCTTGTCGCGCATCACGACCTACTTCGCCGCCCCCATAGGCGCGGCCTCCGAAATGACCCTGATGGGCGAGCGCCATGGCGCGCAGACGGACCTGGTGGCGTCGGCACACAGCCTGCGCGTGCTGCTGGTGACGCTGATCATTCCCTTTGGCTTTCAGTGGGCCGGCCTGCATGGGCTGGATACCACGCTCCCGGGTGCCCGGGACGTTCACTTGCCGGGGCTGGCGCTGCTGGCTGGACTGACCGGCATCGGCTGCTGGGCCATGCTCAAACTGGACCGCGCCAACCCCTGGTTCATCGGTGCGCTGGTGGTGTCTTTGCTGCTGACCGCGTGTGACGTGACGCTGTCGGCCATCCCGCAGCCCCTGACCAATGCCGCGCAGCTCGTGATCGGCATCAGCCTGGGCGTGCGCTTTACCCGCAGTTTTGTGCATCTGGCGCCGCGCTGGCTCGGCTCCGTGGCGCTGGCGACTGTCGGGATGATGGTGTTGTGTGCCGGCTTTGCCTGGATGCTGGCACGGTTCAGCAGCCTTCATTGGGCCACGCTGCTGCTGGGCACCTCGCCGGGCGGCATTGCCGAGATGGCCATCACGGCCAAGGTGTTGCAGCTGGGCGTTCCTGTCGTGACGGCCTTTCACGTCACGCGGCTGGCGGCGGTGCTGTTGCTCGCCGAGCCGATGTACCGCTGGATGTACCAGGAGCGCCCCGCAGCGCAGTCTGAAAGCCCACCCGCTGAATGACAAGAAAAGGGGACAGCGAGCGAGCGTGGCGCTCACGTGGCGCTCACCCCACCAGCAGGGGCCGCGGAACCGGCTTAGCCGGGCCGCAGGCGCAGCGGCCCCCTCGGGGGGCAGGGAGCTACACGCAGTGAGCGACCGTGGGGGCCTTAGTGCAACGAGATGGGCGTGTTAGCCAGCCCGCTATAGCCTTCGAGCGTGTCTTCGATTTCTTCCTGGGTCGGTGTGTTTTTCGCCCAGGCACTGAGGCGCTCCTGGAACATTTCTGCCCACGAGCCGTCAAGGTACACCTCTTTGCCTGATCGTTTGTCCACGATTTCAAAGCCGTGGCGCGCCAGCTGGGGAACGGCGGGCGCTGGCGCAGATTCTTCGGGCGCGTTCGCGTGAATCTGGACCACTACAAAAGAGTCGGAGTCGTAGAGCATGTGCATGGTGATGTCCTTCGCCTTTACATAGCAACGTTGGTGCCAGGTTTCAAGAGGACAGGGTAGGCCTCAATACGCCGCATAAGAAGGCAAAAAGTCACGCCGCGGCGTTTATGGCCATTTGCGCGGCGGTTTTCAGAATTTATTCACGGTATTGAGCTGCTGGTCGACAAAATCGCCGTTGTACTGGGTTATTTTGCTGCGCACCGGCAGGTAGCCCAGCGAGGGCGCGTACCAGATTTCGACTTTCTGATCGTATTCACGGCGCGGCAGGCGCGTGAGCCTGAGGGCGACGATGTCCCCGAAAGGCAGGCTGACGCTTTCCTCGGCCTCCACCCGAAAGGTCCAGGTGTCCGCATCGCGCGGTCCCACGGTGTACAGCGAAATGCTGGAGCCGACCGGAAAGCTGGCCGGCTTGCCTGCCAGCATGCCGCCCAGCTGTAAAAACACGCTCACCCGGTCCTGGGCGCCCTTGACCCAGGGGGCGGCGGGCGTGTTGGCGCTGAAGGTGATGCGGGCTTTGTCGGCCTCGAAATGGGCAGCCACCTCGCTTCTCGATTTATCCGAAAAGCGCGTGGGCGCCAGCCCCTCGGCGCCCACCTGGCCACTGCTGGCCATGCTGCGCGAGCCCAGAAACAGCGCGCTCACGGTCATGCGGGCGTCATAGCTGCCGCCCGCCTGATGCCAGCCGAGTTCGGCGTTCGCGTGGTAGGTCATGCCCTTGGCCTGGCCGGTCATCTTGTAGGCCAGCCTGACGCTGGGCGGCAGGGCTATGGCGGTCACCGGTGTCAAGCTGGCGCCGGCGGGTGGCGGTGGCGCCGCGGGCTCCGGCGGTTTATTGGCCGTTGAATCCGTTGCGGCGGTTGCATCGGTCGTTGGGAGCGGCACGCTGTCTGCGCTGGACGAGGCAGGAGATTCGCTGCCCGCGAGTGAGTCGGGGGCTTGAGGCGCTGCAGAATCAATAGCAGGCTGCGCAGGTACATCAGCGGCTACAACCTCATTTTCTTTAACAGGAACAGAAGGTCTTTTGGGCTTGACTGGCGCCTTGACCGCGGGCTTGACCGCAGGAGGCGCGGCTGGCGGGGGAAGCACTTTGGCCGGTGGCGGGACCTCAATGCTGCGCGTGACAAATGCCGGCGCGGTGCGGCTGCGGGTGGATGCCGGGTCCGTTTCCGGGCCAAACCGGTCGGGCGTCGTTCGCAGCAGCAGCGTGTGTACGGCGAGCACCAGCACGGCCAGCATGCCCAGCGTTCGCCAGGGGGGTGCAGTGCGCGAAACCCCCGAAGCCACCCCTGGTGCTGCCAGCACGCTGTTCATGCCCCTGTGAACCCCAGATCGCTGGAAAGTTGCCGGGCGGCTGCCGCCAGTGGCCGGGCCACCGCGCCGTCCCAGGCCGGATCAAACGTGGCCAGCGAGCCCAGCGCCACCATGCCCAGCGCCAGGTGGCCATCGGCATCAAACACCGGCGCACAGAAACCGGCCACGCCGGGCAGCAGGGTGTCCACGACGCGCGCCACGCCACGCCGGCGCACTTCTTCCAGCAGCGCGGTCGCCTCGGCCATGCTGGTGGGCAGGTCCTTGCGTCCCAGCTTTTGGGTGCGTGCCAGCTCCTCCTTGAGCAATGCGGCCAGCCGGTTCTGCGGCGCATGCTGGTTCAGCATGAAGGCCGCAAAGCACAGGCCGGTGGCCGATGACAGCAGCGGCATCACGTCGCCTAGGCGCAAGTTGACGGTGATGGCCTGGGGCGACTCCTCCCAGTGAACAATGGTCGGGCCCTGGTTGCCCCAGACCGCCAATGCCAGGGTCTGGCCGATCTGCTCCGTCAGCGGCTGCAGGCGCTGACGCGCCAGCTTCACGCTGTCAAGCCTGGAAAGAGAAGCGAGCCCTAACTTGAGTGCAGTTGGCCCCAGGTCGTAGCGCGTCGAGCCGGCATCCTGCGTGACCAGCCCGAGGCGCTGGAAGCTCACCAGATAGCGGTGCGCCTTGGCTGCGCTCATGCCCGCCGCCGCCGCCAGGTCGCGCAGCATCAGCGGACCGGATGCTGCGGCCAGCACCCCCAGCAGGCTGAACCCAACTTCCACCGACTGAATGCCCGCGCGCTGGGGCGGCAGATCGGTGAGTGGCGCAGCAGGCGGCGCAGCAAGCGGGGTGTCGAGGGAGCCAGGAGGAGCGTTCATGAAAGTGAGAGAATTTAGAATTACATTTAGGTAAATTAATTTCACTTATCGTAACGCGAAACAATGATTTTCAGGTTTTGAGGCGTTCCCCGGGCTGTGGCAGGTGCCGCGAAGCGCCGGAGCCTCTCGGGGACGGCACAATCCAGTGTGCTTTTTGCGATGCAACACTGAAGAAAACCCGCCAGCCACCCAATCAGGACATTGATGAAACTCGCCACTTACAAAGACGGTTCCCGCGACGGCCAGCTCGTTGTGGTGTCGCGCGATCTAGCCACCGCCCATTATGCGACGGGCATCGCCACCAGGCTGCAGCAGGTGCTGGACGACTGGAACTTCATGTCGCCCCAACTGCAGGATCTGTACGAGACGCTCAACAACGGCAAGGCGCGCCACGCCTTTCCGTTTGAGCCGGCGCTATGCATGGCGCCGCTGCCGCGTGCCTACCAGTGGGCCGACGGCTCGGCCTTCATCAACCATGTGGAGCTGGTGCGCAAGGCCCGCAATGCGGAAGTGCCGGCTTCTTTTTACATCGACCCGCTGATGTACCAGGGCGGCAGCGACGACTTCGCCGGCCCCTGCGACAGCGTGGTGGTTGCCAGCGAAGAATTCGGCATCGACTTTGAAGCCGAAGTCGCCGTGATCACGGCCGATGTGCCCATGGGCGCCACGCCCGAGCAGGCGCTCGAAGGCATACGCCTCGTGATGCTGGCCAACGACGTGTCGCTGCGCAACCTCATACCCGACGAGTTGGCCAAAGGCTTCGGCTTTTTCCAGAGCAAGCCGGCCACGGCCTTCAGCCCGGTGGCGGTGACGCTGGATGAACTGGTGTTCAACGGAGAAAATGCCTGGGACAAGGGCCGTCTGCACATGACGCTGCAAAGCACCTGGAACGGCCGCAAGGTTGGCATGTGCGAGGCCGGGCCCGAGATGACCTTTCACTTCGGGCAGCTGATTGCCCACATCTGCAAAACCCGCAATGTGCGCGCCGGCAGCATTGTGGGGTCGGGCACCGTGAGCAACAAGGACTGGAGCCACGGCTACAGCTGCATTGCCGAAAAGCGTGCGATTGAAACCATCGAGGACGGCAAGCCCAAAACGCCGTTCATGAAGTTTGGCGACACCATCCGCATCGAGGTCAAGGGCAAGGATGGGCTGTCGGTGTTTGGTGCGATTGAGCAGAAGGTTGCGCCGCTGCGTTAAGCCGATTCAACCTGAAATCCCCGCCGGGGGAGGGGCGGTTTACGGGTGGCCGAGCTGCGCCACAAAGAGCTTCAGGCCGCGCAGCAGCATTTCCACCGAGATGGCCACCAGGATCAGCCCCATCAGCCGTTCAAAGGCCATCATGACGCGGTCGCCTGCGATGCGCTGAATCCGTTCGGACAGCACTAGCACCACCGCGCACACCACCATGGTCACGCTCAGCGCGGCAATCCATTCCAGCCGCCGCGCCGGAGCCTGCGAGACCAGCAGCATCACCGTGGCCAGGGCCGAGGGGCCTGCCAGCCCCGGAATGGCCAGCGGCACGATCAGCGGCTCACCCTGCAGGGGCGCGGCCTCCGGCTGGTCCGAGGGGAAAATCATGCGCAGCGCAATCAGGAACATCACCACGGCGCCGGCGATTTGCAGCGACAGGTCGCTCAGGTTCATCAGGCGCAGAAAGCCGTCGCCGACAAACATGAAGGCCAGCAACAGCAGGAAGGCAATCAGCACCTCCCGCAGGACGACGCGCATGCGGCGCTCGGGGGCTACGCCGCGCAGGGCGTTGACAAAGATGGGAATGTTGCCCAGCGGATCCGTGATCAGCAGCAGCAACACGGTGGCTGAAGCGAAGGTGTAGGCCATGGCGGCTGCGTGACAGGTGGTTGGAGATCAGGGAGATCAGAGGGCGAACGAACCGGGGGGCGCAACGCTCAGCTGGCGTAGAGCGCGTCCAGCGAGCGCAAGCCCTTGATTTCGATGGGATTGCCAAACGGATCGCAAAAAAACATCGTCCATTGCTCGCCGGGCTGGCCTTCAAAGCGCACCTGCGGCGCCAGCACGAATTCGGTGTGGGCCGCCTGGAGGCGCTGGGCCAGGGCCTGCCAGTCGGGCAGGGCCAGGACCAGCCCGAAGTGGGGCATGGGCACCAGCTTGTCGCCCACATGGCCGGTGCGCTCCGTCCTGAACGGCTCACCCAGGTGCAGTGAAATCTGGTGGCCAAAAAAGTCGAAGTCGACCCAGGTGTCGGTAGATCGGCCCTCGGTGCATCCCAGGACGCCACCATAAAAGCCGCGTGCGAGGTCCAGGTCCCTGACATTGAAGGCAAAGTGAAACAGG
Organism: Polaromonas sp. P4_F9; assembly: GCF_056401235.1. NCBI lineage: Bacteria > Pseudomonadati > Pseudomonadota > Betaproteobacteria > Burkholderiales > Comamonadaceae > Polaromonas > Polaromonas sp. P4_F9. The sequence continues at coordinate 142,299 of NZ_JBFUJT010000011.1, read as the reverse complement.
CTTTTCATGGCGCCAGTTTAGCGGGCGGTTGCCCGCCGTTCCCTGAAGATGCCCAGTGCGCTGGGTGTGCTATCAAATAAATAAAAACCGGAATGAGGCGGGCTGCAACCCTCTCCGATCGATGGATTCGCAAAATGCCCTTCTTGTGCCAACCCCCTGTCCCATGGGGTCCGGCGTGGCGCCGGCGTATCTCTGGCGTATAAAAAACCGGTTGACGTCCCGCCATGGCGTTGCACAATGAAGGCGCATCCTGGCCTCATCCCGTGAGGCTCATGGCATGGCAACCTATCCGGACCACACAATATTGCCAACTCGGCAGGAGACAACCATGAGTGACGCAGACAACAATTCCTTTGCCGGTTTCGGCAAGCTTGTGCCCGGTTTTGACTTCCTGCAAAACCTGGCCAGGCAGGCGGCCGACAGTGCGACGCAAAGCATTCCGCAGTTGCCCAAGCTGGGGAGCTGGGTCGCGCCCACGCTCAATGTGGAAGAACTGGACAAGCGCATCGACGAACTCAAGGCGGTGCAGTTCTGGCTGGACCAGAATGCCACCGCGCTCAAGGCCACCATTCAGGCGTTGGAGGTGCAGAAGATGACCCTGGCGACGCTCAGGGGCATGAACTTCAACATGGGCGATGTGGCCAACGCCTTCAAGCTCAAGGTTGCCGACAGCGTGGCCGATAAGGGCAAGACGTTTTCCGGGCTGGAGATCCCGCCTTCGGCTTTTAACGGCCATCAGGCAAGTGCACAAGCCAGCGAAGACACGGCGGCAAAAGCCGGGGCCAAGGCCAAGGCAAAAGCCAAAGTAGCGGCAGCCAAGTCTCCCGATGCGGCCGCTGCCGCGGGCGGCGTGGTCGACCCGATGCAATGGTGGGGTGCCCTGACCCAGCAGTTCCAGACCATTGCAGCGGATGCCATGAAAGATGTCGCCCGAAAGACCGCCGTGGACACCACCAAAAGCATGGCCGCCGGGCTGGCCAAGGATGCCGTGAAAACGGCCACCGACATGGCCACGGGCCTGGCCAAAGGCATGGCTGAAAGCGCCGGAAAAACGGTGGCGGGTGGGGCGCGCGCCGCGATGAACACCGCGCTGCGCAGCGCCCAGGACTGGCCTACACCGGCTTCCATGGCGTCGTCGGCTGCAAAATCCCCGTCAAGCCCCAAGGCCAAAACGCCGGCGCGCAAGACCGCGCGCAGTACGGTCCGAAAAACCACGCGCTGAATTCGTCTGCCGGGATCCCATGAAGCTTTTTCCCTATGGCCATGCCACCCATCCGCAATGGCAGATGGCGGCCGGCCTTGCGCTGGCTCAGTTGCGTGCCCACATGGCCTTGCCCGCGTATGCCCATGCGCCCACCCTGGCCCTGCTCTACATCACCGACCATTACGCCGTCCATGCGCAGGACATCCTCGATCACCTGAGCGCCGAGTTGCCCGACATCACCGACTGGAGCGGCACGGTGGGCGTGGGCATCGCGTCGAACAATGTCGAGTACTTTGACGAGCCCGCGCTGGCGGTGATGTTGTGCGAACTGCCGCACGACCAGTACCGCGTGTTCTCCGGCGTGTCGCCGCTGCCGCCTGCGGCCAGCGGCCGTTTCAAGGCGCATACCGCCCTGGTGCATGCCGATGCCGGCACGCCCGACGTTGCCGAACTGATTGCCGAGATGGCCCAGCGTACCGAGAGCGGTTACGTCTTTGGCGGCCTGGCGTCGAGCCGCTCCAGCACTGTGCAGTTTGCCTTCAGCGGCCATGGCAACGTCAAGGGGCATGGCGCGGCCGGCGGCGTGTTCAACGGGGGCCTGAGTGGCGTAGCGTTTGCACGCGATCTGTCAGGCGGGATGGCGCTGATGTCACGCGTCACGCAAGGCTGCCAGCCCGTCTCGGCGAATCACGACATCACCGCCTGCGAGAGCAATGTGGTCACCGGGCTGGATGGCCAGCCGGCGCTGGATGTGCTGTTGGAGGACCTGGGCGTATCGCTGGACCAGCCACGCGAGGCGCTGGCCAAGGTGCGCACGACCCTGGTGGGCCTGAGCCGCCCCGAGGACAGCCTGCATGACGCCCGCAGCCGGCGGGCGGGCCAGTTTGGCGCGGAAGTCGTGGTGCGCCACCTGATCGGGCTGGATCCTGCGCGCAAAGGCGTCGCGATAGCCGACATCCCCCACGTGGGCATGAAGCTGGCTTTTTGCGAACGCAACGCGCAGGCCGCGCGTGCCGACCTGATCCGGGTCTGCGCCGAAATCCGCGAAGAGTTGGAGCCTGAAGAAGTCACGCTGGATGTCGCCAGCGCCCTCAGTGGAGTGCCAGCCGACGCAGCGCCGCATCCGGCCCGGCGAATCGCCGGCGCCATTTATGTCAGCTGCTCGGGCCGTGGCGGCCCGCATTTTGGCGCGCCCAGTGCCGAGCTGCAGATTGTGCGGCGAGCGCTGGGCGACGTGCCGCTGGTGGGCTTCTTCGCGGGCGGCGAAATTGCGCGCCACCACCTGTACGGCTACACCGGCGTGCTGACGGTGTTTGCGGCCACGGACTGACACGCGTTCTTCGATGGGAACGCGTTACATGTCGCAGGCGAGATGGGACGCCGCTACCCACCAGCAGGGGCCGCAGAGCTGGCTTCGCCAGTCTGCAGGCGCCGTCCCCTGCAAGGGGAGAGGCCGCTACGCGAAGTGAGCGGCAACAGGGGTGTGCCCTATTCAACGCCTCAGCGCCGCAAACGCCTCAAACTCCCAGCTCCGCATGGCCAGCAGCAGGGTATAGCCCTCGCGGTCCCTGGCGGCCAGTTTCTGGTCGGCCTGGTGTTGCTGCGCGAAGTCTTGCGCCACACGCTGCATGCGCTCCAGAAACGAGGGCGCCAGGCTGCGGCTGATGGAGCCATGCACCAGCAGCAGGCCTTCACCGCCGCCATCGAAGCCGCCTGAAAAGTAGTCCAGCAAGGCGTTGTCGCGAAAGTAGTCCATCACCGGGCCGTGTGGGCGCCAGCGGAAGGTCTTGGCAAGTTTGAGCCGGTAGCGGTTCAGCGGTTTGAGTTCGATGATGCCGATGCGGTCCAGCTGCGCCAGGTATTTGATGCACTCGGCCTCCGACAGGCGGTAGCACTCCGTCATCTGCTCCAGCGTCCATTGGGAGAGCACGCAAATCGCGGCCAGCAAAAGCTTCTTGTCGGCCACCACTGCCTTTTCCTGCGCTTCGGTGAGCTCCGCCAGCAGCGGCTGGGTGTCGGCGACGCGCCTGGCGAGTTCGGCAAAGTCCAGTTTCAAGGCACGGCAAATGGCGTCGATGCGCGACAGCGGCATGTCGCCTTTGGCCAGCATGCGCTTGACGCTGGACTCGGCCATGCCGAGGGCCCGGGCCAGGTCGGCATAGGTCATCTGCGCAGATTTGAGTTCCTTCTTCAGGACCATGACCAGGTCAGCGCTTGTGCTCATTGGAAAAACTCCTTGGAAAACTCTCTGGTATTGATTATCGATACTTCAAGTCGTAAAAATTCAGTTTGTATCGATATCTGGAGGGATTTTCAGCTTGTGCGCCCAGACTGCACCCACTTATATTGAAAGGACTTCCACCATGTTCCAACTTGAAAAACCCGAGCGCCTGCTGTTGGGCGCTGTGCTGGTGTTGCTGGTCGTGGCCATCGTCGGCCCGCCTGTGGCGCAGCCGGCGCACCTGCATGACCTTGCCGATCAGCGAGCGTGGGGGCGCATTCCCTTCGCCCTCGATGTGCTGAGCAACCTGCCGTTTGCGCTGTGGGGTGCGGCAGGCCTGAGCTGTCTCGCGTGGCGGCGTCGGGTTGCAGGGCCGGCCGGCGGCATGGCGCAACACGGCCTGGCGGCCCTGTTCTTTATCGGCCTGCTGGCCACGGCGGCAGCATCCGCCTGGTATCACTGGCAGCCGGATGACCGGGGCCTGGCGATTGACCGCCTGGGCATGGTCGTTGCATTTGCGGGCTTGTTGGGGCTGGCGGCTGCCGGGCGCGCCAGTGCCCGCGCGGGCGTCGCCCTCGCCGCGGCGGTGCTGGTGCTGGGGCCCTTGAGCGTCGGGGTCTGGCTGGCCTCAGGCAATGCGCTGCCGTGGGGCCTCCTGCAATTCGGCGGCCTGGGTTTGATGGTCTGGCTGGCCCGTCTGCCGCCGCTGCCCGGCGAGCCCGCCCATCCTTCAGGGGGCTTGCCCATTCGCTGGGCGCTTGTGATCGCCCTGTATGCGCTGGCAAAGCTGTTTGAATTCGGGGACCAGCTGGTCTTTGACTGGACCGGGCAACTCGTATCGGGCCACAGCCTGAAACATGTGGTGGCGAGCTGTGCCGCCTGGCCGGTGGTTTCTGCGCTGATACCCGCGCAGAAAACCAAGGCAGAATCCCTGCACATCACCGCCTGAGCAAAGAGGCTGCACGGCGAGCGGCCATGTCTCTTGCGTGGCCACAGCAAGAGTTCACAAGCCACAAGCGACAAGTAGCGAGCGAATAAAAGCGAATAGAGGAGTCCAGCATGAGTGTTGATACAAGCGCCCTGGCGCCCCCACCGGCAGCACACGAGCATCCGAACCAGTTCGCGCTGCTGCAGCAGCGCCGCTTTGCGCCTTTTTTCTGGACGCAGTTTTCCGGCGCGGCCAATGACAACCTGTTCAAATTCGCCTTCACCGTGATGGTGACCTACCAGCTCAGCGTGAGCTGGCTGCCGCCGGCGCTGGCGGGGCTGGTGATCGGGGCGCTGTTCATCCTGCCCTTTCTGCTGTTTTCGGCCACCAGCGGGCAGCTCACCGACAAGTTCGAAAAAACCCGCGTGATCCGCTTCGTCAAGAACCTGGAAGTGGTGATCATGCTGATCGCTGCCGCGGGCTTTACCAGCCGCAACGTCAACCTGCAGGCTACGGTGTTGTTGGGCTGCACTTTTTTGATGGGGCTGCACTCCACGCTGTTTGGTCCGGTCAAGTTTGCCTACCTGCCGCAGGCGCTGAGCGAGCGTGAGCTGACCGGCGGCAACGGCATGGTCGAGATGGGCACCTTTGTGGCCATTTTGCTCGGCAACATCGTGGGTGGCCTGATCGTGGCGATACCTGGCGTGGGCCCGCATTATGTGGCGTTGTCCTGCGTGCTGCTGGCATTGGCGGGCCGTGCCGCGGCGCAGTTCATTCCGCTGGCGCCGGCCACCGACCCGGGCCTCCAGATCAACTGGAACCCGGTCACCGAGACCTGGCGCAACCTCAAGCTTGCCAATCAGAACCTGGTGGTGTTCCGCTCCATGCTGGGCATCAGCTGGATGTGGTTTTTTGGCGCGGTCTTCCTGAGCCAGTTCCCGAGTTTCGCCAAGGAGGTGATGCACGGCAACGAGCAGGTCGCATCCCTGCTGCTGGTGGTTTTTTCGATCGGCATCGCGACCGGATCGCTGCTGTGCGAAGTGCTGAGCCGGCGCCACGTCGAGATCGGCCTGGTGCCGCTGGGCGCGATCGGCATGAGCGTCTTTGCGGTAGATCTTTACTTTGCGTCGAGGGGCTTGCCGATGTCGCTCGTTATGGGCCTCGCCAGCTTCATGGCCCAGCCCGCCCATTGGCGCGTGATGGCCGACCTGGCGCTGCTCAGCCTGTTTGCCGGCCTGTACAGCGTGCCCATGTACGCGCTGATCCAGTTGCGCAGCCAGCCCACGCACCGGGCCCGCATCATCGCCGCCAACAACATTCTCAATGCGCTGTTCATGATCGTCAGCGCCATCCTGGCCGGCGTGCTGCTCAAGTCCGGCTTCAGCATTCCGCAGATTTTCCTGTTCGTCGGCCTGGCCAATGCGGTGGTGGCGTTCTACATCTTCCTGCTGGTGCCGGAGTACCTGCTGCGTTTCATCGCGCTGGTCGCCTCGCGCCTGGTTTACCGCTTCAAGATCACGGGCGATGACAACATTCCTGCGCAGGGCGCCGCGGTGCTCACCTGCAACCATGTCAGCTTTGTGGACCCGGTGCTGCTGATGGCCGCCAGCCCGCGGCCGATTTATTTCGTGATGGACCACCGCATTTTCAAAATGCCGGTGCTGGGCTGGCTGTTCAGGCTGGCCAAGGCCATTCCGATTGCGCCGCGCGCGGAAGACCCGGTGGCCTATGAAGCGGCGTTCGAAGCGGCAGCCAAGGTGCTGCGCAATGGTGATTTGCTGGCCATCTTCCCCGAGGGTGGCATCACCAAGGACGGGGAGCTTCAGGTGTTCAAGGCCGGCATCATGAAAATCCTCGAAAACGCCGAGCGTGACGGCCTCCGCGTGCCGGTCATTCCGATGGCCCTGACCAACCTGTGGGGCTCATTCTTCAGCCGGGTGGAGCAGGGTACGGCGATGGTGCGGCCCTTCCGGCGCGGCTTTTTCAGCCGGGTCGGCCTGAATGCCGGGCCAGCAATCGCGCCCGCCGACGTGCAGCCCGAGGCTTTGCGAACACGCGTGGCCGCGCTGATGGATGCCTGAAAGTATCGAAAACCGATACTAAAAGATCATTCAATAATCACTGTATCGGTATCTGTGTCAGTTTTTGGGACGCCGCGGCACATTGGACGCACCGCAACAACCTCAAAGGTCTTTATGCAGACACTGATACACCGTGATTCCCGGCCCCGCCTGACGGCCGCCAATGTGGCCTTCGACGACCATCCCAATGACAAGCGCTTTTCGGTCCGCATCGAAACCGTCACCGTCGACTCGGTGTTTGCCTGGCTGCCGCGGGCGCAACTGGCGGCGCCGGGCCAAACCCCGACAATCGTCAAACTTTAAACCCTGTCATCTTGCCCGACTGCTTCAAACAAAAAGACAAAAAGGAATTCATCATGAGCAAAGGTTTGCGACTCTCCGAAAAATGGTTTCACCGCGGCCTGTGGCTGGTGGCGCTGGTGTTTGCCGGTTTCCTGATCGGGCTGGGCGGCACCGTGGTGGGCGATCTGCCCAAGGTGGAAAAGCGGCTCTCGCTCGACGACTTCATGGACCCGGCCACCACGACTGCCCTGCGCACGGCGATCAAAACCGCCACGCGTGCCGAGCAGGACGCCCAAAGTGCTTTGGAGCAGGCGCAGCTCAAGCGCCGCGCCGCGCAGGCCGACTCGGCGGCGGCCCGTGACACCTTCAACAACTGGCTGGCCACGCGTCATGCCACGCACCTGGCCGACCAGGACCCCGAATTGATCGAACGGACCCGGGCGCTGGACGTGCTGAAATCCCGCGAGCGCGCCACTGGCGTGGCCGTGGAGGCGCAGCAGCAGGCCGCGCTCGATGCCCGGCAGGCGGCCGCACGCGAACGCGGCAAACTCGTCGAACTGCAGGAAGTGGCCCAAAAGCTGCTCAATGCCGAATACCGTCGCGTCGAGTTGCGCGTCTTTTTGTACCGCCTGGCGCTGACTTTGCCGCTGCTGGTGGCCGCCGGCTGGCTGTTTGCAAAAAAACGCAAGAGCACGTACTGGCCCTTTGTCTGGGGCTTCATCATCTTTGCGCTGTTTGCCTTTTTCGTTGAGCTGGTCCCCTACCTGCCCAGTTACGGTGGCTATGTGCGCTACATCGTCGGCATTGTGGTGACGGCGCTGGTGGGGCGGCAGGCGATTATTTCGCTCAATCGCTACCTCGAAAAACAGAAGCTCGCGGAGCAATTACCCGACGCGCAACGCCGTGAAGAGTTGAGTTACGACACGGCGCTGACGCGGTTGTCCAAGGCTGTTTGCCCGGGATGCGAGCGGGCGGTAGACCTCAAGAACCCGGAGATCGATTTTTGCCCGCATTGCGGTATTGGCCTGTTTGACCACTGCTTCAAATGCACCACCCGCAAGAGCGCTTTTGCCAGGTTCTGCCACGCCTGTGGCGCCAGCGGCGAGCAGGCCAGGCCCGCGCCACCGGCGACCTCAGCGGCCCCGGCGGCCTGAACTCAGACCGGGCGGCCGAAGAAAGGGTAGGCCGGGTCGTTGTAGCCCGGGCTGGAGGCATGGCCGGGCACCACCAGGCCGTTGATGAAGGCCTCGTCGTCCGGCGTGAGCTTCAGCTCCGTGGCGGCATACACGTCTTCCAGGTGCGCCAGCGTGCGCGGGCCGACGATGACGGAGCTGATCAGGGGGTTGGCCAGCACCCAGGCGGCGGCAAACTGCCCGGGAACCAGGCCCCTGGCTTCGCAGCGGGCCTTGATTTTCTGGGCGATCACCAGCGATTCCTCACGGAATTCGGTTTCCAGGATGCGCCGGTCGCCGCTGCCGGCGCGCGTGCCCTCGGCCGGCGGCTGGCCGGGCGGGTACTTGCCCGTCAATACGCCGCGCGCCAGCGGGCTGTAGGGCACGACGCCCAGGCCGTAATGGCCGCAGGCCGGCAGGATTTCCAATTCCGGCCCGCGGTTGAGCAGGTTGTAATAAGGCTGGCACACGGCCGGTGACGGCACGCCCAGTTCCCGGCACAGGCGGACGATCTCGGCAATGCGCCAGCCGCGGAAGTTGGACAGGCCGAAGCTGCGGATCTTGCCCAGGCGGATCAGGTCGCCCAGCGCACGCACTGCTTCCTCGAGGTTTTCCCCGTGGTAGTCGCGGTGCAGGTACAGGATGTCGAGGTAGTCGGTTTGCAGCCGGGCCAGGATCGCGTCGGTCTGCAGGATCAGCCAGCGGCGCGAGTAATGGCTCTCGTTGACGGCCTCGCTGACCGGGTTGCCGAGCTTGCTGGCCAGCACCCAGTGGTGGCGCTGGCCGGCGAGCAGCTTGCCGACGTCCTTTTCCGACTGGCCCTTGTTGTAGACGTCGGCCGTGTCGATGAAGTTGAGCCCCTGCTCGCGGGCCGAGGCCACGATGCGCGCCGCCTCGTCAGGCGGCGTCTGCTGGCCGAACATCATGGTGCCCAGGCAGAGGGTCGAGACTTTGAGGTTGCTGGTTCCGAGGCGGCGGTATTGCATGGTCAGTTCCTTGCTGAAAAAAGACGGGGGCCAGACGGTGCTCAGGGTGTGAGCCGTTCGACGAGGTACTCCTTGGCATACAGGTAGGTATCGGGCGTTTTGAAGACGGCCAGTTGGCCTTCATTCTCGTCCTGCCGCGAGCGCAGGTCCCAGCGTTCATCGATGATGCGGCACGCATCGCAGGGTTTCTGCCCGACCCGGCGCTGCACCAGGGCATAGCGGGTGTTGTTGAACAGGGCGTTGACGTCCTGGTAGTCGACCGGTTGCGCCGCGAAGTAGGGAACAATTTTTGCGCCCGGAATGATGAATTCGTAACGCTCAAAATGACCGTTGAAGTTGCTCGGGACGGACACGGTCTGGCCTTTGAGCAGCGCGTTGGTCTTTGCGCTGAAGTGGCCCTTGTCGCCGTTGAACGGCGCGGTGGCCCAGGCCAGCGCAAACAGCACGGCGAAACCGGCCACGGCGGCGATCGGGCGGGCCAGCTCTTTTTTGGCCATGCCGATGACGCAGGCTGCGGCAAGGGCTGCCAAGAACAGCCAGAACAGCGGCGAATAAAGCCAGCCGGTTTGCGTGGCGCGCACCGCACCGAATCCGATCAGGCCCATGGCGAGGGCGCCCAGCAGGCAGAGCGCCAGGGCGATGCTGAACCAGAGGCGCGCAATGCGGCTCCAGTACAGCGCCATCAGGATCGCGAGGGCCGGCATGGCAGGTATCAGGTAACGGGCAGACCGCTGGTTGGGCAGGAGGAACACCAGCGCCAGCGCCAGCAGCCAGAGCCACAGGACTTTTTCGGCATCACCGACGGGCACCCCCCGACGGTAACTGCGCCAGGCGGTCCAGACACAGCCGACCGCGACGGGCAGCAGAAACCCGGCGTTTGAAAAGTAGCCCGTGATAATCGTCAGAAGCCCGCCGCTGCTACGGAAAGCAACCTTGAAGTAGCCGGGTGATGACTTGAATTTTCCGGCGTTTTCGCCAACCACAAACTCGCGCCACACCTCGCCCGGTTGCGGATCAATGGCGAACCACAAGCCAAACACCGCCAGGGCCATTGCACAGATGGTGGCGACCTTGATGGCGTCGATGACGATGCCGCGCCGGAAAATCTGCCAGGGGGCTTGCCGGGCGCCAAGCACCTGGTAGCACAGCGCCAGGCCGAAGCCGACCGGCACCACCATGGCGAAGGATTTGTAGAGGCAGCCGATGCCGATGGCGACTCCTGCGAGCAGAGGAAACTTCCAGCGTGAGGCCAGTAGTTTCGCCGGGGACCAGGCGAGGGCAAAAAACACAGCGAACAGCCAGAAGGTCTCGGGCGAGCTGGTCAGGTAGGGCCGGCCATAACGGTAGCTGCTCAAAAAAGAGAAGTAGGTCAGCGCCGCAATTGCCCCCAGGGTGATCGCCCGGCTGCTGCGGTCCGCGGCCGTCGCGGCGCCGGGGCTTGCCTCCGGGGCGGGCGTGGCCTCACTGCGAACTACCTTCCAGGTCAGCAGGCCCACCATGAGCGCAATCGCCCAGGAATAGACCACGCTGGGCAGGCGCAGGCGGAGCAGCGTCCAGTGCTCGCCCCAGCCGCCCGCCGCCATCGCCTGCCAAAACAGCAGCGGTGGCTTGGTGTTGCGCATGAAGTCGTAAGAGCTGACCAGCGGCAGCCACCGGCCGGTTTCCGCCGTCAGGCGCGCGATGTGGGCGTACACCAGCTCATCGCCGAGGCGGGGAATATGGTCGCCGTCCAGGCCGAACAGGTAGCCCAGCGCAACCGCGACGGCAAGGGCCAGCCAGAGGAAGTGGGCGGGAAGGCGGGGCTTCAGTGGCTCAGGGCTGGTCATGGACATCGGCAGGGGGCGTTGTGGCAGCATTGGGCGGCTGAATTTTCGCGCGGCGGCGGAACGTCATGCGGTCATTGGCGACAAAATTGCACACGCTGGCCAGCACAATGGCCACCAGGTTGGCCAGGATGTAGTGCAGGTAGATGGCCAGCCATTTGGTCAGCACGGACTGAACGGCAATCGACAGGGCCGCCGCCATCACATATTTGGAAAACAGGAACAGCGCGGAATGATGGACCTCGTGCTTGCGGTCCCGCCAGGTCAGGCGCCGGTTCCAGTAAAAGTTGCTGATGGTCGCGCAGGTGATGGCCAGGGCAATCGAGTAATTGAGCCGCGAGTGGAAGTCTGCGATGAAGCTGAGCAAAAACTCCTGCGCGACATAGAGCACGGCGATGTTGATCACCGTGCCGCTGGCGCCCACCACGCCAAACTTGATGAAGCGCCAGCGCGCCATAGGCTGCAGGCGGGGTGGCAGGCGGCTGATCAGCGCCTCCGCGATGGACCGGAGTGTTCCCATCAGGCCATCGCCGGAGTTTCGGCCAGGCATTCCCGCGCCTTGGCCAGCACCGCGGCGGGCGCAATGACCTTGAGGCACTGGTTGTCGCCGTCGCAGTAGGAGGAGCGGTGGTTGTAGGCAGTCAGGCAGGGCGAGCAGGGCCACTGGCTGTAAAACGAATGGCACTTTGGCGTCTGCGGCGCATAGAGGCCGGGCGTTTCGGGCCCGAACAGCATCAGGGTCCAGATGGGCGTTAATGCGGCGAACTGCCCGGGTCCGCCATCGTTGGTCACCAGCAGGCGCGCCACATGGAACAGCGCCAGCAGCTCGGCGACCGAGCGTGTGTAGCCCGTCAGGTCGATCACCGGCCCCGCCGGGTAGGCCTGGTTGACGTTGGCGACCAGTTGCTGCGCCAGCGCCTGGTCGTCTTTCAGGCCAATCACCGCCACCGCGCAACCGTCGGCCACCAGGCCTTCGCACAGCGTGGTGTACGAGGCCAGCGGCCACGCGCGGATGGGCAGAATGCCGCCGCCCGGGTAGACCAGCGCCAGCGGCTTGCCGGCAATGGCGGGAAAGTCCTGCGCCAGCCGCAGCGCAATGCCCTGCACCAGGTCGCCGTCCAGCTGCACAGGCGGCGGGGGCTTGGTGGTGCCCGCCATCGGCAGCTTTGACTTCGGTACTGCGGTGGAGTCGATGGCACGCGCCAGCGCCAGAAATTGCGCGCTGATGTGGTGATACGGGTTGTAGGGCACGGGCCGGTTGATGTGCGAGCCGCGGTACAGGCCTTCCTGCGTGTGGCGGTGAAAACCCACGCGAACCGGCGCACCGCTGGCAAACGACAGCAGGCTGCTGATGCGCGAAAACAGTTCGCAGTCGATCGCCACATCGACCTTCGCGCGGCGCAGTTCGGCCACCGCCTTCCAGAGGCTGGACAGCAGGCCTGGCAGCGACTTGTCATCCACGGTGTGCACATGGGCCGGGTCGACCACCTTCATGAGGTCGAGGATTTCACGGTTCTTCCTGAACAGCAGGGCGTGCAGCTCGGCGCCGGGGTAGCGCTGTTTGAGCCGCGCAAACATCTCGTGTGCCAGCACCAGGCTGCCCATTTCGGACAGCAGGATCACCACGATCGCACGGGGCGCGGTGGTGGCGGCCGCCTCGCGGGACGGCCCCCGCAAAGACCTGGTCACCGCATCCAGGCCAGAGACTGCGGCACACAACGGGATGCCGACCCAGCGGTCAATCCATCGTTGCAGCTGGATGTTCATCGCTCAGACGCCTCTGAGCCGGTCGGTCCGGAACCGCGCGGCGAACTCGCCGAACTGCCCCACATCGAGCGCATCGCGTATTTCCTGCATCAGGTTCAAGTAGTAATGCAGGTTGTGGATGCTGGCCAGCATGGGGCCCAGCATTTCACCGCAGCGGTCCAGGTGGTGCAGGTAGGCCCGCGAAAAACCGCCCGACATGCTGCCGTCAGGCAGCGTGCGGCCTTTGCACGTGTAGCAGGTGCAGGTGTGATCCAGGGGCTGATCGTCGGCCTTGTGGCGCGCGTTGCGGATTTTCAGGTCGCCAAAGCGCGTGAACATGTGGCCGTTGCGCGCATTGCGCGTCGGCATCACGCAGTCAAACATGTCAATGCCGGCACCCACGCCCTCCACCAGGTCCTCGGGCGTGCCCACGCCCATCAGGTAGCGCGGCTTGTCGGCCGGCAGGCGATGGGGCGTGTGCGCCATGATGCGCTGCATTTCTTCCTTGGGCTCGCCCACACTCACGCCGCCCACCGCGTAACCGGGCAAGTCCAGTTCCACCAGCGCATCCAGCGATTCGTGGCGCAGGTTCTGGTACATGCCGCCTTGCACGATGCCAAACAGCGCGTTGGGGTTTTCCAGTTTGTCAAATTCGGCGATGCAGCGTTTGGCCCAGCGCAGGCTGAGCTCCATCGAGCTGCGCGCTTCGCTTTCGGTGGTGATGTGGCCCTTGGTGTCGTAGGGCGTGCACTCGTCAAACTGCATCACGATGTCGCTGTTGAGCACCGTCTGGATCTGCATGGAGATTTCCGGCGTCAGGAACAGCTTGTCGCCGTTCACGGGCGAGGCGAACTTCACGCCTTCTTCCGAAATCTTGCGCATCTCGCCCAGCGACCAGACCTGAAAGCCGCCGCTGTCGGTGAGTATGGGTTTGTCCCAGCTTTCAAACCGGTGCAGGCCGCCGAACTGTTTCATCACGTCCAGCCCGGGGCGCATCCACAGGTGAAAGGTGTTGCCCAGGATGATCTGGGCGCCCATGTCGTGCAGCGACTGCGGCATCACGCCCTTGACGGTGCCATAGGTGCCGACCGGCATGAAGATGGGCGTTTGCACGACGCCATGGGTGAGCGTCAACCGGCCGCGCCGGGCATGCGAGCCGGGGTGGGCGTGGGCCCCTTCGCCGGTCCTGGCGTCGGTCTTCAGAACTTCAAATTCGAGCATCTTGTGATTGTCGCAGGTGTGTTTAACCTAGAAACGGCGGTTGAATGCGCCCGATGGCGCCGTGATCGGCGTGCCAGGCAAGGCGTGACAACGCAGTGGGCTGTTGCCCACAAGGCGGAACAACGCAGCATGGCGCGTCGAGCGGGGTGGCATCGGGTGCATAGCGCTGTCACCTCGACGGTGAACATGATCGAAGAGGGAGAAGTCAATGGGCATGCGGCTTTCCTGAAGTTTGCGAGCGGTCAACTGTTGTTTCTAGGTTTAAACGCCCGCGCGTGGGGTTTTGCGCGCCAGCAGCATGGCATCGCCATAGCTGAAGAAGCGGTAGCGCCCGGCAATCGCATGCTGGTACAGCGCCATGATGTGTTCATAGCCCGCAAAGGCGCTGACCAGCATCATCAGCGTGCTTTTGGGCAGGTGAAAGTTGGTGAGCAACAGGTCCACCACGGCAAATTCAAAGCCCGGCGTGATGAAGATGTTGGTGTCGTCGCAGGCCGGACCGAATTTGGCATGGGACTCCAGCGCCCGCACGGTGGTGGTGCCCACGGCCACCACACGGCCGCCGCGCGCCCTGCAGTCGGCAATCGCCTGCTGTGTGGCGGCCGGCACCTCAAAGCGCTCGAAATGCATGGTGTGGTCGGCTATTGTTTCGGTCTTGACGGGCTGGAAGGTGCCCGCGCCCACATGCAGGGTGACGCTGGCGCGCGCGATGCCGCGCGCCTCCAGCTGCGCCAGCACGGCTTCGTCAAAGTGCAGGGCGGCGGTGGGCGCGGCCACGGCCCCGGGGTTTTTTGCAAACACCGTCTGGTAGCGCAGCTCGTCTTCTGCAGAGTCGCTGTGGGTGATGTAAGGCGGCAGCGGCACATGGCCATGCTGCGCCATCAGTGCATAGGGGTCGCTGCTGAAGCGAAAGCGGTACAGCGGCCCGTCCTCCTGCGGCCAGCGGCCCAGCAGGGTGGCGGTGAAGCCGCCGTCCATCTGCAGCACGGCGCCGGGTTGGGGCTTTTTGCTGACCTTCATGTGCGCCGCGACTTCATGATCGGCATCGGCGAGGGCGGGCAACACCCGCTCGATCAGCAGTTCCAGCCGCCCGCCGCTGGATTTCTGGCCAAACAGCCGTGCCTTGACCACCTGGGTGTCGTTGAACACCAGCAGATCGCCCGGGTTCAGCAGCCCGGGCAGGTCGGCGAAGCGGCGGTCTACGGCGGCAGAGTCCCGGCCATCGAGCAGGCGCGAACCACTGCGCTGGGCGGCGGGGTGCTGGGCAATGAGTTCGTCGGGCAGCGTGAAATCAAAATCGCTGAGGCTGAAATGCGTCTTCATAAACCTAGAAACCGCAGTTGGATGCGCCCGAGTGTGCTGCCCGCGCGGCGCCAGGCAAGGCGTGACAACGCAGTGGGCTGTTGCCCACAAGGCGGAGCAATGCCGCATGGTGCTGTGCGGGTGGCGCAATCGGGTGCATAGCGCTGTCATCTACAAGGTGAGTGCCAGCGAAAAGGAGAATGACGGTATTCAAGCGGATTTTTAGATGTTTGCAAGCGGTCAACTGCGGTTTCCAGGTTGACGGCACAATTGTCCCATGTCGCCACCCGGTGCTCCTGCCCGAAAAGCCGCCACCTCCGAGGAGATGGCCGGGGACCGGGCCGCGCCCAAAGCCCAGGCTGAAAAACCCCAGGCCAAATCCCCCGCACAAAAGGCCCTCGAAAAACTGGGCCTGCGCCGCGACATTGACCTCGCCCTGCATCTACCGCTGCGCTATGAGGATGAAACCCGCATCGTGCAGCTGCGCGATGCGCGGGACGGCGATATGGTGCAGATCGAGGGGCAGGTCACCCACAGCGAAATCGCGTTCCGGCCGCGCCGCCAGTTGCGGGTGACGGTGGACGACGGCAGCGACACCTGCGTGCTGCGCTTCCTCAATTTCTACCCCTCGCACCAGAAGACCCTGAGCGTCGGTGCCCGGGTGCGGGTGCGCGGCGAGATCCGGGGCGGCTCCTTCGCGGGAGGTTTTGGCCGCGAGATGGTGCACCCCAGCTTCAAGCTGGCGGGCGGCGAGCTGCCGGGTGCGCTGACGCCGGTGTACCCGACGGTGGCCAGTTTGCCGCAGGCCTATCTGCGCAAGGCAGTGCTCAGTGGCCTGGCCCGCGCCGACCTGAGCGAGACCATTCCCGCCCCGTTTTTAAGTAAAAACCTGCCGCATCCCTTGCATACGCTGCGCGAGGCGCTGCAATTTTTGCACCATCCCACGCCCGACGCGGCGCTGGCCACGCTGGAAGACCACAGCCATCCGGCGTGGCAGCGGCTGAAGGCCGAGGAACTGCTGGCCCAGCAGCTGTCGCAGCTGCAGGCGCGCCGCGGGCGTGCCGCCATGCGTGCCCCGGCTCTGGGCGGCCCGTCGATGCGCAACCCCGCCATGGACGGGGCCAGTCTGCAGGGGCCGCACTGCACCCTGCACGAGCAGCTGCTGGAGCGCCTGCCCTTCCGGCTGACGCCGGCCCAGCAGCGTGTCTGCGCAGAAATAGACGCCGACCTGCAAAAAAGCATTCCCATGCACCGCCTGCTGCAGGGCGACGTGGGTTCCGGCAAGACCGTGGTGGCGGCGCTGGCAGCGGCCCGCTGCATGGATGCCGGCCGGCAATGCGCCCTGATGGCGCCCACCGAAATCCTGGCCGAGCAGCACTTTCGCAAACTGATCGGCTGGCTGGAGCCGCTGGGCATCAGGACCGCCTGGCTGACCGGCAGCCAGAAGGCCAAAGAGCGGCGCGAAACGCTGGCCATGATTGAAAGCGGCGAGGCGAACCTGGTCATCGGCACCCACGCCGTGATCCAGGACAAGGTGAAGTTCAAAAATCTGGCGCTGGCCATCATTGACGAGCAGCACCGCTTTGGCGTGGCGCAGCGGCTGGCCCTGCGCAGCAAGATGACCCTGGATGGTCAGGACAACGGGCAGGAACCCCATTTGCTGATGATGACCGCCACGCCGATTCCGCGCACGCTGGCCATGAGCTACTACGCCGACCTGGACGTCTCGACGATTGACGAGCTGCCGCCCGGGCGCACCCCCATCGTCACCAAGGTGGTGAACGATGCCCGGCGCGATGAGGTGATCGAGCGCATACGCGGCCAGCTTCTAGAGGGCCGGCAGGTGTACTGGGTCTGCCCGCTGATTGAAGAGAGCGAGTCAATCGACCTGATCAACGCCACCCAGACGCATGAAGCCTTGAGCGCGGCCCTGCCGGGTGTAGGGGTGGGCCTGTTGCATTCGCGTATGCCCGTGGCCGAGAAAAAAGCCGTGATGGCCCTGTTCACCGAGGGGGTGATGGGCGTGCTGGTCAGCACCACCGTGATCGAGGTGGGGGTGGATGTACCCAATGCCTCGCTGATGGTGATCGAGCATGCCGAGCGTTTTGGCCTCTCCCAGCTGCACCAGTTGCGCGGCCGGGTCGGCCGGGGCGCAGCGGCGTCAGCCTGCGTGCTGCTGTATTCAACCGGCGACGCGCCGCGGCTCGGCGAGACGGCGCGGGAGCGCCTCAAGGCCATGGTCCAGACCCACGACGGGTTTGAAATCGCCCGGCGTGATCTGGAGATTCGTGGGCCGGGCGAGTTTTTGGGAGCGCGCCAGTCGGGCGCGCCTTTGCTGCGCTTTGCTGATCTGGCCACCGATACTCAGTTGCTGGCCTGGGCGCGTGGGGTGGCGCCAGTGATGCTGGACCAGTATGGCGGGCTGGCGCAGCGGCATATTTTGCGGTGGTTGGGGGGGAAGGCTGAGTTTTTGAGGGCTTGAATTGTGACGGTTAGTGTTTGACTAAGGCCGCAGTTTCACACAGTGCACTTTGGTGCCAGGATGACGAGTGGAGCGAACATGCTGGTGCTAAACACCCTGGCCCCCAGTCCTCCGCAGCACTGGTGATTGGTTGTAGCCAACTCTCGGATCGTTTGACCGAAAGCGAAGGATGTACTCGATTTCTACTTGAGTGACTTCGGCGCGGGATGCAGTTTCGGACTGCCAAAGAATATCTCGCGTGACTGCGAAGCTCAGTCGTTGCTCGGGCGTGAAGTCTCTCGCAATCAGCTCGTCGGAGGCACTACCAAAATAGTTGATGCTGTTCGTTCGGTCTTGCCCGATGTAGATCTTCCCGTTCGGATAGGTAATGCGGTACACGACGTTCATAGGGGCCAACTAAGGGGAGAGATGGGGTGTTCCGTTTCTGCGGTGCCTAACGAATCGCGTTTATCTGTCGCGCGGCCAAGCTGATAGAAACCAAGAGCACCTCCTGCGGCAGATAAATCTTGTTGGACTGAACCGCCGGCCGGGATGGCCGATGGTGATGGCGCAGGAGTTTGTCATCTCCCCAGTCTGCGTGGGCAAATTATGACCGGGCTTTGTCTGACCGGGTGGCCTTTCACGACCAAGCCGGGGGTAGTCCGGCGGCAGATAAATCTTGTTGGACTGAACCGCCGGCCGGGATGGCCGATGGTGGTGGTATAGGGGGTTGTCATCTTCGCCCTGTCTGCCTGAGCAAATTATGACCGGGCTTTTAGCATCTGTTGCTCCGACCCTTCGCTGCGCTGCGGGCACCCTGCGGTGCTCAGTCCAGCCGGGGTCTCGCTCAACTTGCTTGCGGCTCAGACAATCGCGAGCCCTGATCCGTCTGGCCCTGTGCTCCTCGGCGCATACAGAAAGGGGTGGGGGCAGGTACGGGTGCGGGTTCGGGGTCAGCCCCCACCCCAACCCTCCCCCAGCGGGGGAGGGAGTGAGGCATCGGTGTGGTTTTTGTCTTTTGACTTTTCCCTAACCCCGTCCTGGCTGGGCTGAGCAGTGTTGCACTTCAGGCTTGAGACCGCCGTTACTTTATTTTGGCGAAGCAAAATAAAGCGACGAGCCGCCGGGCTCCCCACGGCCTGGTAGTGAAGGGCAACCCAGTCAGACCAAAAACGACCTCAACAAACGCAATCCGCTTCCCTGAAGCGAAAAGCAGGACAATAAGCCCATGACGCTGACCGAACTCAAATACATCGTCGCCGTGGCCCGGGAAAAGCATTTTGGCAAGGGCGCCGAGGCCTGCCATGTGTCGCAGCCGACACTCAGCGTCGCCATCAAGAAGCTCGAGGAAGAGCTGCAGGTCAAGCTGTTTGAGCGCAACGCCAATGAAATTACCGTCACGCCGCTGGGCGAAGAGATTGTGCGCCAGGCGCAAAGCGTGCTGGAGCAGGCCGAGAACATCCGCGAAATTGCCAAGCGCGGCAAAGACCCGCTGGCTGGCGCCTTGCGGTTGGGGGTGATCTACACCATAGGCCCCTACCTGCTGCCCGATCTGGTGCGCCAGGCCATCGCCCATACACCGCAAATGCCCCTGATGCTGCAGGAAAACTTCACCGTCAAGCTGCTGGAGGAGTTGCGAACCGGCGAGATTGACTGCGCGATCCTGGCCGAGCCGTTTCCCGACACCAACCTGGCGATTGCGCCGCTCTACGACGAGCCCTTCATGGCGGCCGTTCCCAGCGCCCACTCGCTGGCTGCGCGCGTCAGCGTGTCTGCCGAAGAGCTGAAGAAGGAAACCATGCTGCTGCTGGGCAACGGGCACTGCTTTCGCGACCACGTGCTGGAGGTTTGTCCGGAGTTCGCGCGCTTTTCCAGCAGCGCCGACGGCATCCGCAAGAGCTTTGAAGGCTCGTCGCTGGAAACCATCAAGCACATGGTGGCTGCGGGCATGGGCATCACGCTGGTGCCGCGTCTGGGCGTGCCCAAGGAGGCGCTGGTCGAGGCGCCGGTCGCCAAAAAGCCCGCCAAAGGCAAGGCAGCGATGGCGGCCGCGGCCGCTGCGGCTGCCGCGCAGCCCAACTTCATCAAATACCTGCCGTTCGAAGGGCACGTGCCGAGCCGGCGCGTGGTGCTGGCCTGGCGCCGCAGTTTCACGCGCTACGAAGCAATTGCCGCGCTGCGCAATGCCATTTACGCCTGCGAGCTGCCGGGTGTCACACGACTGTCCTGATGCAAAGATGAGCCTTTCCCAACCTGGAATTTCGCAAGCGGTGCCTACCGTCGGGCGCTACGCTTTTTTCTCCATCACAGCCTCTGCGGTCGCGCAGCCGGCGGCGCTGCGCCAAAGCCTGCAGCGGCTAACCCCGCTGGCGGATGGCCAGGCTGTGGTGGCGGCATTCGGCGCCAGACTTGTCAC
Source organism: Polaromonas sp. P4_F9 (assembly GCF_056401235.1). NCBI lineage: Bacteria > Pseudomonadati > Pseudomonadota > Betaproteobacteria > Burkholderiales > Comamonadaceae > Polaromonas > Polaromonas sp. P4_F9. The sequence goes on along the minus strand of NZ_JBFUJT010000011.1, from coordinate 122,456 downwards.
GGTCCTGGGCGCGGCGGTCCCGGGCCTGCGCGACTTCCCGGCGCTCTCGGGCGGTGGCATTGAGCTTCCGGCCACGCCGGTCGCGCTGTGCCTGTGGCTGCGCGGTAGCGACCGGGGCGATCTGGTGTTGCTGACGCGGCGACTGGAAAAAGCGCTGGCCCCGGCCTTTCATCTGGATCGTGTGATCGAGTCCTTTCGTCACGGCAGGGGGCCAACGGGCCACGGCCGGGACCTCACGGGCTACGAAGACGGCACCGAAAACCCCGAAGGCGAGGCGGCCGAGGCCGCAGCCTTCGTGCGGGGGCAGGGGGCGGGCCTTGACGGATCGAGTTTCGTCGCGGTGCAGCAATGGCTGCATGACCTTGATGCGTTTGAAGCCATGAGCCTGCCCGAGCAGGACAACACCATAGGCAGGCGGCGCAGCGACAACGAGGAGCTGGAGGATGCGCCCGAATCGGCCCATGTCAAACGCACCGCACAGGAAAGCTTTCAACCCGAGGCTTTTGTGCTGCGACGCTCCATGCCGTGGGCCTTGCATGCGCCGGGCGGCAGCAAGGCCGGTTTGGTGTTTGTGGCGTTTGGGCGCTCGTTGGATGCGTTTGAAGCACAAATGCGCCGCATGGTGGGGCTGGACGATGGCATTGTCGATGCGATGTTTCGTATCTCCAGGCCGGTCAGCGGCGCCTACCTGTGGTGTCCGCCCATGCATGCAGGCCGGCTTGATTTGCGGCAGCTCGGCTTGTGATGCTGCGCCGCAAACTGGATCTCTACCTTGCGCTGATCCGATGGAACCGTCCGGCGGGCTGGCTGCTGCTGCTCTGGCCCACCTTGTCCGCGCTGTGGGTGGCCGCGCACGGCTTTCCGGGCTGGCACTTGCTGACGGTGCTCACGCTGGGCACCATCCTGATGCGCAGCGCGGGCTGCTGCGTCAATGATGTGGCGGACCGGGACTTTGACCGGCACGTCAAGCGCACGGCCCAGCGGCCGGTCACCAGCGGCGCGGTCTCGGTCAAGGAGGCGTTGTGGTTGGGCGCCGTGCTGGCCCTGCTGGCGTTTGGCCTGGTGCTGACCACCAATGCCGTCACCATCGCCTGGTCGTTTGCCGCGCTGGCCGTCACGCTGGTGTATCCATTTGCCAAGCGTTATGTGTCCATGCCGCAGGCGGTGCTGGGCGTGGCTTTCAGCTTTGGCATTCCGATGGCGTTTGCCGCCGTGCAGTCCCGCGTGCCGCTGCTGGCCTGGGTGCTGCTGCTGGGCAACCTGTTCTGGGTGATCGCCTACGACACCGAGTACGCCATGGTGGACCGCGACGATGATCTGAAGATAGGCATGAAAACCTCGGCCATCACGCTGGGACGATTCGATGTGGCGGGGGTCATGCTCAGTTACCTGCTGTACCTGTCAGTTTGGGCTCTGGCCCTTGCCGATATTCCGCAAGCAGCCATTTATTGGATGGCCATTGGGCTGGCAGGGCTGCAGGCGCTGTGGCATGGCTGGTTGATCCGCAAACGCGAGCGCGACGACTGCTTCAAGGCGTTTCGCCTGAACCACTGGCTGGGATGCACGGTGTTTGCCGGCATTGCCTTGTCTTATCTGGTGGCTTGAGTCCGGGCTGACCGGCCTGCATTAAACCTAGAAACAGCAGTTGACCGCTCGCAAACTTCAGGAAAGCCGCATGCACATTGACTTTCCCCTCGTCGATTGGGTTCACCTTCTGGGTAACAGCGCTATGCGTCCGATTGCACCGTGCTCGACGCGCCATGCGGCGTTGCTCCGCCTTGTGGGCACAAGCCCACTGCGTTGTCACGCCTTGCCTGCCACGCCGATCACGACGCACTCGGACGCATCCAACTGCCGTTTCTAGGTTAAAAAAAGCCCGCGCGCGGCGGGCTGTTCAGGACCTTCAACTGACTTGTCCGGGTGCCCCGGACGGCCAGCTGCCGTGCCGCTGGGTCAAATCGCTTTTTTGGTCGTGGCTTTGGCCTTGCGCTTGGCTTTGGCTTTGCTTTTTTTCTTGACGGAGGTCTTCGCCTTGGGCGGGGTCGCCTGGTCAGCGGGTGCTGCGGCCGGCGCCGTAGCGGGAGCGGCTACGGGCGCGCCGGTTTGTGCGGAGGCCTGCGTGGACACGGCAGCCAGCGGCAGGGCCAGTACGGTGGCGCTGGCGAGGATGGACAGTAATTTTTTCATGGTGAATTCCGGATGTTAGAAAGTTTTTGTGAGCGCATCTTGCCCGGATCATGGCCCCGGCGGGGCTGAGCGGCGGTACATGCGCCGTGTTTCAACGCTTGCGGGTGTTGCAGGGTTGACGCCACCTGCGCTTGAGCCGAAATTTCGCTTGGGTAGTTCGCCGGGTTAGATGAAGACGAAGCGAAGGTTTTGCCCCGGAACATCTTGTTGCCAAAAAAATAGAACTGGCTGCAGGCCCGACCTCGACAGGACCACCTCGGTATCAGGCGGGTTTTTGTGAAAAGCGATCAGGCGGCACCGAACTCGTCACCCAATTCGCCAGCGCGTTGCCGGGCGGCCTGGATGGCCTGCATGAACTGCTGCTTGATGCCTGCCTGCTCCATTGAGGTGAGGGCGGCATAGGTGGTGCCACCCTTGGAGGTGACACGGGCGCGCAGGACTTCGGGCGGCTCGTCCGATGCGTGGGCCAGCGCCGAAGCGCCGACGAAGGTTCCCACGGCCAGCTTGCGGGCCTGCTCGGGTTCCAGGCCCATGTCCGTGCCGGCCTGGATCATGGCCTCAAGGAAGTAAAACACATAGGCTGGCCCGGAGCCGGAGAGCGCGGTCACGGCGTCCAGCTGCGTTTCATCGTTCAGCCACAAATACTCGCCCGTGGTCTGGATCACGCGTTCGACTGCCGTCCGGTCCGCGGCCGTGGCGGCCGGGCGGGCAAACAGCGCCGTCATGCCCTTGCCCACCAGTGCCGGCGTGTTGGGCATGGAGCGCACCACGCGCTCGGTGCCCAGCCACTGCGCAATGCTGTCCGAGCGGATGCCGGCGGCCACGCTCAGGTGCAGGGCGGCTTGGGTGTGAGCGCGGGTCTGCGCTGCCGCTTCCTTGAAGGTCTGGGGCTTGACGGCCCAGACGACCAGGCCGGCGCTGCTTAGCGAGGCGCCCGGGGCGTCGCTGACCGCCACGCCAAACTGCTGCACAAGCTTGGCCCGCTGCTCGGCAAAAGGTTCCACCACCTGGATCTGCCCGGCCGGAAGGCCCTGCTTGAGCAGGCCGCCAATGACGGCGCTGGCCATGTTGCCGCCGCCTATGAAGGCGATGTGTTCGTTGCTGCCTGGGTTTTGGGTGCTCATGGATCGCTCGCTGGTTGTTGAAGCCGCGCGGCCTTGAGGCAGCCGCGCTAAATCTGAATGGATTGTCGCCGAACAGCGCGGTAGCCAAGGGTGATCAAGGCTATTGAAGCACCGTCTGCCTGACGGCATGCTCCCACCGGTTCATCAGTGCCGCCGCGCTGTCGGCGCCCAGGGTGGGCAAAAACGTCCGCTCTGCGCGCCACATGCCGGACAGCTCGTCCGTGCCGCGGTACACCCCGCTGGAAAGGCCGGCCAGGTAAGCCGCGCCCAGGGCGGTGGTTTCAATCACCGCCGGTCGCAGCACCGGAATGCCCAGCAGGTCGGCCTGGAACTGCATCAGCAAATCATTGGCGCAGGCCCCACCGTCAACGCGCAGCTCGGCCAAGGGCGCTGCACCGCTGCTCACCGCATCCCGGCTCATGGCCTGCAGCAGGGCGGCACTCTGGTAGGCAATGCTTTCCAGCGCGGCACGCGCAATATGGGCCACCGTCGTGCCGCGGGTCAGCCCGGTGATGGTGCCGCGGGCATCGGGTTTCCAGTAGGGCGCGCCCAGGCCGGTGAAGGCCGGCACCATCATGACGCCGCCGGAGTCGGGAACGCTTTGCGCGAGCGCCTGCACCTCGCCGCTGCCCTGGATGGCGTGCAGGCCATCGCGCAGCCACTGCACCACCGCACCGCCGACAAACACGCTGCCTTCCATGGCAAATTCGGGGTGCGCCGTGGTTTGCGCGGCACTGGTTGTGAGCAGGCCGTTGCGGGAGGTCTGGAATTGCGTGCCAGTGTGCATCAGCATGAAGCAGCCGGTGCCATAGGTGTTTTTGGCCATGCCTGCCTTGAAGCAGGCCTGGCCGAATAGCGCACTTTGCTGGTCGCCGGCGACGCCGCCAATCGCTATCGCGTGGCCCAGCAGCTCGGGCCGGGTTTCGCCGTAGTGCGCGCTGGACGGCAGCACCTGGGGCATGAGCGAGGGCGGGATGCCCAGCAGGTCCAGCAGCTCGGCATCCCACTGGTTGCTGTGCACATTGAACAGCATGGTGCGCGAGGCATTGCTCACGTCGGTGGCATGCAGCGCGCCGCCCGTCAGTTGCCACATCAGCCAGCTGTCGATGGTGCCAAAGGCCAGCTCGCCGCGCTCGGCCTGCGCGCGCGCGCCGGGTACGTTGTCGAGCAGCCACTTGAGCTTGGTGCCGGAAAAATACGCATCGATGAGCAGCCCGGTTTTGGCCTGGATCAGCGCCTCCTTGCCCTGCTCGCGCAGTTGTGCGCACGTCGCTTCGGCGCGTCGGTCCTGCCAGACGATGGCGTTATGGATGGGTTGGCCGGTCGCGCGGTGCCACACCACCGTGGTTTCGCGCTGGTTGGTGATGCCCAGGGCGCGAATGTCGCTCGCTTTCAGCCCCGCTTTGCCGAGCGCTTCGCGCGCCGTGGCCAGCTGGGTGCGCCAGATTTCCATCGGGTCATGTTCGACCCAGCCTGGTTTGGGATAGATCTGGGGCAGCTCCTGCTGGGCCTGGGCCACGATGTGGCCCAGCTCGTCAAACACAATGCTGCGGGAGCTGGAGGTGCCCTGGTCAAGGGCGAGCAGGTAAGTCATGGCGTTTCCGTGTGGAGGGGGTTGGGTGGCCGTGCCGGCTCAGGGGTGGGCTATTTCACAGCTGACGTCGGCCTCTTCCAGTAAGGCGGGAAAAGGCTCGGGCGGCGGCATATCGGTGAACAGACGGTCAATTTGCGACAGTCGGGCCAGCTCGACCATGGCCGGGCGGTTGAACTTGCTGCTGTCGGCGGCCAGCCAGATCTCGCGGGCGTGCTCAATGATGGTCTGCGCCACCTTGACCTCCCGGTAGTCAAAGTCGCGCAGGGAACCGTCGGGCTCGATGCCGGAAATGCCGATGATGGCGATGTCCACCCGGAACTGGCGCATGAAATCGACGGCTGCCTCACCCACAATGCCGCGGTCGCGCGCGCGCACCACGCCGCCCGCCACGATGACCTCGCAGTCGGGGTTGTCACACAAAATCTCCGCCACATTCAGGTTGTTGGTGATGACCCGCAGTCCCTTGTGATGCAGCAGCGCCTTGGCAACGGCCTCGGTTGTGGTGCCGATGTTGAGGATCAGCGAGCAGTCGTTGGGTACGCGCTGGGCCACGGCACGGGCAATGCGCGCCTTTCCTTCTGCGCTGAGATTTTTGCGTTGCTGGTGCGCAATGTTTTCTATGGTGGAACTGGGCACCCGCACGCCGCCATGAAAGCGCGCCAGCAAACCGGCATCTGCCAGGCGCTGCACATCGCGCCGCACGGTCTGCAGGGTGACGCCCAGCTTGTCGGCGAGTTGTTCAACGGAAGCCGCGCCATGGGCGCGCACGAAGTCAAGAAGCTTGATTTGCCGGGGATTGGAGTTCACGAGGGTATGCAGACAAGAGTTTTTCACACTCTATATCGAAACAAAAGGAAAATACTAAGGGAAAACTATTAGATAAAACAATCAAAAAAGAACAACAATAGAACACATTCGAACTTTGACAAAGCCATGCAGGGAGTATCTGTGTTGTTCGCCATTTCATTTTTTCAGGGTGCGGCGCTCATTGCCGCCGTGCCGCGCTGCCCCGTTTTGTCCAGGGTGGCGTGATGCAGCTGGCCCTGGATCACGTCAGCCAGAAAGTCGGCGCGAAGCGGGTCTGGCGGTGCCCGGCAATGCCCGTGTTCGGGTCGATGGGCAAGGCGTGACCGGGATGCCCGGTGTACCAGTCCGAAGTTCCACTGCTTTGAAGGATTTCACCATGAACGTTATGAAGGATTTCACTATGAAAGTTCGTGTTTCCAGGAATGGTTTGGCCGCTATGGTGGCGGCCGTAGTTGCGTTGCCGGTGTCGGTATGCGCTGCAGACATCCGTGTGATGTGTTACCAGGATGGCAACGAGTGCGACGTAACGGCCGCACTGGCAAAACGTTTTGAGGCCCAAAACGCCGGCACCAAGGTGATTCTTGACGTCGTCCCGTTCAAGACGATTCTGGAGCAGCTACCGGTGCAACTGGCCGCGGGACAGGGCCCGGACATCGCACGCCTCACCGACCTGGGCGGGCTGTCGAAGTACTACCTGGACATCAGCCCCTACGTGAAGGACCGCAAATACTGGGAAGCGAACTTCGGTGCCACCTTGCCCTGGCTGCGGCCCAGCGCCAGCGACAAGGGCATCTACGGCTTCATGTCGCAGTTGACGATGACCGGCCCGTTTGTCAACAAGACGCTGTTTGAACAAGCCAAGATTGCCATGCCCGGGCCGAAAGCGACCTGGGAAGAGTGGGTCGACGCGGCACGCAAGGTGGCCAAGGCCACGCAGACGCCGGCCGCCATGGCCTGGGACCGCTCCGGCCACCGCTTCGCAGGCCCTGCCATCAGCTATGGCGCCAAGATCTTCGACGCCAAGGGCAACCTGGCGTTGGACGACGGCTACAAGACCACCGTGCGCAAGTTCGTCGACTGGCACAAGGACGGCACCATGCTGAAGGACGCGTGGGGCGGTTCGGGCGGCTCCAGCTATGCCGATACCGTGGGTGAGTTCAAGAACGGCCGCCTGGTGATGATCCTGTCGGGTTCCTGGCAGATCAACCGCATGCAGAAGGAAATCGGCAACGCGTTCGACTGGGTCGCCGTGCCGAATCCGTGCGGCCCGGCTGCCTGCACCGGCATGCCCGGCGGTGCCGCCTGGGCGGCGCTGAAGACGACCAAGTCGCCGAAGGAAGTGGGCCAGTTCCTCGACTTCATGGCGCAGGAAGCCAACGTCGCCGAATTCGCCTCCAAGACCAACAATATCCCGGCCCATGCTGGCGTGGCCAAGAAGGGCGTGAGCTACCCGAGCGCCGGTCCCGCGGCTCAGGCCGCACTCGGCGTGTTCACCAGCGGCACCGCGACCTTGGCGCCGGCTGCCTACGCGCTGCAGGGCTACAAGTACAACCGCGCGCTGATGCTGCCGACCGTGACCCGCGTCACGCAGGCCATCGTTGGCGAGATCAGCGTGGACGAAGCCGTCACCAAGATCAGCGCCGACATGGCAGAAGCGGTCAAGCAGGCGGGGAAGTAGGTTCACCCCCAAGTCGCGCACTGCGTGTCGCTCCTCCCCCCTTGCAGGGGGCGACACCTGCGGCCTGGCGGAGCCAGTTCCGCGGTGTCTCTGGAATAAGGCAGCGGCGCTGGCGGCGTCACGGGACAGTAGATCGGAGTCGGTATGTCAGTCTTCTCAGCCTTCTTAGGCTTTTGCTTCAACCTGTTCGAGCCGGTGTTCCGGCTCGGCCAGAAATGGCTCGGTGCCTCGCGCATCGGCTGGCTCTTCGTTGGGCCGAATCTGCTGGTGATCGGTATATTCACGCTCCTGCCCATCGTGATCAATCTGGCGTATGCGATGAGCGGCGGTGTGAACCTTCTGCCCACGCAGCGGCCCTTCACCGGGATGGAGAACTTCGTCACCCTGCTGGAATGCCGCGATTACACGGACCTGCAGAGCTGCCGCACGGACATCTTCTTGCGCTCGATCTTCAACACGGTCAAGTTCAGCCTGATCCAGGTCGTGCTGATGCTGTTCTTCTCATTGGTCACGGCCCTGGTGCTGAACCGCAAGATCATCGGGCGCGGCTTCTGGCGCGGCGTGTTCTTCTACCCCGTGCTGCTGTCGCCGGTGGTGGTGGCGCTGATCTGGAAATGGCTGCTGCAAAGCCAGGGCGTGTTCAACGCCGGCCTGGCGGCCGTGGGCGCCGAGCCCATCAACTGGCTGCTGGACAGGCACTGGGCCTTCTTCTGGGTGGTGGTGGTGTCTATCTGGGCCCACATGGGTTTCTACACCCTGATCCTGCTGGCGGGCTTGCAGGCCATCCCGAAAGACGTGTACGAGGCCGCCGAGATGGACGCCGCACCGCCGTGGCGCGTGTTGTCGCGCATCACGCTGCCGCTGCTCATGCCCAACCTGATCGTGGTGCTGGTGCTGCAGATGATCCGCGCGGTGCAGACCTTCGACGAGGTGTTCGTGCTCACCGGCGGCGGCCCGGGATCGGCCACCACCTTCATCGTGCAGTACATCTACCTGACCGGTTTTGCCGAGCAGATCCATTTGTACGGTCTGGCCGCTGCCGCCTCGCTGATCCTCGCCGTCGGCCTCATGGCGCTGACGCTGGCGCAGTTGCGGCTGTCCAAGGCCGGTGACGCCGGAAAAGCAAAGAAATAAGGACCGAGCGATGGCCAATTTCCTCACCCGTACCCGCGGCCGCAGCCGTTTGCACTGGACCGACTGGGTTTCCTACGGCTATCTTCTGCTCGGGCTGGTGGTCATGTTCGGGCCAGTGCTCTGGCTCGTCATGTCGTCCTTCAAGACCGAAAGCGCGCTGAGCCAGTTCCCACCCAGCTTCCTGCCCTACAGCCAGAAGACGGCGGTGGTGCCGGGCCACGACCAACCCTTGCCGCTGTACCAGGTCAAGGACGAGCAGGGCAGCACGCGCGAGCTGGCGCAGGTACGCCGCATCGGCATCGTCGCCACCATGGTGGATCCACAGCAGCCGCAAACCGAGGTCCGCGTCGACATCAACAACCGCAAGCCGGTGAACGAACTCAGGTTCGCGGGCGGCAACTACACCGAGCTGTTCGGCAAGTTCGCCTTTGGCACCTACTTGTGGAACAGCGTGTTCATCACCGTGGTCGCCACCCTCATCACGCTGCTGATCAACTCCATGGCGGCGTTCGCCTTATCCAAGTACCGGTTCACCGGCCAGAAGACCGTTTTCCTGCTCATCATCGCGACCTTGATGGTCCCGCCCACCATCATCCTGGTGCCGGCGTTCCTGGTGATCTCCAGCGTGGGCTTGCTGAACAACCTGTGGGGCGTGATCCTGCCCGCGGTCGCTACGCCCACCGGCGTGTTCCTGCTGCGCCAGTACATGTTGACGATTCCCGACGAACTGCTCGAGGCCGCGCGCATGGACAACGCCAGCGAATGGCGCATCTACTGGAAGATCATCCTGCCGCTGGCTGCGCCCGCCATGGCGGTGCTGGCCATCTTCTCGTTCATGTGGCGCTGGAACGACTTCCTGTGGCCACTGATCGTGCTGTCCAGGTCGGAAAACTTCACGCTGCAACTGGCGCTCAACGCCTTCCAGGGCGAACTCAATACCCAATGGCACTACCTGCTGGCCATGACGGTCATCACCCTGATTCCGATCACCCTGGTTTTCACCTTCCTGCAGAAGTACATCGCCACCGGTATCGCCAGCGCCGGCGTCAAGTAAAGCCTGACATCAACACGGGAACACTTTCGTGGCAACTCTCCAACTCTCCAACATCGTCAAGACCTTTGACAAGATCACGACCATCCATGGCGTGGACCTCACGGTTTCCAGTGGTGAATTCGTCGTCTTCGTCGGCCCCTCGGGCTGCGGTAAATCCACGCTGCTGCGCATCATCTCCGGGCTGGAACCCGCCACCAACGGCGAGATCCGCATCGACGGCAAGGGCGTCAACGAGGTTCCCGCTGCGCACCGGGGCTGCTCCATGGTGTTCCAGTCGTACGCGCTGTACCCGCACATGAGCGTCTACGACAACATGGCATTCGGCCTCGAAAACCTGGGCGTGGCCAAGTCGGTCATCGAGTCCAAGGTCCAGGCGGCGGCCAGGATGCTGAAGCTCGAACAGCTGCTGCAGCGCAAGCCGACCCAGCTCTCCGGCGGGCAGCGCCAGCGCGTGGCCATTGGCCGATCGATCGTGCGCGAGCCCAAGCTCTTCCTGTTCGACGAGCCGCTGTCCAACCTCGATGCCGAACTGCGCGTGTCGATGCGGGCCGAGATCCGCGACCTGCACGCCCGCCTGGGTGCCACCATGATCTACGTGACGCACGACCAGGTCGAGGCCATGACCATGGCCGACAAGATCGTGGTGTTGCGCGCCGGTCGCATCGAGCAGGTCGGCGCGCCGCTGGAGTTGTACAACCGGCCCTGCAACGAGTTCGTGGCTGGCTTCATCGGCAGCCCGCGCATGAACTTCGTGCCGGTGATGCACCTGCCCATGGCGAAGCCGGGCACCCACACCGTGGGCATCCGACCCGAGCATGCACAGCTTTCCGACAGCGGTCCACTGAGCCTGGTCGTGTCGCAGGTCGAGCAGCTCGGCAGCACCAGCGTCCTGCGCGGCAACGTGGTGCCGGATGCGCCATTCGAGATCATCCTGAGCGGACAGACATCCATCCGGTGTGGCGACACCGTGAAGGTTTCCGTGCCGCCGGAGCACGTGCATTGCTTCGACGAGAACGGCCTGCGCTTGTAAGCCAAACCCTGCCGGCATACCCGGTCATGGGCAAATCATTCAACAGGAGAAACCAATGAAGACATTCGGACGCGCCCGCGTCACCCAAGCGCACGAACACGGCGTCGATCTGTCGATCGAAGGCGGCGCTGGCTTCAGCATTCAGGTGCTGGAATCCGCCATGGTTCGCGTGCGCTGCAAACCAGCGTCCGGCTACCGGGAGCCGCGCACCTGGGCCATCGCGCCGCACGCCGGCGAGGACGTCGCATGGTCCGGGCGCCAGCGCGACGACACCGGCGGATTCAGTCGCCCAGGCGCACAGGTGATCGAGCAGGCCGGAGAGGTGACTTTGCGTACCAGCGCTCTCTCGGTGACGGTGAAGGAAGATCCGCTGACCTTGTCGTGGCAGGACAGCCAGGGACGAGTGCTCTTCAGCGACCGGGCGACCTCGTCGTATTTCGCGAGTCAGCGCACCGGCGCCGTCCGGCACTATTTGCAGCGCGACCGCACCGAGCGGTACTACGGGCTGGGCGACAAGACCGGGCCGCTCGACCTGCATGGCAGGCGCTTGCGCACGCTGGCGCTGGACTCTCTGGGCTACGACCCGAAAAAAGGCGATCCGCTGTACAAACACTGGCCATTTGTGCTGACGCGTGCCCCCGGCGGCCAGTGGTGGGGTATCTATTACGACACCTTGTCGGCGTGCACATTCGACCTGGGCTGCGAACACGACAACTACCACGAGCTATTTCGCTATGTCGAAATCGATGACGGCGACCTGGACTACTACATCATGGTGGGGAACACCCCCGGCGAGGTGATCTCGCAGTTTGTGCGCCTGATCGGCGGCACCCATTTGCCGCCGCGCTGGTCGCTGGGGTTTGCCCAAACGGCGATGGGGCTGACCGATGCGAGCGACGCGCAAAAGCAACTCGATGCCTTCATAACGCGCATTGAAGCCGAGGGCATCGCGTGTTCGTCGTTCCATTACGGCTCGGGTTACTCGTCGCGCGGGAAGCGCCGCTATGTGTTCACCTGGAATACCGACAAGTTCCCTGACCCGAAGTCGCTGAACGCCAGGTTCCATGATGCCGGCATGCATGTGGTGGCCAATATCAAGCCCTGCCTGCTCGATGACCACCCTGCCTATAGCGAAGTGCGCGCGCAGGGCGGCTTTATCCACGACGCCCAAAGCGGGCAACCCGTGGTGGAGCAATTCTGGGACGGCGTCGGTGCCCACCTCGACTTCACCCATCCCTCGGCCGTGGCTTGGTGGCAAAAAAACCTGCAGGAGCAGGTGCTCGACTATGGAATCGATACCGGCTGGAACGACAACAACGAATACGCCATCATGGACGATGGTGCCATGTGCCATGGTTTTGGCGAAGCCATCCCGATGCACCGCGCACGCCCCCTGCATCCCTTGCTGATGACGCGTGCAACCTTTGAGGCGCAGGCCGCGCACCGCCCCGACGAAGAGGTATTCACCGTCACGCGTGGCGGCCCTCCAGGGCTCCAACGCTACGCGCAAACCTGGACCGGCGACAACACCACCAGTTGGGAAACCTTGCGCTGGAACATCCGCACTGGCCTGCAAATGTCCCTGTCGGGCATGTTCAACGTGGGCCATGACGTCGGCGGCTTCGCGGGCCCGACACCTGACCCAGAACTGTTTTTGCGCTGGGTGCAGGCGTGTAGCCTGAATCCGCGCATGGTGATGAACTCCTGGAAAGCGGACGGCACCGTCAACGTGCCCTGGCTGCACCCGGCCGTGACGGCTGATGTGGCTGCGGCGATCCGGCTGCGTTACACCCTGATGCCGTATTTGTGGTCTCTCTTCGAGCGCGCCCACAGTCTGCACCAACCCATCATTCGCCCGACCTTTTATGACTTTCCTGACGACGCGCAATGTTTCGCCGACAGCGACGACTTCATGCTCGGTGATGCACTGCTTGTCGCTCCGGTGGTGCACGCTGGCGCCACGTCACGCAGTGTCTACCTGCCCAAAGGTCCCCAGGCGTGGTTTGACTTCCACACCGGTGCACGCTTCGAGGCCGGCCAGGTGCACACGGTCGCGGCGCCACTGTCCACGCTGCCCTTGTTTGCCCGTTCCGGTGCGTCGATTCCGGTAGCGGCCGGCGTCGCAGGCCGTCATCACCATGGCGATCCGGTGAGCGGAGTGCGGAGTTTTTCGGGCTAGGGAAGCTCTGCAAAACCCACTACGGAAAATGAGGCCCATTTCACTTGAATCCACGCCGCTGCCGACGCGGCGCCATGACCTGATCGCCCGGCTGGCCCAACCCTGCCAGTACGACATCGCCATCATCGGCGGCGGCGCCACCGGCCTGGGCGTGGCGCTTGATGCCGCGGCGCGCGGGTTCTCTGTCGTGCTGGTCGAATCGCACGACTTTGCCAAAGGCACCTCGTCGCGGGCTACCAAGCTGGTCCATGGTGGTGTGCGCTATCTGGCGCAAGGCAATATTTCATTGGTGCGCGAGGCCTTGCACGAGCGCACCACGCTGCTGGCCAATGCGCCGCACCTGGCGCAGCCCCTGGCTTTTGTCATGCCTTCTTATAAGTTCTGGGAAGCGCCTTTTTATGGCGTGGGCCTGAAGATGTACGACGCCCTGGCCGGCAAGGCCGGACTGGGACCAACGGAGTTTTTGAGCCGAACCGAAACGCTGGGCTACCTCCCCACGGTGCAGTCGCAAGGACCCAATGGACGCCTCAGGGGCGGCGTCAAGTACTGGGACGGCCAGTTTGACGACGCGCGCCTGGCCCTGGCTCTGGCCCGCACCGCCGCCCGCCAGGGCGCGCTGCTGGTCAATTACTGTGCCGCCACGGGGTTGATTCATGAAAACGGCAAACTGGTGGGCCTTCACGCGCAGGACCAGGAAACAGGTCGCCTTTTTGAGATCAAGGCCAAATGCGTGGTGAATGCGGCGGGTGTCTGGGTCGACCAGCTGCGCTTGCAGGACGGGCAGGCGACAGGCCGCGAAGCCCAACCCATGGTCGCACCCAGCCAGGGCGTGCACATCGTGGTGGACCGGTCGTTTTTACCGTCCGACCACGCGATGCTGATTCCCAAAACGGCTGATGGCCGGGTGCTGTTTGCCGTGCCCTGGCTGGGTAAAATCATTTTGGGGACCACCGATACGCCGCGGCATGATTTGGCCCGCGAGCCGCTGCCGTTCAAGGAAGAGGTTGATTTCATACTGCGCGAATCGGCGCGCTACCTGAGCCGCGCGCCCGGCCCGTCCGACATCAAAAGCATCTGGGTCGGCCTGCGGCCCCTGGTCAAGCCGTCTGATGACCATGCGGAGAGAACCCAGGCCCTGTCGCGTGAACACACGGTGCGGGTCAGCAATAGCGGTCTGGTCACAGTGACCGGGGGCAAGTGGACCACTTACCGGGCCATGGCTGAGGATGTGCTGGACACCTGCTTTGGCGCGGGCCTGCTCCCGAGGCGTGCGGGTACGGTGACCGCACACCTTAAGTTAGTGGGCGCTCAGGATAGCAGCCATAAAATCAGTGATGCGCCGGGCGTTCACTTGTACGGAAGTGAAGTCGCAGCCGTGCAGGGCCTGCCGGGCGCCGACCATGAACTGGGAGGGGGGCTGACGGAAGCCATGGTGCGGTTTGCTGCCCGTTACGAGTACGCGCGTTGCGTGGAAGACGTGCTGGCTCGTCGCTCCCGCCTGCTGTTCCTGGACGCGGCCCAGGCCCGGTCGCTGGCGCCCGGGGTGGCGGCACTCCTTCTGCAGGAAAACGGGGTCGATCCGCAGCTGGAGGCATTTCAGGCGCTTTGTGGCCAGTACCTCAGCTTGCCCGACTGAAGCCGGCAGCCCTGCGCCATCCGGCCGGCCCCCATCACGGCAACTCAATCATGACGCCAACCATGAAGCGGGTTTTGCTACTCTTTTAGTAGCTATCTATTCCGGTGAATATTGGGCCAAGGCCCGATTTGCCCGTAAATATCGTCGCTGGCCTTGCGCGGGCCCGGACGTAGCGGGCGTTTCCCCGAATGCGCCACCCGGTTGGTCTGCCGGCCCCGGCGGGCGCCTCTGGCTGTAATTGTGGGGTTATTTTCACAAGAGGCAGTTGACAGTGCTTTGGGATTTGGCCATAATCGTGGGCTTCGCTGTGAAAAAGGCGAAGAATTCTGCCCAGCGGAAGCATTGCAAGTGGTTTGTGATGTGGACGACGGGCCCAAGACTGACTGGGCTGTGGCTTGCGGGATCCGAGGATTTTGCAATGCGGCTTTCTGGTGCAAGTTGGGACTAAATTTAAATGATTCAAACGCAATCCAAACTCGATGTTGCTGACAACACGGGTGCTAAATCCGTGATGTGCATCAAGGTGCTGGGCGGATCCAAGCGCCGGTACGCCAGCGTTGGTGATGTCATCAAGGTGAGTATCAAAGAAGCCGCTCCCCGTGGCCGCGTCAAAAAAGGCGAGGTTTACAGTGCTGTGGTCGTTCGCACCGCCAAGGGCATTCGCCGCGGCGATGGTTCGCTCGTCAAATTCGATGGCAACGCGGCAGTGTTGCTTAACGCCAAGCTGGAGCCTATCGGCACCCGCATCTTCGGACCAGTGACGCGCGAGTTGYGCACTGAGAAGTTCATGAAGATCGTGTCTCTGGCTCCTGAAGTTCTGTAAGGACGCCCCATGAACAAGATTCGCAAAGGCGACGAAGTCATCGTGATCGCAGGTCGCGATAAAGGCAAGCGCGGCACGGTTTCGCTGCGCAAAGACGACAGCCATGTGCTGGTGGATGGGATCAACCTGGTGAAAAAACACACCAAGCCCAACCCGCTCAAGGGCGCCACCGGCGGCATTGTCGAGAAAAGCATGCCGATTCACCAGTCCAATGTGGCCATTTTCAATGCCGCAACGGGCAAGGCGGATCGGGTTGGCATCAAGTTGTTGGCAGACGGCAAAAAAGTGCGCGTCTTCAAGTCCAGCGGCGACGAAATTAAGGCTGCATAAACATGGCACGCTTGCAAGATCAATACCGCGAAAAAATCGCGCCCAGCCTGATTGAGAAATTCGGCTACACCTCGCCCATGCAGGTTCCGCGCATCACCAAGATCACGCTCAACATGGGTGTGAGCGAGGCTGTTGCAGACAAGAAGGTCATGGACAACGCTGTGAGCGACATGGCCAAGATTGCCGGCCAGAAGCCTGTTGTGACCAAGGCCAAAAAGGCTATCGCCGGTTTCAAGATCCGCGAAGACCTGCCCATTGGCTGCATGGTGACGCTGCGCGGCGTGCAGATGTATGAGTTCCTCGATCGTTTCGTGACCGTGGCCCTGCCGCGTGTTCGTGACTTCCGTGGTATTTCCGGTCGCGCCTTTGATGGCCGCGGAAATTACAACATCGGCGTGAAAGAGCAGATCATTTTCCCTGAAATTGAGTACGACAAGGTCGACGCCCTGCGCGGTCTCAATATCAGCATCACCACAACGGCCAAGACCGATGAAGAGTGCAAGGCACTCCTCACCGCCTTCCGTTTTCCGTTCAAGAACTGAGGCGGGACATGGCAAAACAAGCTTTACTGCAACGTGAACTGAAGCGCGAAAAACTCGCGGCCAAGTTCGCCAAGAAATACGCTGAACTCAAGGCGACGTCCAACGATGCCAAGCGCTCCGATGAAGAGCGTCAGCTGGCTCGCCTCGAGCTGCAAAAGTTGCCCCGCAACGCCAACCCGACTCGCCAGCGTAACCGCTGCGAAATCACGGGTCGCCCGCGCGGTACGTTCCGTCAATTCGGCCTGGCTCGCGCCAAGATTCGTGAATTGGCTTTTGCTGGTGATATCCCTGGTATCACCAAGGCAAGCTGGTAAGCAATAGGAGAACCGCAAATGAGTATGAGTGATCCTATCGCCGACATGCTGACGCGCATCCGGAATGCACAAATGGTTGAAAAAGCCGTTGTGCTGGTGCCATCGTCAAAAGTCAAGGTTGCCATCGCGCAGGTGTTGAAAGACGAGGGCTATATCGATGGCTTCTCCGTCAAGACCGACGAAGGCAAGTCCCAACTGGAAATCGCCCTGAAGTATTACGCAGGCCGTCCCGTGATTGAGCGCATTGAGCGCGTCAGCCGCCCGGGCCTGCGTGTCTACAAAGGTCATGGCGCCATTCCCCAGGTCATGAACGGCCTTGGTGTGGCAATTGTCACGACGCCCCAGGGTGTCATGACTGATCGCAAGGCGCGCGCTACCGGCATCGGTGGTGAAGTGCTGTGCTACGTGGCCTAACGGCGGCATTGAGGAGAAACTGAAATGTCTCGTGTAGGAAAAATGCCGGTTACCGTACCCCAGGGTGTGGATGTGGCAATCAAAGACGACCAGATTAATGTCAAGGGCGCTCTCGGCGCCTTGGCGCTGACGCAAAATGCGCTTGTCACCATCAAGAATGATGCCGGCAAGCTGACGTTTGCGCCTGCCAATGACTCGCGTGAAGCCAATGCCATGAGCGGCACGATGCGCCAGCTCGTGAACAACATGGTGACGGGTGTCACCAAGGGCTTCGAGAAAAAGCTCAGCCTGATCGGCGTGGGTTACAAGGCCCAGGCGCAAGGCGCCAAGCTGAACCTCACCGTGGGTTACTCGCATCCTGTGATCATGGACATGCCTGCTGGCATCACCGTCGCAACCCCAACGCCCACCGAGGTGGTGATCAAGGGTTCTGACCGTCAGCGTGTAGGCCAGATTGCCGCCGAAGTGCGCGCAGTTCGTCCTCCCGAGCCTTACAAGGGCAAGGGCATCCGTTATTCGGATGAGAAGATCACGATCAAAGAAACCAAGAAGAAATAAGGAGCTGCATCATGTTGACCAAAAAAGAGCAGCGCCTTCGTCGTTCACGCCAGACCCGGATCCGCATCGCCACGCAAGGTGTTGCCCGTCTGACCGTGAATCGCACCAATCTGCATATTTACGCCAGTGTCATTTCTGGCGACGGCACCAAGGTCCTGGCTGCTGCATCCACCGCGGAAGTGGAAGTGCGCAAGGAAATTGGCGCCTCGGGTAAAGGTGGAAACGTTGCTGCTGCGCAGGCCATTGGCAAGCGTATTGCCGAAAAGGCAAAAGCAGCAGGTGTGGAAAAAGTGGCGTTTGATCGCGCCGGTTTTGCGTACCACGGCCGCGTCAAAGCGCTGGCTGATGCGGCTCGCGAAGCTGGTTTGCAGTTCTAAGCAGACTGGAATTAAGTATGGCTAAGTTTCAAGCAAAATCGCAAAACGACGCTCCAGACGATGGTCTGAAGGAAAAAATGATCGCGGTCAACCGCGTCACCAAAGTGGTGAAGGGCGGCCGTATTCTCGGTTTCGCCGCACTCACAGTGGTTGGCGACGGTGACGGCCGCGTTGGCATGGGCAAGGGCAAGTCAAAAGAAGTGCCTGCAGCCGTGCAAAAGGCCATGGAAGAAGCGCGCCGCAACATGACCAAGGTCTCGTTGAAAAACGGCACCATCCACCACAATGTATTCGGCCACTGGGGTGCCGCCAACGTCATGATGGCGCCGGCTCCCAAGGGTACCGGCATCATCGCCGGCGGCCCGATGCGCGCTGTTTTTGAAGTGATGGGCATCACCGACATCGTGGCCAAGAGCCATGGTTCGAGCAACCCTTACAACATGGTGCGCGCCACGATGGATGCACTGAACAATTCCACCACGGCTTCTGAAATAGCGGCCAAGCGTGGTAAATCGGTCGAAGAAATCTTCGGCTAAGGCAGCATTGAAATGACCAAAGAAGCCAAAGTAAAAGTCCAGCTGGTTCGCAGCCCGATTGGCACCAAGGAATCACACCGCGCAACTGTGCGCGGCTTGGGCCTGCGCGGTGTCAACAGCGTCAGCGAATTGCAGGACACGCCCGCGGTGCGCGGCATGATCAACAAGATCAGTTATCTGGTCAAGGTTATCTGAGCGGAGACTCAACATGGAATTGAACGGAATCAAGCCTAGCCTGGGCGCAAAACATGCCAAACGACGTGTCGGTCGCGGCATTGGTTCGGGCCTGGGTAAAACGGCTGGACGTGGTCATAAAGGCCAGAAGTCACGCGCTGGCGGGTATCACAAGGTGGGCTTCGAGGGCGGTCAAATGCCCATGCAGCGCCGCTTGCCCAAGCGCGGCTTCAAGTCGCATCTGCTCAAGTTCAACGCCGAGGTCACCCTGAGCGCGCTGGAGCAGCTCGGCCTGGCCGAAGTGGATCTGCTGGCGCTGAAGACTGCCGGTCTGGTGGGTCAGCTCGCCAAGAACGTCAAGGTCATCAAGTCGGGTGAACTGTCCAAGGCTGTCAAGCTGAACGGCATTTCTGCCACGGCGGGTGCCAAGGCCATTATTGAAGCCGCCGGCGGCTCCGTCGCTTAAATACCTGACTGGATTAATCAGTGGCAACCAGCTCGGCTCAAATTGCGAAAACCGGCAAGTACGGTGATTTGCGCAACAGGCTTGTGTTTTTGCTGCTGGCCCTGGTGGTGTACCGCATTGGCGCGCACATCCCGGTGCCGGGTATTGACCCTGGCCAGCTGAAAGAGCTTTTCAAAGGCCAGCAGGGCGGCATACTGAACTTGTTCAATATGTTCTCCGGTGGTGCCTTGGCGCGATTCACGGTGTTTGCCCTGGGCATCATGCCGTACATCTCGGCCTCGATCATCATGCAACTGCTCACGTATGTTGTGCCGACGTTCGAGCAGATGAAAAAAGAAGGCGAAGCCGGTCGCCGCAAGATCACGCAGTACACACGCTACGGAACACTGGGGTTGGCCCTGTTTCAGTCGATGGGTATCGCCGTGGCACTCGAAAGCTCACCCGGGCTGGTTCTGGTGCCTGGTTTTGGCTTCCGGATGACGGCGGTCTTCAGCCTGACCGCTGGAACGATGTTCCTGATGTGGCTGGGTGAGCAGATCACCGAGCGTGGTCTGGGTAACGGTATTTCGATTCTGATCTTTGCAGGTATTGCGGCAGGGTTGCCGAACGCCATGGGTGGCCTGCTGGAACTGGTACGTACCGGGGCGATGAGCATCCTGGTGGCGATCGTGATCGTGGCCGTCGTGGTGTTTGTGACGTATTTTGTGGTGTTTATCGAGCGGGGGCAGCGCAAGATTCTGGTGAATTACGCCCGCCGCCAGGTGGGCAACAAGGTGTATGGCGGGCAGTCTTCGCACTTGCCGCTGAAGCTGAATATGGCAGGCGTGATTCCGCCGATCTTCGCTTCCTCCATCATTTTGCTGCCGGCGACGGTCGTTGGATGGTTTAGTTCGGGTGAAAGCATGCGCTGGCTGAAAGACATTGCCGGCACATTGACACCAGGCCAGCCCATTTACGTGATGTTGTATGCCAGTGCGATTGTGTTTTTCTGCTTCTTTTACACAGCCCTGGTGTTTAACAGCCGTGAAACGGCAGACAACCTGAAAAAGAGCGGTGCGTTCATTCCAGGCATACGTCCGGGTGACCAGACGGCCCGGTATATCGACAAGATTCTGGTTCGTTTGACCTTGGCCGGCGCGGTGTACATCACGTTTGTGTGCCTGTTGCCAGAGTTTTTGATTTTGAAATACAACGTGCCGTTTTATTTTGGTGGCACGTCGTTGATGATCATTGTGGTGGTCACCATGGATTTCATGGCCCAGGTACAGAATTACATGATGTCGCAACAGTATGAGTCGTTGCTTAAAAAGGCGAATTTCAAGACGTCACTGGGCGGTTAACCGGATATTTGATGGGATATGTCTAAAGACGATGTGATTCAGATGCAGGGGGAGGTCGTTGAAAACCTTCCCAATGCAACTTTCAGGGTGAAGCTGGAAAATGGACACGTTGTACTTGGACACATCTCGGGAAAAATGCGCATGCACTACATCCGCATTCTTCCCGGTGACAAGGTGACAGTTGAATTGACACCATACGATTTATCGCGAGCACGAATTGTGTTCCGTGCCAAGTAAGCACAAAGAGAAAGTTTAGGAGAAAGAAATGAGAGTTTCAGCTTCGGTCAAGAAAATTTGCCGCAACTGTAAAATCATCCGCCGCAAGGGCGTTGTACGCGTGATCTGCACGGATCCGCGTCACAAGCAGCGCCAAGGCTGATTTTCAAGAGATTTAGAGGACGCACATGGCACGTATCGCTGGTATCAATATTCCGCCGCAGCAGCACGCCGAAATCGGCTTGACTGCAATTTTCGGCATAGGTCGCACACGCGCTCGCAAGATTTGCGAAGCATGTGATATCGCCTATTCGAAAAAAATCAAAGATCTGACTGACGGCGATCTGGAAAAAATCCGTGACCAGATTGCTCTGTTCACCATCGAGGGCGATTTGCGTCGTGAAACCACGATGAACATCAAGCGCCTGATGGACATCGGCTGCTACCGTGGTTTCCGCCATCGTCGCGGCCTGCCCATGCGTGGCCAGCGCACACGGACCAATGCCCGCACCCGCAAGGGTCCGCGCAAGGCCGCTGCTGCTTTGAAGAAATAATTGAGAGGTCGTCATGGCAAAATCACCAAGCAATAACGCCGCACAGCGCGTTCGCAAGAAAGTACGCAAGAACGTGGCGGATGGCATTGCCCACGTCCACGCTTCTTTCAACAACACGATCATCACCATCACGGATCGCCAGGGCAATGCATTGTCCTGGGCTTCTTCCGGTGGTCAGGGTTTCAAAGGTTCGCGCAAGTCGACGCCTTTTGCAGCGCAGGTTGCATCCGAGGTGGCTGGCCGCGCTGCCATTGAGCAGGGCATCAAGAATCTTGACGTTGAAATCAAGGGCCCAGGTCCCGGACGTGAATCTTCCGTCCGTGCATTGGGCGCGCTGGGCATCCGGATCAATTCGATTGCCGACGTTACCCCGGTTCCGCACAACGGCTGCCGCCCACAAAAGCGCCGCCGCATTTAATTGCCTTGCCTGCTCTGGTTGATTGCCTTGCAGTCAGCCAGGTCAGGCATTTTTTATCAAGCCCACCGCCGTTAGGTTCACACCGAAGGCTCCTGCAGCAATGCAGCAGATGACACAAGGACACTCAAGTGGCACGCTATCTCGGCCCCAAGGCCAAACTATCCCGCCGTGAAGGCACCGACCTTTTCCTGAAGAGCGCACGCCGCGCCATCAGCGACAAGGCCAAATTTGATTCGAAGCCCGGCCAGCACGGTCGTACTTCAGGTACCCGTACTTCCGACTTCGGCCTGCAGCTGCGCGAAAAGCAGAAGGTCAAGCGCATGTACGGCGTGCTGGAGAAGCAGTTCCGCCGCTATTTCGAGGAAGCCGATCGCCGCAAGGGCAACACCGGCGCCAACCTGTTGTTCATCCTGGAATGCCGCCTGGACAACGTGGTGTACCGCATGGGCTTTGGTTCGACCCGCGCTGAAGCGCGCCAACTGGTGTCGCACAAGGCCATCACGGTCAACGGCGGTTCGGTCAACATTCCTTCGTACATGGTCAAGGCCGGCGACGTCATCGCCGTGCGCGACAAGTCGAAGAAGCAGACCCGCATCACCGAAGCGCTCGAGCTCGCAAAACAGGTCGGCCTGCCGGCCTGGGTCGATGTGAACGCCGACAAGGGCGAAGGCACCTTCAAGAAGGTTCCTGACCGCGACGAATTTGCAGCCGACGTCAACGAATCGTTGATCGTCGAGTTGTACTCGCGCTAATTTTTTCGTTCCTGCGATACGGGGCACCGTATCGCCAGGGTGTGCTTCGCCGGCCTTATCGGTGTAACGAACCGAGGGTATTGAGAGGAAGACTGCATGCAGACCAATTTGTTGAAACCTAAAACCATCAATGTGGAGCAGCTTGGCGCGAATCGCGCCAAGGTGACTCTGGAGCCATTTGAGCGTGGCTACGGCCACACGCTGGGCAATGCCCTGCGCCGTGTGTTGTTGTCCTCCATGGTTGGCCATGCCGCCACTGAAGTGACCATTGCCGGCGTTCTGCATGAGTACTCGTCCATCGACGGCGTGCAGGAAGATGTCGTCAATATCCTGTTGAACCTCAAAGGTGTGGTGTTCAAGCTCCACAACCGCGACGAAGTGACCCTCAGCCTGCGCAAAGACGGCGAAGGTCCTGTGACCGCGGCCGATATCCAGACGCCGCACGATGTGGAAATCATCAACCCTGAACATGTGATCGTGAATCTGTCGCACGGCGGCAAGATCGACATGCAGATCAAGGTTGAGAATGGCCGTGGCTATGTGCCGGGCACCATGCGTCGCTATGGCGATGAGTCACCGAAATCCATCGGCCGCATTGTGCTGGACGCTTCGTTTTCCCCGGTCAAGCGCGTGAGCTACACCGTCGAAAGCGCCCGCGTTGAGCAGCGCACGGACCTGGACAAGCTGGTCCTCGAAATTGAAACCAATGGTGCAGTGACCGCTGAGGATGCTGTCCGCGCATCGGCGAAGATTCTCGTTGAGCAGCTGGCTGTGTTCGCTCAGCTGGAAGGCAATGAACTGGCGGCATTTGATGCACCGGTGCAGCGCAGCTCGCAGCAGTTTGATCCCATCCTGTTGCGCCCTGTCGACGAGCTTGAGCTCACGGTGCGTTCGGCAAACTGCCTGAAAGCAGAAAACATTTACTACATTGGCGATCTGATTCAGCGCACTGAAAATGAGCTGCTCAAGACTCCCAATCTCGGACGGAAATCTCTTAACGAGATCAAGGAAGTGCTGGCTTCCCGCGGCTTGACTCTGGGCATGCGCCTGGAGAGCTGGCCACCTGCAGGCCTGGACAAACGTTAATTTGTAAAACTGACCATCTTCGAAGAGATGGCGCACGGGCAGTACCTGATACGGCTGCCTGATTATTAAAAAGGAAATCACCATGCGACACGGACACGGACTACGTAAACTGAACCGCACCAGCGAGCACCGCCTCGCCATGCTGCGCAACATGATGAACTCGCTGCTTCAGCACGAAGTCATCAAGACCACCCTGCCAAAGGCCAAGGAATTGCGCCGTGTGGTGGAACCGATGATCACGCTGGCCAAAGAGCCAACGGTGGCCAACAAGCGTCTCGCGTTCGACCGCCTGCGCGACCGCGACATGGTGGTCAAGCTGTTTGCAGAACTTGGCCCACGCTACAAGGCCCGTCCTGGTGGCTACACCCGTATTCTGAAGATGGGCTTTCGCGTTGGCGACAATGCACCCATGGCTTTGGTCGAATTGGTGGATCGTCCTGAAATAGAAGACACTACCGCTGACGCGGCGAAGGCAGAGTAAGGTACAATAGAGACATATCGCGCGGTGGAGCAGCCTGGTAGCTCGTTGGGCTCATAACCCAAAGGTCGTAAGTTCAAATCTTGCCCGCGCAACCAACATCCAAGCCGTCAAGGCTGGTAGCAAACGCCCACTTCATGTGGGCGTTTTGCTTTGTGCCCACTCTGTGCCCATATCGTGCCCAGCCTGTGCCACAAAATTTCTCAAAATTCAGCAGTGACCATTGGCTATTTCTGCAGGTAGCCGTGTCACTGACCGACTGATGAGCGTTTCTGGTCGTAGGGGGCGGTTCGGTTCAAGTTCCGACAGACCTTATTTCAAAGGCGTCTTTTTGCGGTGTCTGCGGTGGTGGTCTCGACAGGGGCCATGTTTTCGATGACTTTGGCTACTTATGTAGAGTCCGACAGACTTTGTTCCCACGTTTCAACGTCAAAGGAATGTATTTGCCCAGGAATTTCAGCAGCGCAAGACTCGTTCGCTTGCTCAGTGATTTGGCCTCCGTGGATGTTGAGGCGTCGAGGCAGGACTTTGCGGAACGATTGGGCCTGTGGTTGGACGTTTTCGATGGCATCACGCTTCATGCGGCGCACCAGTCGATCAAGACGGTTGACGAAGAGAAACCATCGGATGCGCTGTTGGGCAGAACCTTCGCTCTGGAAGAAGAATTTCATCGGGTGCGAACAGCCTTGGTGAAGGCCATCACAGCAAGCAGTGCATCCCCTGCCAGCGGAAAACAACTCAGGAACCCGATACCCCAGCCAGAAGCCGCCACGAAAACGGACGCTGGATATGCACCGTATCACCAGCGTTACCTCGACCAGCAACGCCACATGGCATTGAGGATTGATGCATTGCGTGTCCATGTCCGGCAAGCCATCGCGAAGGCTTCTCCCCAACTCGGGCAGCTGGCAACCTTCGATGCCGTGATGGAGCAGATGCTTGGTGGTCGGGAGCAAAAACTGCTGTCAACGGTGCCTGTGCTGCTTGAGCGACGTTTCGGGCATTTGCGCAAAACCCATCAGCTCGGGCTCGACCTTGCGCAGCAGCAGGACGACCCGGCCTTGTGGCGACAACCGGGCGGGTGGCTGGACGTCTTCGGCAAGGAGATGCAGGAGGTCTTGCTGGCGGAACTGGAGGTCCGGCTGCAGCCGGTCGTGGGATTGATTGAAGCATTCAGCAACGAGGTTAAGAAGTACCAATGAACAGGATTTTTTTTGCAGTCGCCTTCGCCATCGGTCTGATGACCGTGACCTGGGTGGGGTTGGGGTTTGTCGGTTCGAGCTGGATCGCCCTGGTCATGACGGCGGTGATTGCCGGGGTCTATTTGCTGGGCGCGTTTGAACTCAGACAGTTTCGCGCTGCCACAGCCTCGCTGGCGGCGGCGCTTGCCGACATTCCTCAGCCGCTGCCGGACATCGGCGTCTGGCTAGTCGGCGTACACCCTTCCCTGCAAAACTCCGTGCGTTTGCGGATCGAGGGTGAACGGGTCGCCTTGCCGGGCCCTGCGCTGACACCGTACCTGGTGGGGCTGCTGGTGATGCTGGGGATGCTCGGCACCTTCCTGGGCATGGTCGTGACCTTCAAGGGGGCCGTGTTCGCTCTGGAGGGCTCGACGGATCTTCACGCCATCCGGTCGGCGCTAGCCGCACCCATCAAGGGCCTGGGGCTTGCATTTGGCACCTCGGTGGCCGGGGTGGCCGCGTCGGCCATGCTGGGCCTGCTGTCGGCCATCAGCCGCCGCGAGAGGGTAGACGTCGCGCGGCAGCTGGACTCCCGTATTGCGACCGTCTTTCGGCCGTTTTCGCTCGCCCATCAGCGTCAGGAAACCTTCAAGGCGCTGCAGGTGCAGGCGTACGCCTTGCCCGACGTGGTCGACAAGTTGCAGGCCATGATGGAGGGAATGGAACGCCGGAGCCAGCAGTTGAACGAGCAGCTGCTGGGCAGTCAGGCGCAATTCCACCGTGAGGTGAGCGTCGCCTACACCGGTCTGGCCGACACCGTCGGGCTGTCGCTGAACGACAGCCTGACGGCCAGCGCGCGCATGGCGGGCGAGAGCATCAAGCCCGTGGTGGAGGCGGCGATGACGGAAATTGCGCAGGAATCGAAACGCCTGCACGAGCGCGTGAGCGACGCAGCGCAGACCCAGTTGAAGGGCCTCTCGGCCCAGTTCAGCGCCACCACACGCACCGTGTCCGAGACCTGGACGACGGCTCTCCAGAATCATGCACGGACCAGCGAAAGCCAGGTCAATGGCCTGGACCGGGCACTGGCGGCCTTCACGGACACCTTCGAGCAGCGCTCCGGCGCGTTGCTGGCCACGGTCAACGAGGCCGTGTCCAGGTCGCAATCGGACCAGGCCTCGGCGGATCGGCAGAGGCTGCAGGCCTGGACGCAGGCGATGGAGTCCATGGCGGCCACGCTGCACGGTGAATGGCAGCGTGTCGGGGCGCAGTCGCTCGCCCAACAGCAGGCCGTCTGCCAGACGCTGGAGAAGACCGCCGGCGAGATCACCCAGCGCAGCAGCGATCAGGCCAGCCGGACACTCGCCGACATGACGCGGCTGTTGGCCCAGTCCGAAGCGCTCATTCGTTCGCGCATGGATTCGGAGGCCGACTGGATGAAGCAGCACGGCGACCGCATGGACCAGCTGGCCAGTGTGTGGCGCACCGAACTCGGTGCGCTCAGGGAAGAAGAAGCAACGCGCGGCAACGCCGCCGTCGAGCGGTTGGGCGAACTGCAGGCAGCGCTGGCCACGCATCTGGCCACGCTGGGCGCCGCGCTGGAAGCGCCCATGACCCGCCTTATGCAAACGGCCTCCGAGGTACCCCAGGCGGCGGCTGGCGTGATTGCGCAATTGCGTCAGGAAATAAGCCGGATCGCCGAGCAGGACAACCTTGCGCTAGAGGAGCGCACCGCCGTGATGGACAAGATCAATGCGCTGCTCCAGACCATCAACCAGGCCGCGGGCGAACAGCGCGCGGCGATCGAGTCGCTGGTGGGCTCGGCGGCAGCTGTGCTGGACAAGGCCGGCAGCCAGTTTGCTGAAACGATGGGGGCACAGGCCGGCAAGGCGGAGACCATGGCGGCGCACGTCACCGGCAGCGCGGTCGAGCTGGCTAGCTTGGGCGAATCCTTCAACCATGGCGTCCAGCTTTTCAACGCGACCAACGAGAAGCTGATTGAAAGCCTGCAGCGCATGGAAGGCACCATGAACCAGTCCATGGCGCGAAGTGACGAACAACTCGCCTACTACGTGGCGCAGGCGCGCGAGGTCATCGACCTCAGCATCACGTCGCAGCAGGGCATTGTCGAAGACCTGCGCCAGCTCCACAGCAAGCAAGCCTCGCAGTCCGAGGGAGTCGCTGGATGATCGACCTTGACGAAAGGGGCGACGGCATGGAGCAGACCGCGCCGGTCTGGGCCGTTTTCGGAGACCTGATGTCGGGCTTGCTGGGCGCTTTCGTGCTGATCCTGGTCGGGGTGCTGGTGGTCCAGATGGACCTGATGACCAATCTGGAGGCGGAGGTGCAAAAGCGCCGGGTGGAGGAGCAGCGCCGCATTGCCCTGGAAAAGGCCCTGGCCATTCCGCTGGCAACGGGCCGGGTCACGCTGAACAACGGACGCATTGGCATCAGTGGCAGCGTGTTGTTCCCCCTGAACTCGGACCAGTTGCGTCCCGACGGCCGGCTGCTGTTGAAGAGTCTCGTGCCCCCCTTGCAGGTCTACCTGGGTGAGCGCGATGAACTGTTGATGGTGAGCGGCTTTACCGACGACAAGCCCATCCAGGAAGGCAACCAGCGCTTTGCGGACAACCTGGAGCTGTCGGCCCAGCGCGCCCTGACGGTGACCCGTGCCCTGATCGAGGAAGGCATGCCGTCGTCCCGGGCCTTTGCCGCGGCCTTTGGCGCAGCGCAGCCGGTGGCCTCCAACACGGATGAAAAGGGACGCGCGCTGAACCGGCGCGTGGAAATGGCGCCGGTGCCCAAGTCCGCCAATGTGAAACCCTCCACCCCTTCCAGCCATGAGTGAGCCGGGGCGCGCCGAAATGACTCATTCGCAGCAGGACGGAGAAAAGTTGCTCCTGTCGTGGCATGCGTCCTTGCGAAACGAAGGAGCCCAGCGCCTCGATCCCGCGCGCTTTCATTACCTGGAGCTGCTGTCGCAGCGCATGGACACAGCGCCAGGCGAGGTGCGACGCATCCTGGAAGGCAAGCTCAAAATTGCGCTGACGGACTATGGCGAACGCTTCAGGCAGGCGCAGAACGCCGCCAGCGCCGAGTTGGCGAGCCTGTCAGCCAGGCATCCGGACCAGGCCCGTGAACTGCACCGGCTTTTCGCGGCAGGCGATTACAGGGGCATGCGCCGGCTGGGCGCGCAATCGGCGTTCAACAGACCCTGCGCGCCGCTGGCCCAGCTGAACCAGTACATCCAGAACGTGAAGCAGGACGGCATCGATCACCGCCTGGCGAGCGGTCCTGGGAGCCGTCTGGTCAGCGACATGGAGGCCAGTTCTGAAATGGCGAGCGTCCGTCGCTTCAGGGAGGCGTGGTCCAGGATTGCTGCCGAAGACCAGGTGGACCAGGCCGTCGGGCGAGGGCCTGTCAACGCCGGCCCGCTGAATTCGCACATGCTGGTGCTTCGTTCCCTTGCGTTGATGCGCAAACTGTCACCCGACTACCTGCGGCGCTTTCTGTCGCATGTGGACACCTTGCTGTGGCTCGATCAGGCAAACCAGAAATACACGCCGGTGAAGGCGAAACCGGCGCGTCGAAGCCGGCAAAAAAAATGAAGGCGAGTTGCATGTGCTCTGGGTCCTGCTGGCCGGTCGTCGCTCAGAAGGTGAGCGCGTAAAACTGGTGAGTTGCGGACGCGCCTTGTCGTTGGCGGCGAGCATCTCCCCCTTAGTCACATGTGCGCGTTTTTGTCTTTGGGTAAAGATTGTTTTGGGCTGTCTGTCAGGCTGCACGCCTCAAATTCCATCAGCGTTCAGTCTTCAGCACGATGCTTCGGCAGGGGCCTGCCGAGTCTGGCGAGATCAAGTCGAGGCCGCTACAGCCTTCATCGATGGCGCCCCTTGCCGGCACGCCGCAATGTCTCTGTCCTGGCGACTATTCCAGCGTGAAGCCGATCTTCATTGAAACCTGCCAGTGCGCCACCTTGCCGTCGACCACATGGCCACGCGTTTCGGTGACGGTGAACCACTGGATGTTTCGCACCGTCTCATGTGCCTTGGCAATGGCGGTGCTCACGGCATCTTCGATGCTGGTGGCGGAGGAACCGGTGAGTTCAAGCTGCTTGTAGACATGGCTGCTCATGTGTCGCTCCCAGGAGTTGATCGGTCTGTCAAAGCTTAAGGGTTTTGTATTGGAACCACAAGCATGAAGCCGTGAGTCAGTGCCCGCCCTGCAAACGCAAAAAACCGAGCCCGATCGATGAAGGCAGGCGAAAAATCTACCCGTGCATGCCGGGTGAGTCTTCATCGATCAGGCTGCTTTCCGATCGGGTCGCGGCTTCCTAGCCCAGTGTCGCTGTGGGCTGCGCCGTGGCCGCCAGATATTCCATGGCCGCCGAGGTGCCGCTCTCGCGCAGGCGCACGCCTGCGAGTTTCAGGCCCATCTCACAGCCCGCGAGCGCGGCCAGCAGGGTGAGGTCATTGCACTCGCCGAGATGGCCGATGCGGAACATCCGGCCCTTGACCTTGCCGAGCCCCGCGCCCAGCGACATGTTGAAGTGCTGGTAAACGATTTGCCGTACCCGGTCGGCATCCACGCCCTCGGGCATCATCACGCCCGTCAGCACCGGGGAGTAGACCGCCGGATCGGCGCACTGGATTTCCAGCCCCCAGGCCTCTACGGCATTGCGGCAGGCCTTGCCCAGGCGTTCGTGCCGGGCAAAAACCTGGGGCAGTCCCTCGGCCGAAATCATGTCCAGCGCCTCGCTCAGGGCATACAGCAGGTTGGTATTCGGCGTGTAGGGCCAGTAGCCCGTCTGGTTCATTTCAACAATCTCGTCCCAGGCCCAGAAGGACTTGGGCAGCAGGGCATCGCGGCTGGCGGCAAGGGCTTTGGGCGACAGGGCGTTAAAGCTGATGCCGGGCGGCAGCATCAGACCCTTTTGCGAGCCGCTGATGGTGACATCGACACCCCATTCGTCATGGCGGTAGTCGGCTGAGGCCAGGCCAGAAATGGTGTCGACCAGCAGCAGGGCGGGATGCTTCGCCGCATCAATGGCGCGACGCACGGCCGCGATGTTGGAGGTGACGCCGGTGGAGGTCTCGTTGTGGACCACGCAAACAGCCTTGATTTGATGCTGCGTGTCGTTGCGAAGCCGTTGCTCGATCATGTCGGCCTGCACGCCGTTTCGCCAGCCCTCGGTGCCCGGCAGGCCGATGAACTCCGGCTTCAGGCCGAGCCGCAGCGCCATCTTGTTCCAGAGGCTGGCGAAGTGGCCGGTCTCGAACATCAGAACGGAATCGCCAGGGCTCAGCGTGTTGACCAGTGCAGCCTCCCACGCGCCGGTGCCGGAGGCGGGGTAGATGACCACGGGGTGGCGCGTCTTGAAAATGTCCTTGATGCCGGAGAGCACCTTCCGACCGAGGGCGCCGAATTCGGGGCCGCGGTGGTCGATGGTGGGGTAGCTCATGGCGCGCAGCAGGCGATCCGGCACGGGGCTGGGGCCGGGGATCTGCAGGAAATGGCGACCGGCGGGATGGAAATTCAGGTTCATTCAGGTTCTCCTTCAATAAATTTGCATACAATTTATGGAGACTGTACGAGCCTTAATCCCATAAAGGAAGAGGCTTGTCGGCTTAAGTAGTCTGAACTTTTGTATGCATAATACAAAAATAGCAGAACAAGGTTTGTGGATGAAGCTGCGCCCGGCCGCTCAAAAGAATGCGAATGTGCTTGAAGGCAGAGGTCGCAGCAGGGCCGACCCTTGCCGAGCGGGTGGGATGGAGCGCCGCGGGGCGGCGTGGGCGTTGGGGAGTGCTGGTTCAGCTGCCGAAAATCGCCTCGAGATCCGCCTCCCCGGCGGTGCTGTCGAGCTTGAGGCTGTGCTCGATGTGGTGCAGGTGATCCAGCATGAGCTTTTCGGCGCGTACCCGGTCGCGCTTGGCGATCGCGTCGACGATCACCGTGTGCTCGTCGGCACGGCAACTGCTGGCCGTGGGTGCGTCGTACAGGAAGATGATGAGGCAGGTCAACATGCATAGCTCGCGCATGCTGCGGGCCAGCGCCGAGTTGCCTGCCAGCTCCGCCGTCAGGGTATGGAATTCGCCGGACAACCTGATCACGGCGCGCTTGTCTTCGCGCCGGCGCGCATCCAGTTCCAGCTCCTGGTGCTGCCGCAGGCGGGCGACTTTCTCGGGGGTGAGGGTGTCGATCAGGCGCTTGAGCACGGCCGGCTCGATCAGCCGGCGGGCCTCGAACACGTCGCGCGCCTGCTCGATGGAGGGCTTGGCCAGGTAAGCCCCGCGCTGGGGGTAGAGCTCCACGATCTGCTCGTGCGCCAGACGGGCCAGCACCTCGCGGATGCGCGCCCGGCTGGTGCCGAAGATGTCGGCCAACCTCTCCTCGCCCAGCTTGGTGCCGGGGTGCAGGCGGTGTTCCAGAATGGCGACATAGATCCTTTCATAGATCGCATCGATCGTGTTTTCCCGGTCGAGGCGGCTCGTGGACTGGCGCGTGCTGGTCATGTCGGTCTGATTGGTGGAGGAGGGTGACTGCATTCTATCGAGTGCATCCTCATCCTCACTCGAGGGTCTCACGAGCATTGGAAAAGCCTCCCCCAGCCGGTGATGTTGGCTGATGGCATGCCGGCAGCGCGCAGCATGCCCCACACGGTGGTGCTCACGGTGTCCAGCAGCGGGATGCCCAGCTCTTCTTCTACCTGCTGCGCCATCGGCGCGGCGCGCAGGTTGGTGCAGAAGGTGGTGATGGCCTGCGGGCCATCGGCCGCCACCTCGCGCATCAACGCCAGCAGCGTCGACGGCTCGACACCGGCGAAGTCATGGTTGACGCGGATCCCCAAGTGGCGTTCCGCCACCACCTCGATGCCGAGCGCGCGGTAATTGGCCATGATGCGCTGCTGCACATCCGCGGTGTAGGGCGTCACCAGCGCCAGCTTGCGCACACCCTGCAGCGCCAACAATTCATTGAGCGCCAATACGGCCGTGGTGGCCGGAATGCCGGTGCGCTCGCGGATGCGCTCACACAGGCGGTGGTCGGCCTCGAAGCCCAGCCAGCCCGAAGACGTGCCGCTCCAGCCAATCACATCGACCTTCGCGTCGGCCAGCAGCTCGGCCGCCGCCAGGATTTTGCTGTCGTCAAACTGCCCCAGCGCCTGCGCGTCCAGCGAGATTTCGGTCACCCTGAAGCGTGAGAAGTGTGCGCTAACACCTGGAATTTCTACCGCTATGGCACTGGTCAGAGGCTCCAGGGCGGTATTGGACGAGGGGGTCAATACGCCGAGGCGAACGGGCTGGGTCATGGGCTGGCTCCTGAAAGAGGTTGTGGCAAGGATAGGGCATGGAAGCCTCCTTGCTGGTGATTGTGAACTTTATCGCAAAACTGTTGACATTAGTGTTAACACTACTGTCTGCAATTTAATTATCGTCGATATTACGCACATGTGCCGAAAAGCTCCGAATGGGCTGGGCCCGGAATTTGCAATGACGACACTATTCTTGATCTGAAAATGACAATGCACCAAAACAAACTAATGCAAAACATGTCAACAATAATGTTTGCACTAAAGACGACACTTATTCACCGGCTTGGTGCGCGCGGGGCGGGTGTATGAGCCACGCACCGCTTGACCTGGTGATTCGAAACGCGCGCGTTGCGACGGCCAGTGACACCTTCCATGCCGACATCGGGGTGCTTGGCGGGCGGATAGCCCAACTGGGAACCGGCCTGGACCGCGGCGAGAAGGAGATCGATGCGGCTGGCCGCGTAGTCACCCCCGGCGGTGTGGACGCGCATTGCCACCTCGACCAGCCGATGGCGCCGCCCCTTCGCATGGCCGACAACTTTGACACCGGCACGCGTGCCGCGGCCTGTGGCGGGACCACCACCGTGATTCCGTTCGCGGCGCAGGAAAAAGGCCAATCCCTGCGTGCCGCGGTGGATGACTACCACCAGCGCGCCGACGGCCGCGCGCATGTCGACTACGCCTTCCACCTGATCGTCAGCGACCCGACACCGCAAGTCCTGAACGTGGAGCTGCCGGCGCTGATCGCCGAGGGCTACACCTCGTTCAAGATCTACATGACCTACGACGACCTGAAGCTGGACGATGGCCAGATCCTCGACGTGCTGGACGTGGCGCGCCAGCATGGCGCCATGGCCATGGTGCATGCCGAAAATGCCGACTGCATCGAATGGCTGACGAAGCGGCTCGAGGCCGCCGGGCGTACCGCACCGCGCTTTCATGCCCATGCGCGGCCCATGCTCGTCGAGCGGGAAGCGACGCACCGGGCGATCGCGCTGTCGGAGCTGGTGGACGTGCCGATTTTGATCGTGCATGTGTCGGGCCGTGAAGCGGTTGAGCAGATCCGCTGGGCGCGTGCCCAGGGCCTCAAGGTGTTTGCCGAAACCTGCCCGCAGTACCTGTTCCTGACCGCCGAGGACCTGGGGATTGACGACAGCTACCGTGGCGCGCGCTGTGTCTGCAGCCCGCCGCCGCGCGACAAGGCCAACCAGGAGGTGATCTGGAATGGCCTCAATGACGGCCTGTTCACCCTGTTCTCGTCCGACCATGCGCCGTTCAACTACGAGGGCACCGAGGGCCGCAAGCCCGGCGGCGAGGAAGTCAGCTTCCGCCACATCCCGAACGGCCTGGCCGGTATAGAGACGCGCATGGCGCTGCTCTACTCCGAAGGCGTGCTCGGCGGGCGCATCACACTCGAAAAATTCGTTGAGCTGACCGCTACCAACCCGGCCAAGGCCTATGGCCTGCACCCCCGCAAAGGCACGATCGCCATCGGCGCCGATGCCGACCTGGTGATCTGGGACGAACGCGAGTTCGTGCTGCGCAACACGCAGCTGCACCACGCGGTGGATCACACACCCTACGAAGGCAGGACCCTGAAAGCCTGGCCCGGGCTCACGCTGTCGCGCGGCGAGGTGGTGTGGGACGGAAAAGACTTCCATGGCCGGGCCGGTCGCGGCCAGTTCCTGGCCTGTGGCGCACCCTCGCTGATGCCGTCGCGCCACCTCGGGAGGCCGGCATGAAGCTGCTGCTGATCAACCCCAATATCTCGGAGAGCGTGTCGGAGCTGATCCGCAGCGAAGCGCAACGCAGCGCTTCGGCAGGCACCGAGATCGAGGTGCTGACCGCGCCCTTCGGTGTGGCCTATATCGAAACGCGCTTCGAAGCGCTGATCGGCGCCTACGCGGCGGCCCAGCTCGCCGCCGAGCACCATGCGCGTTTCGACGCGGTGGTGGTCGCAGCCTTCGGCGACCCGGGGCTCACCGGCCTGCGCGAAGCCCTGCCGGTGCCGGTGACCGGGCTCACCGAAGCCGCGCTGGCCAGTGCCTGCCTGCTCGGCAACCGCATCTCCATCATTGCCATCTCTCAGCGCATCCAGGCGTGGTACCGCGAGGTGGTGCAGTCCTATGGCCTGGGCTCCCGGCTGGCCAGCATCCGGGCGCTGGACCGGCCGCTGGCCAGCATCGGCCAGGTGCAGGACGAGCACGCCCAGGCGCTGAAAGCGCTGGCCGAACGCGCGGTCGATGAGGATGGGGCCGATGTCATTGTGCTGGCCGGCGCTCCCCTGGCGGGGCTGGCACGCGCGCTCAAGGGCCAGCTGCCGGTGCCCGTGGTCGATGGCGTCTCCAGCGCGGTACGCCACGCCGAAACCCTGGCCGCCCTGCAGCCCGGCACCGCGCAGCGCGGCAGTTTCTCCCCGCCGCCCGTCAAGCCGAATCGCGGCTTGCCTCCCGCCATCGCCAAGCTGCTCGACCGGACCAGCTGATTCTTTCCACCCTTTCCGTCATTCCTCCACTCCCAAAAGATCATCATGAAACAGCCCTCCCGCCTGCCCCTGATCACCCGCTTGGCCGCCGCTGCGGCGCTGACGCTGGCCACTGCCATGCTGCCCGTCGCGGCACAGCAGAAGCTGCAGATTGCCGGCAACTTTGCGTCGGAGCACCCGAGCAGCGTGGCGGTCGAGCAGGTGTTCAAAAAGGAGGTTGCCCGCCTGACCCACAACCAGCTGCAGGTCGATGTGTTTCCCGCCATGCAGCTGGGTGGCGCCAAGGAGAATGTGGACGCCGTGCGCTCTGGCACGCTGGCGCTGACCTGGGTCGGCGCGGCCTTCCTGTCGCGCATCGCACCCGAACTCGAAGCGGTCAGCCTGCCCTTCGTGTTCCCCAACCGGCAGAGCGCCTTCAGGGTGATTGACGGTCCGGTCGGCGATGCCATCGACAAGAAGCTGGGCGACAAGGGCTTTGTCTCGCTGGGCTGGATGGAGCTGGGCATGCGCAACGTCACGAACAGCCGGGGGCCGATCAAAAGCATGGCCGACCTGAAGGGCCTGAAGATCCGCCTGCAGCCCAACGAGACCCACCTGGCGACCTTCAGGGCGCTCGGCGCCAACCCGGTGGCCATGGACGTCAAGGAGCTGTACTCCGCACTGGAGCAGCGCGTCGTCGACGCGCAGGAGAACCCATACACGGTGATCTCGGCTGCGCGCTACAGCGAGGTGCAAAAGCAGCTGTCCAACAGCGGGCATTTCTTCGACCTCATTGCCGTGGTTGCGAGCAAGAAAGCCTTCGAGCAGCTCAAGCCCGAGTACCAGAAGGCCATACGCGAGGGCATGACCGCCACGATTGCCTTTCAGCGCAAGCTGGCCGCCGAGGAAGAGGCAAAGCGGCTGGCCGAACTGAAGGGCAAGATGACCTACACCGAAATCACGCCCGCCGCGCTGGAGGAAATGCGCCGCGCGACGGCCCCGGTCATCGAGGACGTGAAGAAGCGTGCCGGCGCTGACCTGGTGAACCAGGTGCTGGCTGAAGCCGCCCGGCGCTGACCCGAACGGCACGCAGGGAGACCGCCATGACAACGGAAACAATCGCGCTGGAACCGGCCGTGCCTGCGGGCTGGACCGGGCGCGCACTTGACGGGATGAACCGGTTCATCACGGGCGTGCTGCTCGCCACGGTAGCGGTGATGGTGGGGGTCGTATCCGCACAGGTCGCGCTGCGCTACGGCTTCAACCGCTCGATTGACTGGGCCGACGAGATCGGACGCCTGGCTTTTGTCTGGTCCATCTTTCTTGCCATCCCGCTGGGCGTGCGCCAGGGCGCGCATATTGGCATAGACATCATGGTCGACAAGCTGCCGGCCAGCTGGCGCAGCGTGCTCAAGCGGGCCGGCGCAGCGCTGTGCGCCGCCATGATGTTTGCAATTGCCTGGGCGGCCTTCCGTGTTGCGCGCGAGCAATGGGATGAACTGATGGCCACGGTCGACTGGAGCGTCGGCTGGTTCATTGTGCCGGTCGGCCTGGGCGCGCTGCTGAGCGGGTTGCACCTGATGCGCATCGTCATCGTGGGCGCGCCAGTGCAGGCGCTGGGGAGTGCCGAATGAGCCTCGCCGTCGTCATTGCCTTCATGCTGCTGGCCCTGCTCGGGCTGCCGATCGCCTTTGCCATGGGCGTGGCCGCGCTCGGCGCCCTCTGGTACAGCGGGGTGGATTTTTCGATGGTGCCGCAGCGCATGATGCACGCCGTCAATTCCTTTCCGCTGATGTCCATCCCCTTCTTCATGCTGGCCGGTGAGCTGATGATCAAGGCCGGCATCGTCGAGCGCCTGATCGCGCTGGCCAACACCATGGTCGGCCGGGTGCGCGGCGGCATGGCGCATGTCACCATGCTGTCGGGCGCGGGCCTGGCCACCGTGTCCGGTGCTGCCGTGTCGGATGCGAGCGCGCTGTCGTCCATGCTGGTGCCATCGCTGACGAAGATTTACGACAAGGGATTCGCCACCGCCATCGTCGCCGCGGCAGCCAATCTCGGGCCCATCATCCCGCCTTCCGGTGCGATGATCGTCTACGCCTTCATGGCCGGCTCGTCTGTGTCGGTCGGCGGCATGTTCATGGCCGGCGTGGTGCCGGGCCTGCTGATCACCTTCGGTTTCATCGCGCTGTGCTCGTGGATCGCCACGCGTCGCGGCTGGGCCGCCACCGGTGAGCCGTTCCGGCTGGCCACCGTGCTGGCCGAGTTGCGCCGCTCGCTGATTGTGCTGGCCATGCCGGTGCTGGTGATCGGTGGCATCGTCGGCGGCGCCTTCACGGCCACCGAGGGCTCGGCCATCGCGGTGGTTTACTCCATGGCGCTGGGTTTCTTTGTCACCCGCACGCTCAAGCTGGCCGACCTGCCCGGCATCGTGGTGCGTGCGGCCATCACCTCGGCCATGGTCGGCGCGCTGATCGCCTTTGCGTCCATCATCACCTACCTGATGACGGTGGATCTGTTGCCGCAGCAGCTCTCGGAGCTGCTCCGCGGCTTCACTACCAGCCCGCTGGCATTCCTGGTCCTGGTCGCGGTACTGCTGTTTGTTGTCGGCATGTTCCTGGAGTCGAACGCGGCCTACATCATGCTGGTGCCGCTGCTGCATCCGATCGCGCTGCAGTACGGCATCGACCCGCTGCACTTTGGCTTCCTGTTCGTCCTCAACCTTGTGATCGGCATGCTCACGCCCCCGGTCGGAGTGGTGCTGTTTGTCGTTTGCGGCATCACCGGCGTGCGCATGCGCGAGCTGGTCAGCAACCTCTGGCCCTTCATCGTGCTGATGTATGCCGTGCTCGTGCTGTGCATGCTCGTGCCTTCCTTTGTCACTGCGCTGCCGCACGCGCTCGGCTACTGAATTCATTCCCCGCGACCTGTCGCAATTTCATCAACTTTCAACCACTGGAGCTCACCATGTCATACCGTTCCCGTTTCACGATTCTTGCCGCCGTGGCCGCACTTGCCACAACACTTTGCCTGCCGGGTCATGCCCAGGAAAAGCTCAAGTTCAAGGTCATCGGCCAACCGTTGG
Organism: Polaromonas sp. P4_F9; assembly: GCF_056401235.1. Classification (NCBI taxonomy): domain Bacteria; kingdom Pseudomonadati; phylum Pseudomonadota; class Betaproteobacteria; order Burkholderiales; family Comamonadaceae; genus Polaromonas; species Polaromonas sp. P4_F9. The sequence goes on along the minus strand of NZ_JBFUJT010000011.1, from coordinate 84,613 downwards.
CGACCGGCCTGATCCAGAAAAACAAGGAGCAACCGTTCTTCGAAAACTTCGCAGCCAAAACCGGCCTGCCCATTGATGCCGACTACAAGCCCATGGACACGCTAGGCATCAAGGACACCGAGCAACTGCGCGTGATGAAGGCCGGCCTGTTCGACATCGTGTCGCTGCGGGTGTCGCAGAACTCGCGTGACGAGCCCACCATTCTCGGCCTGGACCTGGTCGGCGCCAGTCCTGACTACGCCACCGGCCGCAAGGTGGCCAAGGCGTACTTCGACACCGCCGATCAGCGCCTGCAAAAGCAGTTCAACGTCAAGCTGCTCGGCGTCTGGCCGTTCGGCCCGCAAATCCTGTTCTGCGCCAAACCGATCGCCAAGCTGTCCGATGTGAAGGGACTGAAGGTCCGCGTCTACGACCAGAATCTGGCCAAGTTCATCGAGATGGTGGGTGGCACGCCGGTGCCGGTGTCGTTCGCCGACACGCACCAGTCGCTGTCGCTGGGCGTCGTGGATTGCGCGATCACTGGCCCGAGCTCGGCCAACTCGGCAGGCTGGCCCGAGGTGACCACACACCAGTTGCCGCTGGGCTTCCAGATGGCCCTCAATGGGTATGCCATTTCAATGAAAGCCTGGAACCAGCTCAAGCCCGACCAGCAGGTCAAGCTCAAGGCGGCCTTCGACGGCCTGACCGATGACATCTGGAAATATTCGGAAGAGTTGTTCCTGGACGCTTTGAACTGCAACGCCGGTAAGGACCCTTGCACCAACGGCAAGAAGTTCAAGCTCGTCAATGTGGCTGTGACGCCGGCCGACGGCGAACTGGTACGCGGTGCCGTCAGCAAGGTTAGCCTGCCGGTCTGGGCCGAAGTCTGTGACAAATCCAACCCGGGCTGCTCGCAACAGTGGCGTGCCCAGGTCGCACCGGTGCTGGGGCTGAAATGAGCAATGCCACTACCATCAACCGGGGCCGGCCAACGGCGGCCCCCATCCAAAAGAGACTCGACATGAAGGACCATATTGAGAACGTGCTGGCCACGGTGTTCGGCGGCATCTTCCTGCTGCTGGCGTGCGTGGTGGCGGTCGAAACCGTCTCGCGCAAGGTGTTCAACGTGTCGTTGCAAGGCGCCGACGAGCTGGGTGGTTATGCGCTGGCCGTGGGCTCCACCATCGCGTTCAGTCTGGCACTGATGGGGCGCAATCACATCCGGGTGGATGTATTTCATGAGCGGTTTCCGCGCGCCATGCAGGCTTTCCTGAACTGGTTTTCCATCGTGACGTTGGCTTCCTTCGGGGTCTTCGTGGCTTGGGTTGCAACCAAGGTCATCACCGATACCCTGCAGTACGGCAGCACCGCGCAGACGCCTTGGGCCACGCCGCTGATCTGGCCGCAGGCCGTCTGGTATGCCGGGCTGGTGATCTTCGCTCTGGTGGCCATCGGTTATTCGCTGCGTGCCAGCTGGCTGCTGCTGAACCGGCAAGTCGAAACGCTGAACCATGACTTCCATCCCAAGAGCGCCAAGGAGGAGCTGAAGGAAGAGCTCGATGACCTCGCCCAGCGCCAGTCCGCAGAACAAGGAGCTCAAGCATGAGCATAGGATTATTTGGACTCGCCTTCGTGGCGATGCTTGGCATGATGCTGGTCGGCATACCGATCGCCGTGTCCATGGCAGCTGTGGGCATCATCGGCGGTATCGCCGCTTATGGCGCGCCTTTTATGGACTCGATAGCGCCCGTGGTCTGGGGCGTGCACAACGAGAGCCTGTTGACCTCGATTCCGCTGTTCATCCTGCTGGGGGAGTTGCTGCTGCGCTCGGGCATTGCTGACCGCATGTACATCGCCCTGTCGGCCTGGCTCGGACGGCTGCCTGGTGGCTTGCTGCACACCAACATCGGCAGTTGCGCGTTGTTTGCTGCGACCTCCGGTTCGTCGGTGGCTACAGCGGCCACTGTGGGTACCGTCGCACTGCCATCCCTGCAAAAACGTGGCTACCCCATGCGCGCTTCGCTCGGCTCGCTGGCGGCCGGCGGCACGCTGGGCATCCTGATCCCGCCCAGCGTCAACATGATCGTCTACGGCTCGCTGACCAACAACTCGATCGGCAAGCTCTTCATTGCCGGCATCATCCCTGGCCTGTTGCTGACGGGCTGCTTCATGCTGTACATCGCCGTGTCGTCGCTGATGAGTGGCAACGCCATGCGCGAGGCCAAGGTGCCGATGGCCGACAAGCTGCGCTCGCTGGTGCATCTGGTGCCGCCCATGGTCGTGTTCGGTATCGTGATGGGCAGCCTGTACTTCGGCATCGCCACCACCACGGAAAGCGCGGCACTGGGCGTGATCGCGGCGCTGGGCTTTGTCGTGCACTCAGGGAAGATGAGCCGCGAACTGCTGCGCACCTGCTTCATCTCCACGGCGCGCGTCAGCGGCATGATCCTGCTGATCATGACGGCAGCCTTCATCCTCAACCTGACCATCAGCCTGACCGGCGTGGCCGAGACGATGACCAAGTGGGTGGCGGGCCTGGGCCTGTCGGCAACCGGTCTGATCCTGGCGCTGATCGTGTTCTACCTGATTCTCGGCATGTTCATGGATGTGCTGTCGATGCAGGTGGCGACCATCCCGATCACCTACCCGATCGCCACGGCGCTGGGCGTGGATCCGATCTGGTTCGGCATCTTCATCGTGCTGATGTGCGAGCTGGGCCTGATCACGCCACCGGTGGGCATGAACCTGTTCGTGGTGCATGGCATACGGCCCGACAAGGGCGGCATAGAGGACGCGATCTGGGGGGCGCTGCCTTACGCGGCCATCATGATCCTGTTCACCTTGCTGATCATGTTGGTGCCGCAGATCGTCACCTGGCTGCCCGCCCACATGTGAGGACTGAACGCGAATGATCGACAACGACTTGTGGCGCCTGGGCGCCGTAGAGCTGGGTCAGCGCTTTCGCGAGCGCTCCCTCACGCCACTGGCGGTGGCCCAGGCCTGCCTGGCGCGACTGGAAGCGGTGAACCCGCGACTGAACGCGGTCATCGCACGGCGTGACGCCCTCCTCCTGGAGGAGGCCAAGGCCTCCACGGAGCGCCATGCACGCGGACAGCCGCTGTCGGTGCTTGACGGCATTCCGCTCACCGTGAAGGACAGCCTCTACCTGGCCGACCTGCCGACCACCTGCGGCACGGCGGCGCTGCGCGAGCACCGGCCCGGCCACGACGAGCTGGCCGCCGCGCGGGCCCGCGCCGGTGGCGCCCTGATCATCGGCAAGACCAATGTGCCCGAGTTCGCCAACGACGGCTACACGGCCAACCCGCTGTTCGGCGTCACCGGCAACCCCTGGGCTCCGGAGCTCTCGCCCGGCGGCTCCAGCGGCGGTGCGGTGGCCGCCGTGGCCGCCGGCATCGCGCCGCTGGCGATCGCGCAGGACGGCGGCGGCTCGATCCGCCGCCCGGCCTCGCACACCGGGCTGGTCGGCCTCAAGCCTTCGCTCAGTGCCTGGCCGCGCGAGCACGCGCTGCCCGGCCTGCTGCTGGACTTTGACTGCATCGGCCCGGTGGCGCGCACAGTGGCCGACGCGCGCTTGCTGTTCGAGGCCCTGCGCGGCCCCTCGCCGGTGGACCGATCCTCGATGGCGGCGGCCTGGGCAGCGGCGCAGCCGCGGCCTGCGGGCCCGCTGCGCGTGCTCTACGTCGAGCGGTTGAACGCGAACCCGCTGGACCCGCAGATCGCCGCCAGTTGCCTTCAGGCCATGCAGCAGCTCGCCGCGCTGGGCCACCGCGTCGAGACTGGCGAATTGCCGCTGGACGTGAGGTTCATGACCGAGGCCTGGCCGCAAATCGGCCAGGTGGGCCTGGCCGCGATGTTCGATCAGCATCCCGACTGGGAAGCCCAGGCCAGTCCCAAATACCGCGAGGCGGCCGAGGCTGGCCGACGCGTCTCGGGCGCGCGGGTCTGGCAGATCATGGAAGCGGTGCGGCGCTTGCGCCGCGAAAGCGCCGCGCTGTTCGAGCGCATCGACGTGGTGGTCATGCCCGCTGCCGCCGCGCTGCCCTGGCCGGCTCACGAGGCCTATCCGTCCGTCATTGACGGCCAGCCTGTCGGCCCGCGCGGCCATGCAGCCTACACCGGTTGGGTCAATGCCGCGGGCCTGCCGGGCCTGGCCGTGCCCTGCGAGCCCTCACGCGAGGGCCTGCCCATCGGCATGCAAATGATCGGTGCCTTTGGCGCCGACGATCAACTGCTCGATCTCGGCGCCAGCTACGAGGCGGCGCATCCGTGGAGCGGGCGCTGGCCTGCCCTGTAAAACAACTACTTAATTACTGCTTAACTTTTTCGATACATCCAAGGAGACAAAAAATGCAAAGACGTCATTTCATCCAGGCCACCGGCGCAGGTGCCGCTGCGCTGGCCCTGCCCGCGCTGCGGGCGCAAAGCTGGCCCACGGGGCCCATCCGCATCGTCGTCGGCTTTCCGCCCGGCGGCGGGGCCGATGCGCTGGCCCGCGTGGTGGGGCTGAAGCTGGGCGCCCTGTGGAACCAGCCCGTCGTCATCGAAAACAAGGCCGGCGCGTCCGGCACCCTGGCCGCCGAATACGTGGCCCAGCAGGCGAGCGACGGCACCACCTTGCTGCTGACCACCATCAACAGCCATGCCCTGGCACCCGCCGTGCTGCCAAAGATGCGTTACCACCCGGAGCGTGACTTCGTGCCGGTGGCGTTGCTGGGCCTGACGCCCAACCTGCTGATTGCCGGGGCCAACCAGCCTGCAAAAAACGTGAAGGACCTGGTGGCCTTGTGCAAAGCCAAACCGGGCGTGGTCACTTTCGGCTCGGCCGGGCCCGGCACCGCCCAGCACTTCGCGCTGGAGCTGTTCAAGCTGCGCGCCAAGGTCGACGCGCTCCATGTGCCCTACAAAGGTAGCGGCCCGCTGCTGACCGACCTGGTCGGTGGGCAGATCCAGTACAGCTTTGAAACGATGACGGCGGCAACGCCCCACGTCAAGAGCGGGCGCGCCATTGCGGTGGCGCAAACCCGCAGCAAGCGCGTGAAAGCCTATCCCGATGTGCCCACGATGCAGGAGCAGGGTTTTGCCGGCTTCGAAACCTTCAACTGGTATGGCCTTTCGGGCCCGGGCAAGCTGCCGGCACCCATCGCGGCGCGCATGAACAAGGACATCAACACCGTGCTGGCGATGGCCGACGTGCAGGAGAAGTTCGATGCCTTTGGCGTCGAGGACGGAGGCGGTTCACCCGAGAAGTTTGCCGAACTGGTGCGCAGTGAAATCGTTAAATGGGCCAAAGTGGCCCAGGAGGCCAATGTCCGGGTCGACGGCTGACCCGTCCGCCGCTGTGCCGCTCTGCCGCAGGGCGGGGCGGCGGCGTTGAAACCCTTGCGAAGGCGTCCTGCCTTCGCGGCGATTCGCGTCTCACGCCGGGCGCGAATCCCTGTCCCCGGCTTGCGGTAACAGGGAGAGGTCTAGAGCTGCACCGACGCCTCACCCACGCCGTCGAAGCGCGCGTGTACCAGTTCACCGGGCGCGGCGGGCAATATGCCGCACCACGTTCCGGTGGTCACCACCGTGCCGGCCGGCACCGTCTGCCCATCACGGCTCGCATGCCGCAGCCATGCCGGCAAGACCCAGGCCGGGTCCTGCATGGAGTGCGTGCCGCGTCGCTCGACCACCGGCCGTGCGCCAATCCGGATGGTGCAGGACTGCGCGTCCCAGTCACGCGGCGCAAAAGGCACCCATTGGCCCAGCACCAGGGCGCTGTGCGACTGCAGGTCCGCCAGTTTTAGCAGGGCCGGTGCGTCCAGGGCCTGGCGCCAGCGCGAATCGACCAGCTCAATCGACACGGCCATCGCATCCACTAGCGTGACCGCTTGCGGATGGGTCAGGCCGGCGGCATCGGCCGGGGTCACGTCACGGCCGATGCGCAGCGCAATTTCAACCTCGACCAGGCAGATGTTGAAGGGCCATGCGCCCGCCTGCGCAGGGCTGGGCCACACGCCTTCAGGCGGCAGCGGCGCGTGCGTGAGTATTGCGTCGCGGGACGGGCCGCCTGATTTCCAGCAACGGGGGAAGGGCGCAGCCGGCCCCTGCATGGCCTGGGCCACCAGGGCTTGTACTGCATAGGCATCGTCGGCAGTGGTCAGGTGATCGGCGAGCGCTTGCGCGTCAGCGGGTTGGTGGTTGCGGCGTGCCTGCAGGATGGCTTCGGCCACTGCGGCCTGGTTGGGTGTTGTCATGGGATTTTCCTGTTGAGTCGTTGGCTTGAATAAGCTTGAACAAGCCTGGATGGGTCGGGATGGGTCGGGATGGGCCTGGATATTGTCGTCTTGCCGGCGCCTGCGGCAAGCGCATGGAAAGCTATAACAGTTTTGACATGGATGATGCGAAACGCGAAACGCGAAACGCGAAACGCCGGCGCGGCGCTCGTAGTGCGTGAGCAGGCAGGCCCGCTCACGCGTACGCATGCGCACGCAAGGACGTTCGAGTGCGGCGACGTTCAGGCCGGGTTGCTGAACAGGGCGACCAGGTCCACCTCGGGTGTCGTGGTGTCACGCCGCAGCTTGACTTCAGCGCCGTGCAGGTGATGGCTCATCAGGCGGCAGGCATGCTCGCTGTCGCCGCCTTCCAGGGCGTCGAGGATTTCGAGGTGCTCGTCGAAGGAGCAGACATTGCTGCCCGGCGAGTCGTACAGCGCAATCATCAGCGTGGTGCGCGCAATCAGGCTGCGCAAAATATCTTCAAGCTCGGTGTTGCCCAGCAGGCGGGCGACCTGCAGGTGGTATTCGCCGGACAGGCGAACCCAATTGGACCATTCGCCGGCCAGGTAGGCGGCGCGCTCCTCCGCCACCAGGCTGCGTATGGCCGCCAGTGTTTTCGGCGTCGCTTTCTGGCTCAGCGAGCGAATGATGCCGCTCTCTATCAGTTGCCGGGCCTCAAAGACCTGGTGCATTTCCTGCGGCCCCGGCTGGGCAATGGTGGCGCCCCGGTTGTGCTGCAACTCGATGACTTTTTCACCGGCCAGCCGCACAAATACCCGGCGCAGCAGGGAGCGGTTGACGCCAAAAGCCTCGCACAGCCGGGTTTCGACCAGCCGGGTGCCAGGGGGCAGGCGATGGGCCAGCACGGCCTCGACGATGGCGTGGCGGACCCGGTTTTCCTCGGCCAGCTCGGTTTGGGACGCATCGCTGGCGGTTTCCGGCCGGGCCAGTGAGGGCTTGTTTTTAGGGGGGCGGGACATGGTTCTTCTAGGTAGTTCAGGGCTGAATGGTGCCACATTTTTTATTTTATTGTCACCGTTTAAAAAAAGATTGTGACAATCAAAGAATTTAATGTCACAATAAATTCATGAAAATTAAAATTCCAACGGGTTTTACTGAAATTTCATTAGCAAACTGACCAAAAGTTATTGTGACAATCTTGAAAAATATGCGGATTCAGCTCATCAACCCGAACACGACGGATGACATGACGGCCAAGATGGCGGTGGCGGCCCGTCAGGTCGCTTCTGCCGGCACGCACATCCTGGCGGTGCAGTCGCTCACCGGGCCTGCCTCGATTGAAAGCGCCAGTGATGAAGCGCTGGCGCTGCCGGGGCTGCTGGCCCAGATCCAGGCCGGCGAGGCCATGGGCGTGGATGCCCACGTGATTGCCTGTTTCGGCGACCCCGGCCTGCGCGCCGCGCGTGAAATGGCCAGGGCGCCGGTGATCGGCATTGCGGAAGCGGCCATGCAGGTGGCCTGTCTCGTGTCGGCGTCGTTCAGCATCGTCACCACGCTGGCGCGCACCGTGCCAACGGCGGAGCGCCTGTTGCTGGACTACGGCATGGTCAGCCGTTGCCGGCGGGTGCGGGCCACCGGCATTGCGGTGCTGGAGCTGGAGGCGCAGACCAGCCAGGCGCTGAAACAAAAAATCAGGGCCGAATGCGAGCGTGCCCTGGCCGAGGATGGTGTCGGTGCGATTGTGCTGGGCTGCGCCGGCATGGCCGACCTGTGTGCCGAACTGACGGGCCAGCTGGGCGTTCCCGTCATTGATGGCGTCACCTCGGCCGTGAAGCTGGCCGAAGCGCTGGTGGGCCTGGGCATGCGCACCAGCAAGCAGGGTGACTACGCGCCGCCGCAGGTCAAGTCGTACACCGGTCCCATGGCGCAGTTTGCGCCGGCCGCCTGATTCATTTTTGCGTTCCCATTTTCATTTCCATTTTTCATTTCCGTTCCCCGGGCAATCCCCAAACCTCAACCCCCATCCTTAAAGGATATCTCCATGAAGATCTCGACATCATTCAAACGCGGTGCGATTGGCCTGGCGCTCGGTCTTGCGATGACGGCAGCAGGCGCCAACACCTTCACCTGGTCTTCCAATCTGGACGCCCTGTCCATGGATCCCCACTCCACCAATAACAGCTTCACCAACGCATTCGTCAGCAACATCTACGAGTCGCTGGTCCGCTTCAACGACAAGCTGCAGATCGAGCCGGCGCTCGCCACCTCCTGGAAGGTCGTCAGTCCCACGGTCTGGCGTTTCACCCTGCGCCAGGGGGTGAAGTTTCACAACGGTGAAAGCTTCGACGCCGACGATGTGGTGTTTTCATGGCAGCGCGTCAACACGCCGGGCTCGCTGGTCAAGGGCAACCTCAGCGACCTGAAAGAGGTGCGCAAGGTGGATGCCTTCACCGTTGACGTGGAGACCAACAGCCCACTGCCGACCCTCACCAACGAGCTGGTCCAGCTGCTGGTCATGGACAAAGGCTGGTCCGAGCAAAACCGCGCCACCGAAGCCAGCGACCTGGGGCGGCAGAAGGAAAACTTCGCCAACCGCAATGCCAACGGCACCGGCCCCTTCAAGCTGATTTCGCGCGAGGTCGACACGCGCACGGTGCTGGCGGTCAATCCCGGCTGGTGGGACAAGCCCAAGCACAACCTGACCCAGGTCATGTTCACGCCCATCAAGTCGGATGCCACCCGCACCTCGTCGCTGATCAGCGGCGGCATCGACGCGGCCATCAATGTGCCGCTGCAGGATGTGCAGCGCCTGAGGTCGGTGCCGACGCTGGAGGTCGTGCAGGGCCCCGAGCTGCGCACCATCTTCATGGGCATGGACCAGAGCCGCGACGAGCTGCTGTACAGCGACGTGAAAGGCAAAAATCCGTTCAAGGACGTGCGCGTGCGCAAGGCGGTTTACCAGGCCATCGATGTGGACGCGCTCAAGCGCTCGGTCATGCGGGGTGCTTCCTGGCCCGCGGGGAATCTGCTGTCGCCTTCCCTCAATGGCTCGCCGGTGGCACTGAACAAGCGCCTCCTGCCGTACAACCCGGAGGCCGCCAAGGCCCTGCTGGCCGAGGCCGGCTACCCCAGCGGCTTCACCGTGGGCATGCAGTGCCCCAACGACCGCTATGTGTACGACGAAGCGCTTTGCCTGGCGATGTCCTCGATGCTGGCCAAGGTGGGCATCAAGACCAACCTGATGATCGAGCCCACCGCCAAATGGAGCGTGCGCCTGAACTCCAATGATGTGTCGTTCTACATGGTGGGGCACGCCGGCCTGCCCATGGCCGATGTGTACGGCTTGCTGAAGGACGTGGTCGCCACCCGCACCGGCAAGGAAGGCTCGCTCAATGCCGGTAAATACTCCAATCCGAAGTTCGACGCCTACATGCCGCAGATCGCCAGCGAAATCGATCCTGCCAAGCGGGCGCGGCTGATCGAGGAAGCGGTGACCATCGAGCGTGCCGATGTCTCCCACATTCCGCTGCACCAGCAGCCGGTGACTTGGGCGTCGCGCAAGGGCATCGCTATGGCGCAGGCGCCCGACAACCAGCTTCGCCTGTGGCTGGTCAACGTCGCCCCGAGATAAGGCGAGCGGACATGCAACCGGGTGCACGGTGGATGACTGACAAGCCATCGGCACCTATTTGGGAGACAAACTGATGTTGCGCTTTCTTCTGGGCCGGCTGGCCAACGGTGCCATCGTGATGGTGCTGGTGTCCATGCTGTCGTTTGCACTGTTTAACTTCATTGGCGATCCGGTCAGCAATCTGGTCGGTGAAAATGCCACGGTCAACGAGCGTGAGGCCATGCGCCAATCGCTGGGGCTCGACCAACCGCTGCCGCTGCAGTACCTGAAGTTTGTCGGGCGCGCCGTGCAGGGCGAGTTCGGCGTGTCCTACCGCAATATCGAGCCGGTATCGCGGGTGATTGCCAGCCGGCTGCCCGCCACACTGGAGCTCAGCCTGATAGCCGCCATCCTGGCGCTGGGCGTCGGCATTCCCATGGGCGTGTATGCGGGTCTGCATCCGCGCTCGCTGCTGACCCGCAGCCTGCAGGTCATTTCACTGGTCGGCATTTCGGTGCCGTCATTTGTGACCGGCATCATGCTGATCCTGCTGTTCTCCATCTCCCTGAACTGGCTGCCGTCCTTTGGCCGTGGCGAGACGGTGATGCTGGGCGTCTGGAGCACCGGCTTTCTGACGGTGACGGGCTGGAAGTCCCTGCTTATGCCCGCCGTGACACTGGCGCTGTTCCAGCTGACGCTCTTCATGCGCCTGACCCGCACGCAAATGATGGAGGTGCTGCGCAGCGAGTACATCAAGTTCGCACGGGCGCGGGGCTTGCGGGAGCGCTCCATCAATTACCGCCACGCGCTGCGCAACACCCTGATTCCCATCATCACGGTGGCCGGCCTGCAGCTGGGCTCGATGATTGCCTTTTCCATCATCACCGAAACGGTCTTCCAGTGGCCGGGCCTCGGGCTGCTGATCATCCAGGCCATCAATTTTGGCGATGTACCGGTGATTGCCGCCTACCTGCTGCTGATCGCGCTGCTGTTCGTGCTGATCAACATGGTGGTGGACCTTCTGTATTTCGCGGTGGACCCGCGCCTGCGCGCACAGCGCTGAGGAGCACGACATGAATTCCATGATGCTGACCCTGCGCCGCTGGCGCCAATCCGATCTCGCCTGGAGCCTGGGCCGTTCGCCCGAAGCCTGGCTGTCCGCCCTGGTGCTGCTGGCCTACATCGGCATGGCGCTGCTGGCGCCTTTGCTGGCGCCGCAAAACCCCTTTGACCTGACGACGCTGGACCTGATGGACGCGCGCCTGCCGCCGGCCTGGAGCGAAGGTGGCCAGCTGAGATACCTGCTGGGTACCGACGGCCAGGGACGCGACATGGTGTCGGTGATGCTGTATGGCCTGCGCATGTCGCTGCTGGTCGGTATTGCGTCCACGCTGCTCTCGCTGGTGGTCGGCGTGACGCTGGGGCTGATCGCCGGCTATGCCGGCGGCCGGCTGGACAACGTCATCATGCGTGCGGCCGACGTCCAGCTGAGCTTTCCGGCCATCCTGGTGGCGCTGCTGATTGACGGCCTGTCGCGCACCGTGCTGCCGCGCGCCGTGCACGAGCAGCTGTCGCTGCTGATTGTGGTGGTGGCGATTGCGCTGGCCAACTGGGTGCAGTACGCCCGGACGGTGCGCAGCGTCACCATGATCGAAAAAGACAAGGACTACGTCAACGCGGTGCGGCTGATCGGCATGGGCCGGGCGCGCATTCTGTTTCGCCACGTGCTGCCCAACATCTTGAGCCCGGTGCTGGTCATCGCCACGCTGTCCATCGGACTGGCGGTGCTGACCGAGGCCACCCTGAGCTTTCTGGGGCTGGGTGTGCCGGCCACGTCGCCGTCGCTGGGCACCCTGATCCGGCTGGGCAATGAGGTGCTGTTTTCCGGGGAGTGGTGGATCACGGTGTTGCCGGGGCTGCTGCTCATTGGCCTGGTGCTCAGTGTCAACCTGTTTGGCGACTGGTTGCGCGACGCGCTCAATCCACGGTTGAAATAATCATCATGACCACTTCCAACATTGCGTCACCCGCTGCGCCCCTGCTGTCGGTGCGCCACCTGCGCGTGCAGATTCCTACCCGCCACGGCCCCCTGACGGCGCTCGACGACGTGAGTTTCGACATTGCGCGCGGCGAGATCCTCGGCTTTGTCGGTGAATCCGGCGCCGGCAAATCCATCACCGGCATGGCCGTGCTGGGCCTGCTCGATCCGCCCGCCCATGTCACCGCCGGCGAGATCATCTTTGACGGCCAGCCCATTCACGGCTTGCCCGCCGCCCAGATGCGCAGGCTGCGCGGCCGCCGCATCGGCGCGATCTTCCAGGACCCGCTGCTCAGCCTCAACCCCTTGCTGACGGTGGGCGACCAGCTCACGGAAACCATGCGGACCCACCTGCCCATGAGCCGCGATGAAGCCCGCGAGCGGGCCATCGAGTGGCTGCGCCAGGTCGGCATTCCCTCGCCGGCCGAACGCGTGGACGCCTACCCGCACCAGTTCTCGGGCGGCATGCGCCAGCGCATCGTGATCGCGCTGGCCCTGTGTGCCGAACCCGATCTGGTGATTGCCGACGAACCGACGACGGCGCTCGATGTCTCGGTGCAGGCGCAGGTGCTGGAACTGCTGCGCACGCAGTGCCGTGAGCGCGGCACCGCCGTGCTGCTGGTGACGCACGACATGGGCGTGATTTCCGAAAACGCCGATCGCGTGGCCGTCATGTACGCCGGCCACATTGCCGAGACCGGCCCGGTGGACCAGATCGTCAACCAGCCGCGCCACCCCTACACGCGCGGGCTGATGGGCTCGATCCCGCCGGTCGACCATGACACCCTTTGGCTGCAGCAGATCGACGGCGCGATGCCCGGGCTGTCCGCCCGGCCCACCGGCTGCCCCTTTCACCCGCGCTGCAAACATGCGACCGAGCAGTGCGTCACTACGCGGCCCATGCCGCACCCGGAAGGCGTGGCGCTGGTGGCCTGCTGGCATCCGCAGCTAGGCATGGCCGCCGCAGGCGTCGCAGGAGTGGCAGCATGAACATGCCTTACTTGAGTGTCAAAAACCTGTCGCGCGAATTCAAGGCGCAGGGCCGTACGGTGCGCGCCGTGGACAACGTGAGCTTTGAGATTCCCGTGGGCTCCACCTTCAGCCTGGTGGGGGAGTCGGGCTGCGGCAAGACCACGCTGGCCCGTGTGATTGCCGGGCTGGACAAACCCAGTGCGGGCTCCATGCAGTTCAGCGCGCCGGTGGACGGCCGCGTGCACCGCACCCAGATGATTTTCCAGGACCCCTATGCCTCGCTGAACCCGCGCTGGCGTATCGGGGATGCGATCGCCGAGCCCATCACCTTCCAGAATCTGCGCCTGCGCGCGGATGTGAAGCAGCGTGTGGAAGACCTGCTGGCCCGCGTGGGCCTGTCGGCGGCCGATACCGCCAAGTTCCCGCACGAATTTTCAGGCGGCCAGCGCCAGCGTGTGTCGATCGCCCGCGCGCTGGCTGGCGAGCCCAGCTTCCTGGTGTGCGACGAGCCCACCTCCGCGCTGGATGTGTCGGTGCAGGCGCAAATCCTGAACCTGCTCAAGCGCCTGGAAAAAGAGGAGGGCCTGACCAGCCTGTTCATCAGCCACAACCTGGCCGTGGTGCGTTTTGTCTCGTCCATGATCGGCGTCATGTACCTGGGCCGCCTGGTCGAGGTGGCGCCGACGGCCGAGCTGTTCTCGGCGCCCCGCCATCCGTACACGCAGCTCTTGCTGGCCGCCATTCCGCGCATCGGCCAGGGTCGCCGTCCGGTGAGTCTTCCGGCCGGCGAGCTGCCCAGCCCGCTGGCGCCGCCGCCAGGCTGCACCTTTCATCCGCGTTGCCCGGCGGCCATGGACATCTGCCGCCGCGAAGCGCCGGCGCTGCGCACGCTGGACAACGGTGTCTCGGTCGCCTGCCATGCCGTCGGCAGCGGTGGCCAGCCCGTGCGCTTCATGCCGGGCGCGGCGCATCCCACTGCTCCTGATTCTGCCGCTTCATCCTTTTCACTCGCCTGAGTTGCCCATGACTGAAAACACAGACCACGTAGACCGTATAGACCACGTAGATCTTCTGATAGAGCACGGCACAGTCATCAGCATGGACGCGCAACGCCGCGTCATCGAGGACGGCGCCGTGGCGGTCAGGGCCGACCGCATTGTGGCCGTCGGCACGTCCGCGGAACTGCGCGCCCGCTTCACGGCCACCAAAACCATCAACGCCTACCGCAAGGCGGTGTTGCCCGGCCTGATCGACAGCCATGCCCATGCCGGCCACGGCATGCTGCGGACCATGGGGGCGGGGGACCCCGGCGCCTGGATGGACGCCTGCGCCGTGATCTACACCACGGCATCGGATGAGCAGTTCTGGCGCGCCGAGTCGGCCATGACCTCGCTGGAGCGCCTGAAGGCTGGCGTGACGACGGGGGTGTCGCTGTTTGGCGGCGGCGACTCCATCATGCGGGTGGACGACCCCAAGTACGCGAGGGTGCATTGCGATGCGGTGGCGCGCGCCGGCACCCGCTCGGTGGTGGCGGTGGGCCCTTCGCGTCCTGCAGGGCCCACGCGCTATGTGGACTGGGCGACCGAGCCACCGACCTCGCGCGATGTCGATGCCGCGACGGTGCTGGAGGTCTGCAACCAGATCATTGACGAGAACCACGGCCGGGCCGACGGCCGCCTGAGCATCGCCATCACGCTGGCGGTGTTTGCGCCCATGCATGAGCCGGACCACGTGCTGCTGCGCGATGAGTTCCACCGCCAGGCGAGGGATTACTTCGGCCTCGCGAAGGCGCGCGGCCTGACCTTCACGCAGGATGGCCACCGCACCGGCACGCTGGCCCTGGCGCACCGCGAGCTGGGCCTGCTGGGCCCGACTTCCTTCATGTCGCACAGCATTGACCTGAACGAGGAGGACATCGCCGTGACCCGCGAGACGGACACCCGCATCGTGCACAACCCGAGCGCCATCATGTCGATTCGCGGCCGCTGCCCGGTGCCCGAGCTGATCGATGCCGGCGTCACGGTGGCGATCGGTTCGGACGGTGCCGCGCCGGACCGCGGCTACGACATGTTCCGCCACATGTCCCAGTGCATGCACTACCACCGCCGGCATTTCCGCGACGCGGGCGTGCTGCCCCATGGCAAGGTGCTGGAAATGGTGACGATTGACGCGGCCCGGGCACTGGGCATGGAGCATGAGATTGGGTCGCTGGAGGCCGGCAAGAAAGCCGACATCATCCTGGTGGACCTGTTCAAGCCCCACATGCTGCCGCTGAACATGCCGGTCTACCGCGTCACCTGCTTTGCCAACGCCGCCGATGTGAGCACCACCATCGTCAACGGCCGCCTCCTGATGGAAGACCGCCAGGTGCAGACCGTCAACGAAAGCGAGATACTGGAAGAGGTGAATGAAGCCGCCGAGCGCATGCTCGACCGCAGCGGCCTGCGGCACCTGACGCAGGCCCCGGCGCGGCTGTGGGGTGTCAGCCATTATTGAACGCAGCAGCAGCGCAGCGGGGGCTGCTACCGCCAGCGTTGCCAGCCATGACCTGTGAAGGACTATCCATGCAAAATCTGATGATACGGGGCGGCCGGCCCTGGGGTTCCCAGACCGCGGACATCGCCGTACGGGATGGCCGCATTGCCGCCATCGGCGCCGATCTTCCCGCCGCGCCGGGGGACGAAATTGTGGACGCCCGCGGCTGCCTGGTCATACCGGGCCTGGTGGACGCGCATGCCCATATCGACAAGACCCTCTGGGGTACGCCCTGGCATCCGCACCAGGCGGGTCCCACCCTGATGGACAAGATCCAGAACGAGCGGCAGGTGCTGGACTCGCTGGGCCTGGCGCCCGAAGTCCAGAGCGCCCGGCTGCTCAGGCGCCTGATCGCTTGCGGGACCACCCATGTGCGCACCCACGTCGATGTGGGCCCCGACGTCGGGCTGGCGCACCTGCATGGCGTGCAGGCGATGCGCGACAGGCATCGCGACTGGATCGATATTGACTTTGTGGCGTTCCCGCAGACGGGCGTGATGATCCGGCCGGGCACGCTCGAGCTGCTGGAGCAGGCCGTGCGTGATGGCGCGGAGGTGATCGGCGGACTCGATCCCGTGGGTGTCGACCGCGACCCCAAGGGCCAGCTGGACGGGATCTTCGCCATTGCCGGCCGGCACGGTTGTGGGGTCGACATTCACCTGCATGACCGCGGCGACCTGGGCGCGGTGACCATCGAAATGATTGCCGAGCGCACCCGCAGCCTGGGCCTGGCCGGCAAGGTGGCGATCAGCCACGCGTTCTGCCTGGGCGGGGTCGAGCCTGCGCGCCTGGAGTCCCTCATCGCGCTGCTGCTGGACAACGACATCGCGATCATGACCCACGCACCGTCGGGCCCGACACCCTTCCCGCCGATACGCCTGCTGCACGAGCGCGGGGTGCGGCTGTTCACCGGGTCGGATGGCATTCGCGATACCTGGAGTCCACTGAACAACGGCGACATGCTGGAGCGCGCCTACCTGCTGGCCTACCGCAGCGGCTTCCGTGACGATGCCGGTATTGAAATCGCCCTGCGCATGGCGACTTACGGCGGCGCACAGGTGATGGGCGTCGAACACTATGGCCTGGCGGTGGGCTCGGCTGCCGACCTGGTGCTGGTCGAAGCCGAAACCGCCGCCGAGGCCGTCGCCTTTCATCCGGCGCGCCGGCTGGTGCTCAAGCGCGGCCGCGTGGTCGCCCGTGATGGGCGGTCCCTGCTGCCTGAAGTTGCGTGAACTTGCATGAACCTGCATGAGGCGACAACCTGCGTTCCACCCATATGCCCTGAAATTTCCTGAAAGGTTTTCCGTGTCCGATCTTTTTACTTCCAGACGCCGTGCCCTGTGCCACGTCCTGACCCGCGCCAGCGCGCTGGCAATCCTGGCCGTCATTCCGGCCCTGAGCGGCCTGTCCCACGCGCAGGAATGGCCCGGCAAGCGGCCCATCACCCTGGTGGTGGGGTTCCCCGCTGGGGGCAGCGCCGACATGATTGCGCGCACCATCGCCGAGCCGCTGGGCAAGCGCCTGGGCACACCGGTCGTGATTGAGAACGTCAGCGGTGCGGGCGGCACCATCGCCGGCCAGAAGGTGGTGAATGCCGCACCCGACGGCTACACCCTGTTCATGGCCTCGGGCAGCGAAGTGTCGATTGCCCGGCTGTTCAATCCGGCGGTCAAATACAACGGGGAAACCGACTTCACCCATATCGGGCTGATTGGCGATGTGCCCCTGGTGCTGGTGGCCAGCCCCAAATCCGGGCTCAGGAGCGCGCCGGAAGCGCTGCTCAAGGCCCAGCGGGAGCCGGGTGCGCTGAGCTATGCCTCCTCCGGCGTGGGTACCGTGCTGCATGTGGCCGGCGAGCTGCTGAACCAGAAGGCGGGAACCAAAATTACCCATGTGCCTTACCGCGGCGCGGCGCAAATGGCCGTCGACGTGGCGGGCGGCAACATCGAACTGGCTTTTTTCATGACACCCACGGCCTTGCCCCACATCGAGGCCGGCAAGATGGTGGCGCTGGGCGTCACGACCCCGGGCCGCTCCCGGGCTGCGCCGCAAATCCCGTCGCTGTCGGAAACCCCGGCGCTCAAGGGCTTTGACATCAGCCTGTGGAACGGCCTGTTCGGTCCGGCCAAAATGCCGCCGGCCATCACCGCCCGCCTGAACCGCGAGCTGAACGAGGTCTTGCGCGAGCCGGCGGTCTGGCAAAAACTGCAGAAGGCCGGCGTCGAAACCCAGGGCGGCACGCCCCAGGCGTTGACGCAGCGTATCCGCGACGAGGTCAAGCGAGTCCAGAGCATTGCGCCTGCCGCGATGAAGACCGGCGGTTAAGGGTGAAGCCGGGGAGTGGGAAGTGGAAAGTGGAAAGTGGAAAGTGGGGGCGCCGGCCGCTTGACTGATCAGGCGGTCACGCTCCTGGTGCCGCACACCAGGGCGTCTTCCGCGTTACCCGCGATGGCCCGCTCGTTTTTTGCCTGCGCCACTTCCATGTCGCGCGGCAGCACCACGCCGTTTTTCACGGCCAGCACTTCAGCCATCACACTGACGGCAATTTCCGGCGGGGTTTTGCTGCCGATGTAAATGCCGATGGGGCCGCGCAGCCGGGCCAGCGTGGCTTCGGTCTGGCCGAAGTGCTCGATCATGCGCTGGTGCCGTGCTTCGTTGTTGCGCCGTGAACCGATGGCGCCAACATAAAACGCATCGGTGCCCAAAGCCTCGAGCAACGCCAGGTCATCAAGCTTGGGGTCGTGCGTGAGCGCGATCACGCAGCTGCGCCGGTCCGGCTTGAAGGCGAGGACCACATCGTCCGGCATGTCGCTGAGCACCTTGGCGCCCGCTACCGACCACGCGCTGCGGTATTCTTCGCGCGGATCGCAGACGGTGACGGCAAAGCCGCTGAACAGGGCCATGGTGGCGAGGTATTCGGTCAGCTGGCCGGCGCCAATCAGCAGCATGCGGTATTCGGGGCCGAAGGTGTTGACGAGTTCCGTGGCCGAGACGCTGAGCGCTGCAGGTGCTGTGGCCTGCGCCAGCGTCACCGCGCCATTGCTCAGGCGCACGCTGCGCTGCATCAGCTGCCCGGTTTCCAGCCCTTCGACCAGCTGGGCCAGCTGGCTGGCGTCGGGGTCGTACTCCAGCACCAGCTCCAGCGTGCCGCCGCAGGGCAGGCCAAAACGGTGGGCCTCGTCGGCGGTGATGCCGTATTTGACAAAAGCGGGCGGACCCGACGGGATCTGCTGGCTGCCAGCACCAGCACCAGCGCCGTCGGGCTGAGCGGCCGCCGACGCATAGGCGCGTGTGTACTGGTAAATCAGGTCGTCTTCAATGCAGCCGCCGGAGACCGAGCCGACCACCGAGCCGTCTTCACACAGCGCCATGATGGAGCCCACCGGCCGCGGCGACGAGCCCCAGGTGCGCACCACCGTGGCCAGCAAGGCGCGTTTGCCCGCCGTTCGCCAGTCGCGCAGCGTGCGCAACACCATGACATCGAGGTTTTCCATACTTCACCCTTTTTTCAGCCTGCTTCGGGTCACCGGCGCGGCGAGCCCGTACTACTCCGTCAGAACGCATAGACGGCGTTCACGCCGACCAGCCAGTTGCGACCCGGCGCCGGCTCGAAGAAGCGCCCGTTGCCCTCATTGACGATCACCGAGCCGGCGTATTGGCGGTCAGTCAGATTGTCAACCCGGATGAATTCCCTGACTGACCAGCGGTCCAATTTCTGCGTCAGCGACACCCGCAGGTTCACCGTGCTGGCGCGGGGCGCCGTGTCGGTGTTCCTGTCATCCACATAGATCTTGCCGACATGGCGCCATTCCAGTGCGGTTTCCAGGCCCCAGGGGCTGTGCTGCCAGGCCAGCTCAGCGAAAAGGCTGGCGTGCGGAATACCGGGAATGCGGTTGCCACTGGCCACCAGGGTGTTGGGCGTGGTGCAGGGCGCGGCGACACAAGTCAAAAAGCCGTTGCCGTACCGGGCATCCAGGTAAGTGGCGGCCAGGTAGGTGGACCAGCCCTTGCCCCAGCGCCCGGACAGCGCGGCCTCAATGCCGTCGCGCTGTGTGGTTCCCGCGTTCTGGAATGTGCTGCGGCCACCGGCGTTACTCAACACCACGATCTCGTTGGCCGTGCGGGCCCGGAAATAGGCGGCGTTCAGGCGCCACTGCGGCATGAATTCGGTTTTGGCGCCGATTTCCCATTGCCGGCTGGTCGCGCTCTGCAAGGCCAAATTCGGGCCTGTTCCGCCACTGGCACGGTAGGCCAGCTCGTTGAGCGTCGGCGTTTCAAAGCCCCGCCCCGCTGTGGCATACAGGTTGGTGGCATCGGTCACGTGGTACACGACGCCCAGCACGGGTGTGCTGGCCTGGTAGCTGACCGAGCCGCTGTCGTCGCCATTGCCGGGCACGATGTATTTGTCCCGAAAGTCAAACGACACCCGTGAGTGGCGCAAGCCCGCTGAGACGCTCCAGCGTTCAGCAGCCACCCACTGGGCCTGCACATATTGGTCAAAGCTGCGCACGGTGTTGGCCTCGTCGCGCCGCAGCGCGCCCAGCACGCCGAGCGTGCTCCCCACAAAGTTCTGAAAGCCACGCCGCGCCTCCCTGGCCTGGTCGGTGGACAGGCCCGCCGTCAGCGTCAGGGGCTTGCCCAGCAGGCGGGTCTTGTTGATCCAGCGGGCATCCAGCCCGTGGTAGCGGCGGCGCAAGTCGATCACCCCTCCTGGATGCGTTGCCGGTGCCTGGGTGCCCACGGGAATCGCCTGAAACTGCTGCGTCTCGCGCTCGCCGGTGTAGGCAGTGAGCTGCAGCGACTGGCCCGCGCTCAGGCGATGCTCCAGCACGGCACCGCCCTGCAGTTGATCGACCGACTTGCGGGTGTTGAAGGTGTAGGCATTGGGCGTGGCCTGGCGCGGGTTGGCCTGCATTTCTTCGCGCGTCAGCCCGAGCGGGTCCTGGACATCGGGCATTTTCATGCTGTTCAAAACGAAGGTCAGGCGGGTATCGTCGTGGACGGTGGCCTTCACCTTACCGTTAAAACCCGTGCGACTTGCCGCACTGTGGTCGCGGTAGCCGTCGGTGCTGAAGCGCGCGGCACTCAGGTTGTATTGCACCGCGCCCTGGCTGCCGCTCAATTTGGCGCCGGTGCGCTGCTCGCCATCACTGCCCCAGGCGCTGGAGATGTCGGCCACCGTTTGCGGCCCGCCGTCGGCGGTAAAAATGCTGATGACACCGCCGGAGGAGTTACCGTAAAGCGCCGAGTACGGACCGCGTAAAACCTCGATGCGCGATGCGGAAGCCAGGTCGAAGTGCGACACCTGACCCTGCCCGTCTGGGCCGCTGGCCGGGATGCCGTCGGCGTAGAGCCGCAGGCCGCGCACGCCAAAAGTCGAGCGCGCGCCAAACCCCCGCGAAGAGATCTGGATGTCTTGCGCATAGTTCTGGCGGTTCTGCGCCACCAGGCCGGGAACGCGCACCATCGTTTCGGACAGGTTGACCTGCAACTGCCCGTTCTGAATCGTGGTGGCGTCGATGACGTCGACCGAGGCGGGGCTATCGAACGCCGACTGCTCGACGCCGCGCGTCACGGTCACCACCACCGGACGCAGGGTGCGCACGGCCGGTTCCGGAGCGGCGGCCTGGCTCCACGCTTGCGCGGGCAGCCCCAGCATAGCCAGCCAGGCCAATGCCTGGCTGTTGGCCTGAAGCCGGTGCCGCCCGAACGGCTGGCCGCTCACGATGGATGGGCTCTTCACATCGTCTTTCAGCAGCGCTTGTGCCAACAGCCGCGTCCATCACATCGGGTTTTCAGGAGGAGTTTCACACTGCGCCTGCGCCCCTAATACATCAACAAGAACACGACCAGGGCCCCCACCACGGCACCGCCGACCCAGAGCCACACCGGCACGCCCGCAGGGTGCGCCCGACTCACCGGCTCGGCATCCACATCGCCCATCACCATCTTGGCCGCATAACTTTCAGGGTGCTGGCGTTGCATTTCTTCGTCAAAACGCTTGAAGAAGTCTTCCGCCATTGATTTGGCCGCGCCGTCGATGAGCCGCTGTCCGAGCTGCGCAATCTTGCCGCCTACGGTGGCGTTGACCGTGTACGACAGCTCGCAACCATCGGCGTCCGGCGTCAGCGCGACCGCAGCGCTCCCCTTGCCAAAACCGGCCGGGCCGCCTTGTCCTTCAAACGACAGCCGGTAGCTGGCCGGCGGGGTGATGTCGCTCAGCGTGATCTTGCCGGAGAATTTGGCCGATACCGGGCCGATCTTCAGCGCCATGCCGATGGCGTACTGGTTCTCGCCGGAGGCTTCCACCTTGTCGCAACCCGGTATGCAGGTTTTGAGCACGGCCGGGTCGTTCAGCGCATCCCACGCTTGTTGCTGGGTCACGGCCAGTTGACGGCTTCCTTGCATGTCCATGGGGAGATTCTTTCAGGTTTTTTTGGTTTTTCAGGTTTTCATCAGGGCGGCCAGGCTGGTCGCCAATTCTTCGAGCTTGCTCAGATTGTGTACTGCCAGCATGCCATGCGCATGGGCATGCAGCACGGCCGCGCCGCGGGCCAGCGGCGCGTAGCCTTCAAAGCGCAGCAAGGGGTTGAGCCAGAGCAGGCGGCGGCTGCGCCGGCGCAGCCAGGCGAGCTCTTTCGCCAGATCGGCCGGCTCGCCGGTGTCCAGCCCGTCGGTGATGACCAGCACCATGGTGCGCCGGCCCACCAGTCGGCGCGCATGCCGTTCGCGCAGGCTGGCCAGCGACGCGCCCAGTTGCGTGCCGCCGGCAAAGTCTTCGATCGCCAGACTGGCATGCGCCAGCATCTCGTCGGTATCGGCCTGGCGAAACGCCGGGGTCAAATCGGTCAGGTGCATGCCGAAGGCAAATACGTCGCGGTGCGGATGGCGGCGCGTGGCCGCGTGCAAAAAGGCCAGCAGCAAACGCGCATAACGCTCCATCGAGCCCGACACATCGACCAGCACCAGCAAGGGTAGGGCCTGCTCGCGCCGCTGCAGCCGCGGCAGGTGCATGAGTTCGCCGCCCGTGCGCGCGGCCTGGTGCATCACGCCCGGCCAGTGAATGCGTGCGCCCGATGCGGCGGGGCGGCTGCGGCGCGAGGCAAACATGGGCAAGGGCAATTTGATGTCGCGCGCCAGCCGCTCGACCAGGCGGTACTCGGTGGCGGACAGGGCGTTGAAGTCGGCATGCTGCAGGCGCTCAATGTCGCTGGCGGTCATGGCCGCATCGAACTCCACCTTCTGGTCTTCGGCGCGGGGCTGGGCCTGCTGGCCAAAGGTCCTTTGCGGCGACAGCGCCTCGCGCACGCGGGGCCGGCGCTTGCTCGCTTCGGCCTTGCCTTCGGCACTGGGAAGCAATTGCGCCAGCAGCTTGTTGGCGACTTTCGGATCCTGGAAGTACACATCGAACAGCTCGCGAAACACCAGACGGTCCTGCTCGCGGCTGACCATGACCGCTTCAAAGGCGGCACTGAGGTCTTCCCTGTCGGCAACACCGACCGCCAGCGCGGCCTCCTTGGCCAGTGCAATGCGCTGGCTGTCAATTTTCACGCCGGCCCGGCGCAACGCCCGGCCAAAGCCGGCGATGTTGTCGGCCAGCTTGCCGGCCCTGGCGTCGCCTAGCAGCACGGGGGAGCCCTCACCCTAACCCTCTCCCAGAGGGAGAGGGAATGAAGAACTGGCCGGCTCCCTTGCCAGCGTGCGGAAGGTCGTGGGGTGAACCAGCGGAAGAGGGAATGAAGAACTGACTTGCTCCCTCTCCCTCTGGGAGAGGGCTGGGGTGAGGGCTCGCCCCCGAATACCTGATCTGTCCTGAGTTGTCGAAGGACGGCGAGTGCGCATCATCCCGCCACCTCCTCCGGCTTGAGCAACTCAACTGCCATCCCATGCGTCAGCGCCGCCACGTCTTCACGCTGCTTGAACAGGATGCCTGCCGTATCGGCCACCACTTCGGGGTCAACCACCAGTGTGTCGAGCGCGACCAGCGCCCTGGCCCACTCCACGCTCTCGGCAATGCCCGGCGCACGCTGGAAGGCATTGCCAAACGGCGAGCGGCGCAGCCGGTCGACAAAGCCGGCGACCTGCGCCGACAGCTGCTCACTGGCCTCGGGTACCTGGGCCCGCACAATCGCGAGTTCGCGTTCGCGGTCCGGGTAGTCGAGCCAGTGGTACAGGCAGCGCCGCTTGACGGCGTCGTGGAGTTCGCGCGTGCGGTTGCTGGTGAGGATGGTGACGGGCGTCACCTCGGCGCGCACCGTGCCGATCTCCGGAATGCTGACCTGGTACTCGCCCAGGTATTCCAGCAAAAAGGCTTCGAAGGGTTCATCGGCCCGGTCCACTTCGTCGATCAGCAGCACCGCGCCCGGCGGGGGCGTTTGCAGCGCCTGCAGCAGCGGGCGCCGGATCAGGTAGCGGTCCTGGTAGACCTCGCGCTCCACATCGGCGGCGTTGCCGTGGCCTTCCACGGCCCGCATGTGCAGCAACTGGGCCGCATAGTTCCATTCGTACAGGGCTTCGCGCTGCTCCAGCCCGTCGTAGCACTGCAGGCGTATCAGTTGCCGCTGCAGCGCCACGGCCAGCGCCTTGGCCAGCTCGGTCTTGCCGACGCCGGGCTCGCCTTCCAGCAGCAGCGGACGCTGCAGCCTGAGGGCCAGAAAGACCGCTGTCGCCAGCCGGCGGTCGGCAAAGTAGCCGGCGCCCTGCAGCGCCTGCATCAGCGCATCAATGCTTGGGAATGGTGTCATCGAAATCGGCCTGCCGGTTTTCTTCCGTTCGCGTTGAGCTTGTCGAAACGCTCTCTATTCTCTATACCAATCAGCATCTGGGGAAAGGCTTCGCACTTCGACAAGCTCAGTACAAGCCAAGCTCAGCCCGAACGGATTTAAACGGATTGTGCAGAAATTCCCCGCCTTGCTTGCTTGGTTTTTTGGTTAGCCCAGCGCCTTCGCCACACCACGCTGCGCCTGCACGCTGATCAGGTTGGCGCGGTACGCCGCTGTGGCGTGGATGTCGCTGTTGAGGTCTGTCGCGTCAATCTTGACGGCCGCGGCCGCTTCGGGCGTAAAGCTTTTGCTCAAGGCATCTTCCAGGCCGGCATGGCGGAACACGCCGTTGGCTGCCCCGGTGATGGCCACGCGCACACCGGCATCAAACTGCGCAATGAACACGCCGACCAGCGCAAAGCGCGAGGCCGGCTGCTTGAACTTCATGTAGGCCGCACGTTTGGGGATGGGAAAACTGATCGCCGTGATCAGCTCGCCCTCGTTGAGCGCGGTCGCGAACATGCCGAGGAAGAAATCGTCGGCGGCAATCTTGCGCGCCGTCGTGTGAATGGTTGCGCCCAGCGCCAGCACCGCGCTGGGGTAGCAGGCGGCCGGATCGTTGTTGGCCACCGAGCCGCCGAGCGTGCCCATCGCACGCACCTGGCGGTCACCGATGTGGGCTGCCATGTCCGCCAGCGCGGGCAAGGCCGCTTTCAGCTCGGCGTTGTCGGCGACATCGGCGTGGCGCGTCATCGCACCGATCACAAAAGCATTGCCGTCGCGCTTGATGCCGGCAAGTTCCTTGATGCCGCTCAGGTCGGCCAGTTGCTCCGGGCTGGACAGGCGCATCTTCATCGACGCGAGCAGGGTCTGGCCACCGGCCAGCGGCTTGGCGCCGGCAGCGGCGAGCTTCGCGGCGTCAGCCAGGGTGGCGGGGCGCTCCAGGGTGAATGCATACATGGTGGTTGCTCCTTGGAAGGGGTCAGTGTTTGGCGGCCTGGATAGCTTCCCAGACACGGCCGGGCGATGCGGGCATGTCGAAGTCGGTCACGCCCAGCGGCTTGAGCGCATCGAGCACGGCGTTGATCACCGCCGGCGGTGACCCGATGGCGCCCGCCTCGCCACAGCCCTTGGCGCCGAGCGGGTTGTGGCTGCACGGCGTGCACAGCGTGGCCAGGGTGAAGTTGGGCATGTCGTCGGCACGCGGCATCGCGTAGTCCATCAGGGAGCCGGTCAGCAGCTGGCCGGATTCCTGGTCGTACACGCAGTTTTCCATCAGCGCCTGGCCAATGCCCTGCACCAGCCCCCCTTGCACCTGGCCTTCGACAATCATCGGGTTGATGATGTTGCCGAAGTCGTCCACCGCGGTGAAACGGTCCACCCGCACTTCGCCGGTGGCGGGGTCGACCTCGACCTCGCAGATGTAGGTGCCGGCCGGGAAGGTGAAGTTGGTCGGGTCGTAGAACGCCGTCTCGTTGAGGCCGGGCTCCAGCTTGTCGAGCGGGTAGTTGTGCGGCACATAGGCCGTCAGCGCCACCTGGCCGAAGGTCACCTTCTTGTCGGTGCCCTTGATGGTGAACTCCCCGTTGGCGAACTCCACATCGGCGTCGCTGGCTTCCATCAGGTGGGCGGCGATTTTCTTGGCCTTGGCCTCGATCTTGTCCAGCGCCTTCATGATGGCCGTGCCGCCAACCGCCAGCGAGCGCGAGCCGTAGGTGCCCATGCCGAAAGGCACACGCCCGGTGTCGCCATGCACCACGTCCACCTGTTCGACCGAAATGCCCAGACGGGCGGCCACCACCTGGGAGAACGTGGTTTCATGGCCTTGGCCGTGGCTGTGCGAGCCGGTGAACACGGTCACGCTGCCGGTGGGGTGAACCCGCACCTCGCCGCACTCGAACAGGCCGGCGCGGGCACCGAGGGCGCCGGCGATGTTGCTGGGCGCCAGGCCGCAAGCTTCGATGTAGCTCGAGTAGCCCATGCCGCGTAGTTTGCCCTTCGCTTCGGTTGCGGTTCTGCGCTGGGCAAAACCGGCCACGTCGGCCAGCTCGTTGGCGCGTTCCAGCAAGGCGCGGAAGTCGCCCACGTCGTATTGCAGCGCCACCGGCGTCTGGTAGGGGAACTGCGTCACCATGTTGCGCCGGCGAATTTCATCCTGCGCCAGGCCCAGTTCCCAGCCGGCGCGCGTGACCAGCCGCTCCAGCAGATAGGTCGCTTCGGGCCGGCCGGCGCCGCGGTAGGCGTCCACCGGTGTCGTGTTGGTGAACCAGGCATCGACCTCGACATAAATCTGCGGCGTGGTGTACTGGCCGGCCAGCAGCGTGGCATACAAAATGGTCGGGATGGCCGGCGCAAAGGTCGACAGGTAGGCGCCCATGTTGGCGTCGGTGTGCACGCGCAGCGCGAGGAATTTGCCGTCCTTGTCGAGCGCCATTTCGGCATGGCTGGAATGGTCCCGGCCATGGGCGTCGCTGACAAAGGCTTCGCTGCGGTCGGCCGTCCACTTGATGTTGCGGTTGAGCTTTTTCGAGGCCCAGGTCAGGCACACATCTTCGGCGTAGAGGTAAATCTTGGAGCCGAAGCCGCCGCCGACATCGGGTGCAATGACGCGCACCTTGTGCTCCGGCAGGCCCATCACAAACGCGGTGAGCAGCAGGCGCTCCACGTGCGGGTTCTGGTTGGCCACGTACAGCGTGTATTCATCGGTCGCCCGGCTGTAGGAGCCAATCACGGCGCGCGGCTCCATCGCGTTGGGCACCAGGCGGTTGTTGATCAGGTCGAGTCTGGTCACATGCGCCGCCCCGGCAAAAGCCGCGTCAACCTGCGCCTTGTCGCCTATCGCCCATTTGTAGCAGTGGTTGTCGGGTGCGGCCTCGTGCAGCGCCGTGGCTTTCGCGGCATCCGTGACCTTGACCACGGCGCTCAGCACGTCGTAGTCCACCTCGACCAGCTCGGCGGCATTTTTGGCCTGCTCCAGCGTTTCGGCCACCACCATGGCGACATGGTCGCCGACATAACGCACCTTGCCCTGCGCCAGGATGGGGTGCGGCGGCTCCTTCATCGGGGTGCCGTCGATGCTGGTAATCAGCCAGCCGCAGGGCAGGCCGTTGATCTTGTCGGCCGCGACGTCCTCGCCGACAAACACGCCCAGCACGCCCGGCGCGGCCTTGGCCTGCGCCGTACTGATGCTCCTGATCCGGGCATGCGCATGCGGGGAGCGCACAAACACTGCATAGCTCTGGTTGGCCAGCGTGATGTCATCGGTGTACTGGCCGCCACCCGTGAGAAAGCGGTAGTCTTCCTTGCGGCGAACGGACGTGCCAATCGTCGGCAGGTTGATGAAGTCGGATGCACCCATGTTGTGTACTCCCTGGGAAAGATGGCTAACTTGGTGTGGCGCTGGCCCGCGCAGGTGGGGCGTTTCAACGTGTCAAAAATTCCGGCGGCGTGAACGGGACACCTCGCCGCGTCAGGTCTTCAGGCCGTCATCGCCACCGCGCCTTGCTGCACGGCCTTGACGATGTTCTGGTAGCCGGTGCAGCGGCAGATATTGCCTTCCAGCAGCTCGCGGATTTCGGCTTCCGTGGCCTGGGGGTGGTGCGTGCACAGGTCCACGGCGTTCATCACCATGCCGGTGGTGCAAAAACCGCATTGCAGGCCGTGGCACTCCTTGAAGGCGGCCTGCATCGGATGCATCGTGCCATCTGCCTTGGCCAGGCCTTCGATGGTGGTGATCTCGGCGCCAGCCGCCTGGGCCGCCAGGATGTTGCAGGACTTGACGGCCCGCCCGTTCATGATGACGGTGCAGGCGCCGCATTGGGCGGTGTCGCAGCCCACATGGGTTCCGGTGAGCTTGAGATGTTCCCGCAACACCTGCACCAACAGGGTGTTGGGCGGGGCCTCAATGCTGGACGATTTCCCGTTGACTGTGAGTTGAACTTGCATGGGCGAGTCTCCTGTTGGCTTGGGGCTGAGGGCTCATTGTTGGATCACTGACGACGGACATCCCTAGGTTAAACCCTAGCATGCGTGCCAGGTCCTGGTGAAATTCTCAAATTGGAACAATACGTGTCAGGCTGCAAGGCGAGGCCATGTTTTCGGGATTTCCGGGGGCAGAACGGAACCCCCGTCCGAGCCGCAGGCCAATGCCGCTGGACCTGCCGTGGAGTGGCAGCGGGCGATGGCCTGGAAGCGGCCTGAAATCAATCGCCGGCTGCGGCCATCCGTGAGGGGCCGCAGCCGGTTTTATCACCCCAATTTCATCATTCAGCCGTGGTGGCGAAGTGAAATGCGAGCGGGTTCAAAACAGGTTCAAATCCGGTTCAAATCCGGTTCAGTCAGCGTACACGCCCGCCTTCTTGATCACCGGGCTCCATTTGTTGATCTCGGCTTCCAGGTGGCTCTTCAGGGCGGCCGGGGTCATCTTGTCCTCGGGCACGATGTCCGAGCTCAGGTCGGCCAGGCGCTGCTTGACCGCGGGGTCCCGCATGGCGGCGCGCAGTGCGGCGTTGATCTTGTCGAGCACCGGTGCCGGCGTGCCCTTGGGTGCATACATGCCATGCCACACCTTGACCTCAAAGCCCTTGAGGCCCTGCTCGTCCAGCGTGGGCACATTCGGCAGCGCCGACAGGCGCTTGAGCGAGGTCACGCCGAAGACCTTGACGCGGCCGTCCTTGATCATCGGCACGGTTTGCGTCGTCTGGTCGCACAGCAGGTCCACCTGGCCGCCCAGCAGGTCGTTGATGGCAGGGCCGGTGCCCTTGTAGGGAATGGTGTTGAGGTCCACGCCGATCTGGCTCATGAACAACAGGCCGCACAGGTGCGACACGGCGCCCAGGCCGGCATTGGCCAGCGAGACCTTTTCCTTGTTGGTCTTCACGTAGGCCAGCAGCTCATTGAGGTTGTTGGCGGGAAAGTCCTTGCGCGCCAGCAGCGTCATCGGCACATCCGCCACCTGGCCGATGTACTCGAAGTCTTTCAGCGGATCGAAGCTGAGCTTTTTGTACAGCGCCGGCGCGGTGGCCATGCCCATGTGGTGGATAAAGAGGGTGTAGCCATTGGGGGTGGCGCGCGCCACCCTGGTGGCCGCAATCGTGCCGCCGGCGCCGACCGTGTTTTCAACGATCACCGTCTGGCCCAGGGACTTGCCCATGGGAATGGCGATCATGCGGGCCAGCACGTCGGTCGGGCCACCGGCCGCGAACGGCACCACCAGGGTGACGGGTTTGTCGGGGAAGGCCTGGCTGAAGGCCAGCGCGTGGACGGACAGCGCCAGCGCTGCCGTACAAGCCGCCAGCACGGTTTTGACGGTGTTGAGTTTGATCATGGTGTGTCTTCCTTGCTGTAAATGCTGTAAATGGTTGCTGCCGGGCCGGCTGGCGGGAGCGGGGGCGCTGCCACCCTGTGATCTCATCTTGGGCGCTGAGGTCAGGCAGCGCAATCGGAGAAACCCCTTGCCTGATCCTTTGCTTGAGACGGCCCGCCGGTTCACCGGTTCATGCGGCTCATGGATTCCCGGGTGCCTGCGCCAGCAGCTGCCGGGCCCGCCGCACTACCGGGGCGTCGACCATCCGGCCATCCAGCACGAACACCCCGCCGCGCTCGCTGTCGTTGCCTTCAATGACGCGGCGCGCCCAGTCCAGTTCGGCCGCGCTGGGCGCCAGCGCCGCATTGACCGGGGCCACCTGGGCAGGATGAATGCACAGCTTGGCGCCAAAGCCGCCGCGCCGGCTGCGGGCTGCGGTGGCCTGCAGCGCCGCGAGGTCGCCGATGTCGGGGGTGACGCCATCGACCGGCGCCGGCAGCCCGGCGCGGCGCGACGCCAGCACCAGGGCCAGGCGTACCGACACCAGCTCGGCCTCGTCCGGTTCGCAGGCCAGCCCCAGGTCGGCCTGAAAGTCGAGGTTGCCAAACGCCAGCCGGACGACCTGCGGGCTGTGCGCCAGCGCATCCGCGGCCGCCAGCCCGGCAGCCGACTCCACTATCGGCAGCAGGCCGCATGCCGGGCCGACCGCAGCGGCCACTTGTGCCAGGTCTGCTGCAGATTCGGCCTTGGGCACCATCACGGCGGCCAAGCCCTGCGCGGCCAGCCGGCCCACCAGTGCAAGGTCGCCGGCATGCCAGGGCGTGCTGCCGGCGTTGATGCGCACCAGCAGGCGCGCGCGTTCCGCCGCGCCCAGGCCCGCGAACACCTGCGCCAGCTGATCGCGGGCGGCTGCCTTGGCATCCGGCGGCACGGCGTCTTCCAGGTCCACAATCACCGCGCCGGCGCCGCTGGCCAGCGCCTTGGCAATGCGCTCCGGCCGGTTGGCGGGCACAAAAAGCAGGGCGTGGGCGCGCGCCACTGCGGGTGCGATAGCGGGCGCGGGGGCCGGGCCGGTTGTCATGCCAGACCTCCGAGCAGCGGCCCCAGCCGCGGACTCCGCGCCACGGCCCACAGGCCATCGATGGCCGTTTGCATGTCGGCAGGCGCGGCGGCTCCGCTGTAAGCCGCCAGCCGCAAGGCCTTGGCGGTGATCTCCTCGCGGCTGAGGGTGTTGCCGGGGTCGCCCTTGGGGTCATCGACGCGGCCCTGCAGTACCCGGCCATCGGTCGTGGTCACCGTGACCTTGCCAATCCAGCGCTGCGGGTAGGCGCTGTCCACTTCGGCGTCCAGCACCATGGTCACACGGTCGCGCAGGCTTTGCGTGGCGGCGTCGTGGAAGTGCTGGTCGAATTCAGCCAGTCCGGCGTGGCTGAAGCGCGCCACCAGTGCCAGCACCGTGCCCATGGAAAATTTGCTTTGGTGCACGGTAGCGGGATGCGTCACCGACCCGAGGACGTCAAGGGCGCCCTGGTGCACGTGGGTGACCACGCTGGCCAGGTCGTCGGGCTGGAGGTGGTGGGTTTGCATCACCTGCAGCAGCGCGTCGGCGGCCGGGTGCGTGTGGCGGCAGGAGGCGTGGTACTTGAACGAGGTTTCGGCTGTGGCCCAGCGGGTGCCGAGACCCGCGGTGAGCCGGGCAGGATCGGCATCGCTCGACATGCCGGCCGCCATGCCCTGCGGGCCTTCGAAGATCTGCGCCGCGCCGGTGAATCCGCCCTGCGCCAGGTAGGCCGACATCAGCCCCGCCGCGGCAGCGTGCGCGGTGTGCAGCTGCTTGGAGTCGGCCGCGGTGCGCAGGAACTCCCACAGGCCGGCCGACTGCGTGCCGGCCGAACCGAAGGCGTGCTGCATCTGCTGCGCCGTGAGCCCGAGCAGATGGCCCGCCGCGGCGGCGGCCGCCAGCGTGCCGGCCGTGCCGGTTGTGTGAAATACCTTGTAATGCGAGCGGCCCAGAAACTCGCCCACCCGAATCCCGACCTCGTAGCCTGCGACCGATGCCGTCAGCAGCTGCCGGCCGCTGGCGCCCAGCGCCTGGGCCACCGCCAGCGCCGCCGGGAACACCACCGTGGCGGGGTGAAACACCGAGCCATTGTGGACATCGTCCTGCTCAGCCACGTGCGAGGCGGCCGCGTTGACCATGGCCGCCAGGTAGGGGCTGGTGCAGCTGCGGTTGATCAGCACTTCGGAGGCGCCGGCGGGCAGCGTATTGCCGCTGCGCATTGGCGGCGGCCCCATCTGCCCGGCAAAGCGCGCGATGGTCTCCACCGGGCGCGCGCCCTTTCCGGCAAGCGCCGAGCCGAACCAGTCGACCAGCAGGTCTTCGGCCTTGCGCACCACCGGCGCGGGAATGGCCTCGAAAGTCAGACAGGCGGCAAAAGCGGCCAGTTGGGCGGTGGGGGAACTCATCGGGTCATCCTTGTGAATGAGTGAGTGAAATTGGCACAAGGCCGATAGGCTTAAAGGGTTAAACAGCCTGGGCCGCGTGCAGTTCGGCAATGGCGGCCTCGTCGCGGCCCAGCTCGCGCAGGATAGCGTCGGTGTGCTGGCCCACGGCGGGGATGGCGTCCATGCGGTAGTCGAAGCTGCTGATGCGGCCCGGCGGCAGCAGTGCCGGGATCATGCCGGCCGGCGAGTCCACATCCTGCCAGCGCTCGCGCGCCTTGAGTTGCGGGTGCGCCCAGACCTCCGCCATGCTGTTCATGCGGGCATTGGCAATCTGCGCTACATCCAGCCGGGCCACGACCTGGGCGGTGCCGAGCTCGGCAAAGACGGCCAGGATGATGGCCTTGAGCGCATCGCGGTTTTCGTTGCGGCGGGCGTTGCTGTCAAAGCGCGGGTCGGTGGCCAGCGCGGCGTTCTGCAGCACGACCTCGCAAAACACTTTCCATTCGCGCTCGTTCTGCAGGCCCAGCATCACCGTGCCGCCGTCCCCGGCCTGGAAAGGGCCATAGGGGTAGATGCTGGCATGTGAGGCGGCGGTGCGCGGCGGCGGCGGGGCGCCCTCAAACGCGTAGTACAGCGGGTAACCCATCCATTCGGCCAGCGATTCGAGCATGGACACGTCGATGTGCGAGCCCTTGCCGGTCCCGCCAGGTTTATCGCGCTGCAGCAGCGCCGCCAGCACGCTGGTGTAGGCGTACATGCCGGCGGCGATGTCGGCCATCGAGTTGCCGGCCTTGGAGGGCTCCTCGGCCGTGCCGGTGATCGACAGCAGGCCGGCCTCGCTCTGGATCAGCAGGTCGTAGGCCTTCTTGTCGCGGTAAGGGCCGTCTTCGCCGTAGCCCGAGATGTCGCAGACGATCAGGCCGGGATGGTTCTGGCTGAGCGCTTCATAGCCCAGCCCCATGCGCGCGGTGGCGCCGGGCGCGAGGTTTTGCACCAGCACGTCGGCCTTGACCAGCAATGCCTTCAGCACGGCCAGCGCTTCGGGTTGCTTCAGGTCCAGCGTGAGGCTTTCCTTGGAGCGGTTGGTCCAGACAAAGTGCGAGGCCTGGCCGCGCACGCGCTGGTCATAGGCGCGTGCAAAGTCGCCCACGCCGGGGCGCTCGATCTTGATCACGCGGGCGCCGAGGTCGGCCAGCTGGCGGGTGCAGAACGGCGCGGCGATCGCGTGTTCGAGGGAAACGACAGTGATGCCGTCAAGCGGTCGGGTCATGGAGGCCTCCGGAAATCAGAAGGAGCGGGGCAGGCCCAGCAGGTGCTCGGCCACGTAGCTCAGGATCAGGTTGGTCGAGATCGGCGCGACCTGGTACAGGCGGGTCTCGCGGAACTTGCGCTCCACGTCGTATTCGTTGGCAAATCCGAAACCGCCGTGGAACTGGATGCAGGCATTGGCCGCCTCCCAGCTCGCCTTGGCCGCCAGGTACTTGGCCATGTTCGCCTCCGCGCCGCAGGGCTGGCCGGCATCGAACAGCGCACAGGCCTTGTAGCGCATCAGGTTGGCGGCCTCGACCTCGATGTAGGCCTCGGCAATCGGGAACTGCACGCCCTGGTTCTGCCCGATCGGGCGGCCGAACACCACGCGCTCGCCCACATATTTGGTGACCCGGTCGAGGAACCAGTAGCCGTCGCCGATGCACTCGGCGGCGATCAGCGTGCGCTCGGCATTCAGTCCGTCCAGGATGTACTTGAAGCCCAGCCCTTCCTGGCCGATCAGGTTCTCTTCGGGGATTTCCAGGTTCTCGAAAAACAGCTCGTTGGTCTCGTGGTTCACCATGTTGGGAATCGGCCGCACCGTCATGCCGGATTTCTCGGCCTGGCGCAGGTCGACCATGAAGATCGACATGCCCTCGGATTTTTTCTTGACCTCGGCCAGCGCTGTGGTGCGCGCCAGCAGGATCATCCAGTCGGAGTGCTGCACGCGCGAGATCCAGACCTTTTGGCCATTGATGACGTAGCGGTCGCCCTTCTTGATGGCGGTGGTCTTGATCTTGGTGGTGTCGGTGCCGGTGCTGGGCTCGGTCACGCCCATCGACTGCAACCGCCATTCGCCGCTGGCGATCTTGGGCAGGTACAGCTCCTTTTGCGCGGTGGAGCCGTGGCGCAGCAGCGTGCCCATGTTGTACATCTGGCCGTGGCAGGCGCCGGAATTGCCGCCGGAGCGGTTGATCTCTTCCATGATCACCGAGGCCTCGGCCAGGCCCAGGCCGGAGCCGCCATATTCGGCGGGGATCAGCGCGGCCAGCCAGCCGGCCTTGGTCAGCGCATCGACAAAGGCCTCGGGGTAGGCGCGCTGTTCGTCGATCTTGCGGTGGTATTCATCCGGGAACTCGGCGCACAGTGCGCGCACGGCATCGCGGATGTCCTGGTATTGGTCGGTGGCGGTCTTGATCATGGCGGTCGTAGGGTGTTTGGTTGGAGGGCTGTTCAGGCGAGTTCGGCGGTGCCCTGCATGGTGAGCCAGCCTTCGTGGTCGGCGGCCCAGAGCTTCACGGTTTTGCCATCGGCCGATGGCTGGCCATGCAGGCGGAACGGATGCAGGTCAAAGGTGGGCCGCACCGCCTTGAAGGCAAAGCTTTTCACAAAGGCATCCGGCACATGGCGGCGCACCAGGTCCACCAGCAGTGTTGCAATCAGCGGGCCGTGCACGATCAGGCCGGGGTAGCCCTCGACTTCGGTCACATAGCGGCGGTCGTAATGGATGCGGTGGCCGTTGAAGGTCAGCGCCGAGTAGCGGAACAGCAGCACGTCGTCGGGCACGATCTCGCGCTGCCAGGCGGCGCCCTGTTCCGCGGCGGCGGGTGGCGGCACCGGGTCACCGGGCAGCGGGTTGGCGCGGTAGACGATGTCGTGCTCCTCGGTCAGCGCCAGGCCGTGGGTGTTGTGCAGCTCATGCTTGACCAGCACGAACAGCAGGTCGCCGGTGCGGCCGGCCTTGTGTGTCACG
Organism: Polaromonas sp. P4_F9; assembly: GCF_056401235.1. Classification (NCBI taxonomy): domain Bacteria; kingdom Pseudomonadati; phylum Pseudomonadota; class Betaproteobacteria; order Burkholderiales; family Comamonadaceae; genus Polaromonas; species Polaromonas sp. P4_F9. The sequence continues at coordinate 49,727 of NZ_JBFUJT010000011.1, read as the reverse complement.
GACTCGATGCGTGAGACGCGCCGGGCCGCGTCGTCCACCACCAGCGGGTTGCCCGGCTGCCAGTTGAGGCGGCCGCCGGCCCACATGCGGCGCGGCAGCGGCACCGGCGGCAGGAAACCGCCGCGCTTCGCATGGCCGTCCGGGCCGATCTCGCTCTGGCGATGCTGCGGCAAAAAATACAGCCAGTGCCACAGCGGGGGCAACGCCGTGCCGGGCACGGGCGGTGCATCGTCGCGGTCCAGCGTGGCCGAGAGCGCGCGGACCGGCGCGGCGGTGATGTCGTCGGCCAGGGTTTCGGTCTTGCCGACCCAGCCTTGCAGGTGGGCGAGGGTGGCGGCGTCGAGGGTGCGGATGTCAGTGCTCATGATCGCTTCAGTGTGAGATGGGAGTTCAGGGTTTCGAGTTCATCGTTCAGTGTTCATCGCCCGGTGGACAGGACAGGACAAGCGGGTCAATCGACCGAGGCGCCGGAGGACTTTACGATGCGCGCCCATTTGGCGATGTCGTCGTTGAGCAGCGCGGCGAACTGCTCCGGCGTCACCGGCCGCTCGGGCGGGCCCGCCAGTTCGACGCCCTGTTGCTCCAGCTTGTCGCGCAGGTCTTTGGCGGCCAGCGCTTTGGCCATGCCGTCCTGCAGCCGGGCCAGCACGTCCGGCGGCACGCCGGCGGGGGCGAACAGGCCGATCCACAGCGTGCCGTTGTAGCCGGGCACGGTTTCGGCAATGGTCGGCACATCGGGCAGCACCGGCGAGCGGTTGGCGCCGCTGACCGCCAGTGCGCGCAGCTTGCCCGCCTTGATGTGCGACAGCGCGGATGGCAGGCTGGCAAACAGCATGGGCAGCTGTCCGCCCAGCACGTCGTTCAGCGCCGGAGCCACGCCCTTGTAGGGCACATGCTGCAGGTTGATGCCGGCCATGCTGCCCAGCATTTCACCGAGCAGGTGGTTCAGCGTGCCGTTGCCGGCCGAGGCGTACTGGTACTGGCCCGGCTTGCCCTTGGCCAGCGCGGCCAGCTCGGCGACCGACTTCGCCGGAAAAGAAGGGTGCACCAGCAGCACATTGGGCACGGCGCCAATCAGGCTGACGGGTTTGAAATCCTTGACCGGATCGAAACCGGCATTTTTGTAGAGCGCCGGATTGATGGCCTGGCTGCTGCTGATGGTCATGAGCAGGGTGTAGCCGTCTTTCGGCGCCTTGGCCGCCGCCTGGGTGCCGATGTTCCCGCCAGCGCCGGGGCGATTCTCGACGACGGCCGAAGTGTTCAGCACCTCGCCGAGCTTCTGGCTCACCAGCCGGCCCACGATGTCGTTGGTGCCGCCGGCGGCCTGGGGCACGATCATGACGATGGGGCGGTTCGGGTAGGCGGACTGGGCAAGCACCGGCGTTACTGCCGTCAAGGCGCCCAACAGGGCGGCTGTAAAAATCCGGCGACCCAATTCCCTGCCCGGGGCAAGACTGCGCATACGGTTGTCTCCTGTAAGTCCTCCTATGGTCGCCGCACCCGCTAGCGGATGCAATCACTCATTTTCAAACCAGGGCTTCAGGTTTTCGGAAGGGTGGCGGTGCATCACGTCACATTGACCAAGCGTTCGGCATGGTCTTTCGGCTTGAGGTGCCAGGGGCTGAAAGGGGCGTGGCGCCCGACCAGGATTGACCTCACCGGCCGACGGGACTCGCGTGATCGGGCTGTCGCGGACGCCGGGGAGATCCGTCCCGGCCAGATGGCATGGCTGATGATTTCAGCCGTTGCCGTTGCCGTCTGCCGTCAGGCGATCACATCGACCACATCAATTACCGAGCCGTCGCGATACTCGACCACCGCCGCGGGGCGCCCGGTTTTTTCAACAGGCGAGCGCGCGACCGCCTGGCGTGCTGCGCTGTCCCTCAACGCTTCAATGCTGACCACCGACAGGCCGTGGGCGATGAGGCGCTCCTTGAGTTCGCCCGCCCGGGGGTTGACCGCGATCCCGTACTCGGTCACCAGTACATCGATGGACTCGCCTGGCGTGCTCACGGTATTGACACGGTCCACCACTTTGGAATTGCCGCCAGCGGCCAGGCGCGTGGTGACGATGGCGAGTTTGGCGCCGGCCGCCGTGTCGCTGTGTCCGCCGGAGCCGCCCAGGATCAGCCCACCGGAGCCCGTGGTGACGTTGACGTTGAAGTCCAGGTCGATCTCGGCGGCGCCCAGGATCACGCTGTCGAGCTGATTCACGACGGCGCCCCGGTTGTGCGGATTCGCATACATCGATGCGGACATCATCTGATGGGCGGGATGGCGCCGGAAGGACTCCACCGCGCGAAGATCGAAGCACTGGACATCGAACAAGGTGCGAAACAAACCGGCTTCGAACATGTCGACCAGGTAGCCGGTGATGCCGCCCGAAGCAAAACTGCCCCTGACCTTGTGCTCATGCATGAGCGTTGTGAGGTAGGCCGCGACCGCCAGCGAGATGCCACCCGCGCCGGTCTGGAACGAAAATCCTTCGGTCAACAGGCCGGAGGCCTGGATCACATCTGCGGCCGTGCGGGCAATCTGCAGGCCGACCGGGTCCGACGTCATCCGGGTCGAGCCGGACACAATGCCCTGCGCATCACCGATGCTGTCCAGTGCGACGACAAAATCAACCTGGTCCTGGGTGATGTGGATCGGGCAAGCGGGGTAGGGCACCAGGTGATCGGTCAGCGCCACCACCGCGTCTGCATATTGCACGTCAACCATGGGATAACCGAGGGTGCCGCAGGCCGACCTGCCCTCGGTCCCATTGAGGTTTCCGCAGGTGTCGGCGGTCGGGGCGGCGACGAAGGCCACATCAATATGCAGATCGCCGCACTCGATGGCGCGGGCGCGCCCGCCATGTGTGTACATGACAGCCGGACGGGCCAGTGCGCCGCGTGCGATGGCCTCTCCCACCGGCCCTGCGATGTAGGTGGCGCTGATGCCCGAGATCACGCCGCTGCGCATGTGCTCAACCAGGGGCGCGTGCACCGGAAACAGCGAACTGGCCGCGATCTTGATGTTCGACAGGCCCATCCGGGCAATCTCGGCGACGACCTGGTTGAGCACACCGTCGCCGTTGCGCAGGTGGTGATGAAAAGAGATGGTCGCACCGTCCTTCAGGCCGCAGGCCTGAACCGCGGCGCGGATGCTGGGCAACACCTTGCTGGCACCGGGAACGGCACAGCGCACTTTCACAGGCGCACGGGTGATGACCTCCGGCAGCCAGGCGGCGCCCCGAAACGGGCGAATGTCGCCGTACCCGATCAGGGACGCTGGCACCTCTCTATGGAGCGCATTTTTCATGGCTTGGAGCGGTTCGGAGCGGTTCGGAGTAGGGAGGTCATGGGCGCGTAGCCTTGCCGGATCAGAACACCACGACGTCGCGCAGCGCGTGCCCGCTGGCAAGCCGGTCGAAGCCGCTGTTGATAGCCTCCAGGGTCAGCTGCTGCCCCATCAAGCGGTCGATGGGCAGCTTGCCGCGCAGGTACATGTCGACGTAACGCGGAATGTCCCGCACCGGCACGCTTGAACCGATATAGCTGCCGCGCAGGGTTCGCTCCTCGGCAACCAGAGACACCGGCGCGAGTTCAAACCGGTGCGCCGGATTGGGCAGCCCGGCAGTGATCGTCGAGCCGCCGCGACGCGTGATGCGGTAGGCCAGTTCCAGCGCCTTGACCGACCCTGCCATCTCGAACGCATAGTCCACGCCGCCTTTCGTCAGGTCGCGCACCGCCTCGACGGCATTGGCGCTCCCGGCATTGACTGCCGCCGTGGCGCCGAGTTCGCGGGCCAATTGCAGCTTGTCATCGTTCAGGTCGATTGCCACCACTTCCCGGGCACCGGACGCCACCGCGGCGAGCAGCGCATTCAGGCCCACGCCGCCGAGGCCGAGCACGGCTACACTGCTGCCGGCCTGTACGCGTGCGGTGTTGATCACGGCGCCGACGCCGGTCAGCACCGCACAACCGAACAGTGCCGCTTCGGCGTAGCTGATATCGGCCTCCAGCTTGACGCAGGAGCGCCGGCTCACCACCGCGTACTCGGCAAAACAGGACACGCCGGTGTGATGGTTGAGCCGCGTTTCACCGATGCGCAAGCGACGCTCGCCAGACAACAGCGTGCCGGCCGTGTTGGCTACCGCGCCTGGCTCGCACAAGGCGGGCCGGCCCTCGGCGCACGGCACGCAGCCGCCGCAACTGGGTACGAACACCAGGACGACGCGGTCGCCTGGGGCGAGGTCGCGCACGTCGGGCGCCACGGAGACCACTTCGCCTGCCGATTCATGGCCCAGCACCATGGGCGTCGGTCGTGGCCGATCGCCGGAGATCACCGAGAGGTCGGAGTGGCACAGACCCGCCGCGCCAATGCGTACCAGCACCTCGCCCGGGCCGGGCGGATCCAGCTCCACGTCCTGCACGCGCAGGGGCCGGCGTTGAGCGTAGGGCGCTGGTGCGCCGATGGCCTCCAGGACTGCTGCACGGATTTTCATGGTCAGGCTCCAGCTTCATAAACAATGATGAGAAATGATGGAAGGCGAGCGCCACGCCTGGGGGGAGGCGCCGCCAGGGCCGATCTCACTTGAAATCGACGGTCTTCAACCGGTCACTTTGCAGCAGGGAAGGTTTCAGGGTCTTCACCCACTCGGGCGAGTTCTGCCCAACCGGCGTGGTCACCATGTCCGCCGGAACGATCATCATCTTGTCCATCACGGCAAACGGATACTGCGGCACGCGCTTGGTGACGCCGAGCAACTGATCCTCCAGCCCCTGACCATCGGCCCGCATGCGGACCGGGTGACCGAAAGCGCGGAATTCGATGGTGCGCATCGCATCAGCCACCTGCTCGGTGCTTGGCCATTTTCCGCCGTTGGCCTGGATGGCCTTTTCATAGCCGGCTTTCAGGCCGTAAAGTGCCTGGGCCATGTGATAGGCCGGGTAAATCGGGTAGGCACTGGTCTTGGCCCGAAACTTCTCGACAAAGGCCTTGTGCTTGGGGTCGTCCTTGGTGTCAGGGTGGAGAAAGTAGTGGTCACCGCGAGCGCCGGCAATCACGCCTGCGGGCACCGTCGCTCCGAGGCGCTCCAGCGAACTTTCGAGCAAGGGCAGCACGAAAACCGGGCCTTGGCCGAGCAAACCGCGTTGTGCCGACTGCCGCACGAAAGTATCCAGATCGCCGCCCCATGACGTCGACAGGATCACATCGGGTTTCAGGGCCTGCAGGCGGCTGATTTCAGTCGAAAAATCAGGTGCGCCAAGTTTGGGAAACATCTCGGCCACGACCCTGACGCCAGGCTTCATGGCCTTGAGTGTGCTGAGGAAGATCTCCCACGAATCACGACCCCAGGCATAGTCCTGGTTGACCACCGCAATGGTCGAGAAGTTGGGGTGCGTCTTCAGCAGGTACAGAACCGTCGCAACCATCTCGGTGGTCGCGTTGGCCTGCGTCCGCACCACGTACTTGTAGCGCCGCGACTCGAGCAGCTTTTCGGTGCCGCAGTCCCAGGCGATATTGAGCACCTTCAGGTCTTCGGCCACCGGCGCGACGATGTTGCAGTTGCCGCTGGAGATGGCCGACAGCATGGTACGCACGCCCTGCTCCTGCACGACCCGGCGGTATTCCGTCAGCATCTTGTCCGCACCCGTGCCTTCATCGATATAAGTGGCGGACACCTTGACACCACCGACGCCACCCTGGGCGTTCATCTCATCGATGAGCAGTTCGGCTGCGGCTTTGGCTGGTACGCCGAACACGGATGCCGGACCCGACATGAATGTCGTGATACCGATCTTCAGTTCTGCCGGTTTGTCCTGGGCCCATGCGGCCCCGCACGCCAAGGCGAGCGCGCCAGCGATTTTTAGTAGCTTCAGCATCTTCATTTATGTCTCCTGGTGGTTTTTTGGTGTGTGGTTTGTCGGCGATCCGGATAAAACGTCCGGTCGTTCTCAATCGGCATAGACGCCGGTGTTTTTGATAATCGGCCCCCAGCGGGCGAACGGGGAAAATGGCAAGCGAATCAAATCGTCCGGCCGCCATCGACCGGAAATTCGACCCCGGTAAAAAACTCGGCGGCATCGCTGCCCAGGAATACCGCAGCGGCAGCAACGTCACTCGGTTGCGCAAAGCGCCCCAGGGGAATCGTCGCGACGAATCGGGCGCGGTTCGCGGGCGTGTCGGGAACACCCATGAAGTCCTCGAAGAGTCCGGTGACACCCATCACCGGGCAGATGGCGTTGACGCGAATCTTCTCCGGGCCGAGTTCCACCGCCATCGACTTGGACAGGATATTGACAGCGCCCTTGGAGGCGTTGTACCAACTGAGTCCTGGCCGCGGACGAATGCCGGCAACCGAGCCCACGTTGAGGATGACGCCGCCGCCCTTCTTGCGCAGCAGTGGCAACACCGCATGGGTCATGTGATAGATCGATTTGACGTTGACGGCGAACATGCGGTCAAACGTCGCCTCGTCGACCTCCAGCATGGGCCGGTTCTTGTGGGTGGTGCCCGCGTTGTTGATCACCACGTCGGGAATGCCGAAGGTTTCGACACAGTGCTGCACCAAGGCCTGAACCTGCGCCTTGTTGGTCACGTCGCAGGTGAACGCCGATGCCTGGGCCCCGAGGGCCGCTGCCACCTTGCGCGCGGCATCGCCGTTGATGTCGGCGACGATGACCTTGGCGCCCTCGGCCACGTAGGCCTGCGCGATGCCTTCGCCAAAGCCACCACCGGAGCCGGTGATGATGGCGATTTTGTTGAGCAATTGATTCATGAAATTTCCTTGGATGGATGGGTGAAGATTCGGTGAGGCCTCTGTGAGGGTTCAGCCGTGGTAATGAACAACGGTCTTGGTGGTACTCATTTCTTCGAGCGCGAGAAGCCCCTTCTCGCGACCGTGGCCACTCTTCTTCACGCCCCCGAACGGCAGTTCAACACCACCGCCGGCACCGAATGAATTGATGAAGACCTGGCCGCATTGCAGGGCCTTGGCCACCCGCTGCTGGCGTCCGCCGTTCTCGGTCCAGACGGCCGCCAGCAAACCGTATTCGGTGCCGTTGGCCAAAGCAATGGCATCGGTCTCGTCGTCAAAGGGCATGGCCGCCAGCACCGGGCCAAACACCTCTTCATGCGCCAAGGCGTCGCCGCGCGGCACCGCGCCAAACAGCGTCGGCCGCACGTAATACCCGCCGGCCGGCACGCCTGGGTCAATGCTGCCTTCGGCGAGCACCTTCAGGCCGGCAGAGCGCGCGTTGTCGATGTAGCGCTGCACGCGCTTGTGCTGGCTCTGGTTGACCAGCGGGCCGCAGTCCAGGTTCATCTCGGGGGTGCCCACGCGCACCTTCGAGAACTTCTCCGCCACACGCGCCAGGAAGTGGTCGTAGACATCGCGCTGCACCAGCAATCGGCTGCCGGCGGTACAGGTCTGGCCGGCGTTCTGGATGATGCCCTTGACGATGGTCGTGGCGGCCAGTTCCATATCGGCGTCCGAGAACACCACATGCGGCGACTTGCCGCCCAGTTCCAGCACACACTTCACCGCGTTGCGCGCAGCGGCCTGCTGGACCAGCACGCCCACTTCGTTGGAGCCGGTGAAGCTGATGAAGTTGATTCCAGGATGACCCGCGAGCGCGGCGCCGGCCTCCTCACCCAAACCCGTGACCACGTTCAGCGCACCGGGCGGCAAGCCGGCCTCGAGCGCCAGCTCGGCAATTCGCAGTGGTGTCAGGCAGGCGTCCTCGGCCGGCTTCACCACCACCGCGTTACCCATGGCCAGCGCCGGCGCCACGCTACGGCCCATCATCTGGGCCGGGTAGTTCCACGGGATGATGTGGCCCGTCACGCCCAGCGGCTCGCGCAACAGGCTGACCTGGTAACCGTTCAGAAACGGGATCACCTCACCATGCACCTTGTCTGCGGCGGTGCCATAGAACTCAAAATAACGCGCGAGCACCTGCATGTCGTTGCGTGCGGTCGTCATCGGCTTGCCGGTATCACGGGCTTCCAGCAGTGCCAGCTCTTCCGCGTTGTCCAGCACCTTCTGCGCCAGCCGTACCATCAGCCGTCCACGCTCCAGCGCTGAGAGCCGACCCCAGGCGCCGCCCAGCGCAGCGCGTGCGGCGGCAACGGCGAGGTCCACGTCGGCCGCAGCACCACGCGGAATGTCTGTGAACACGTCGCCGTCAACCGGCGACAGGACCGGCAGAGTCTGGCCGCTCACGGCGCCTTTCGACTCTCCGCCAATAATCATTTTTGCCACTTGTCTATCTCCTGTAAAAAGCAATTCAATGGTGTAGCGCGTCGCGTTGCACCGACAGCGAGCCCCGCTCCAGCACCCAGGTCTGGTCGGGGATGTCCATCAGCAGGCTCGCGTTGGATTCCGTGATCACGATGCACAGGTCCGGACGGATCTTGCGCAGGCGACCCACGGCGTCGGCGTACTGCTTTGCAAGCACCGGGGCCAGGCCCTGCAAGGGTTCGTCCAGCAGGACGAGCCGGGTGCCGATCATCAAGGCTCGTCCAAGCGCGACCATCTTTCCCTGGCCCCCCGACAGCGCCGCACCGGAGCGCTTGAGCATCTCCTTGAGCTGGGGAACCACGTCGACAACAGCCGCCAGGCGCTCCGCGATTTCGGCTTCACCCAGGCTCTGCACCTCGCAGGGCATGCGCAGGTTTTCCTCCACTGTCAGGGTCGGGAAAATAATGCGATCTTCGGGGGCGTAGCCGATGCCCAACTCGGCGCGCCGGTGCGCCGGTATCGGCAGCAGCTCATCGGTGTCCAGCAGGACCCGACCGCCTTTGGTCTTGACCAGGCCCATGATCGTGCGCAACAGGGTGGTCTTGCCGGCGCCGTTGCGCCCCACGACCGCGACCGTGGTGCCGGCACGAAGCTCGGCACTGACTGCGCGCAGGACATTGACGCCCGCCAGATCTACAGAAATCCTGTCGAGTGTGAGCATCACGCAGTCCCCAGGATCTCGCGACGAACCTGCTCGTTCGCCAGCACTTCGGAAGGGGTCCCGTCGGCCGCCACGCGACCGGCGATCCAGGCCGCCACGCGCGTCGCATAGCGGGTCACGATGTCGACGTCATGCTCGACGAACCAGCTCGTGACCTTGCGTTCGTCGAGCGCGCGCATCAATGTTTCCATCAGGCCATGCTTGTCTTCGGACGCTACGCCGCTCGTCGGTTCGTCCATGATCAGCAGCTTGGGCCTGAGCATCAGCGCCATGGCCACGTCAAGCAGCTTGCGGTGCCCCTCCGGCAGGGAGGAGGCCAGCTCGTTGGCGCGGGCGGTCAGCCCTACCAGCTCCAGCGTGTGCTCAACTTCTTTGGCATCGACCGAAGCCGATAGCGGCATAAAGAACGACAGCCGCCCGGCACGTCCTGCTGCGGCAATCTCCAGGCATTGCCGCACCGTGTGTTCGAGAAACAGTTGCGGCAACTGGAAGGAACGGCCCAGACCCAGCCGCACGATGCGCCGCGGCTCCAGACCGGTAACATCCTTGCCGTCAAAAAAGACCTTGCCGCTGGTCGGCTTGAGAAAACCGGTGCAGATGTTGATGAAGGTCGTTTTGCCCGCGCCGTTCTGGCCAATCACGGCCAGTCGCTCTCCGGCATTGAGCTCGAAATCGATGTCCTGCGCGGCCACGACCCCCCCGAACGACAGGCTCAGGCCCTGCGTGCGAACCAGTGGTTCCATTTTTTCTCCTTCGCGTTATGGTCGGCCTGTTTCAGGTTCATCAGGCCCACGATGCCCATGGGCGCCACCAGGATCACCAGGATCAGGGTGGTGCCGAGCAGCAATTGCCAGACACCGGTCATGTAGGCTGCAGCAAACAGCTTCACCGCCTCGAACACCACGGCGCCGACGAAAGCCCCGATCGCATGGCCCGAGCCACCCAGAATCGTGATGAAGACAAACTCGCCCGATCGCAACCAGGAACCGATATCCGGCGTGACCAGGCCCTGAACCATGGCGAACAGCGCACCCGACAGGCCGACCAGCCCGGCCGAAAGCAGGTAGCCATTCCACAGCACACGCCGGGCTGACAGACCCAGATATTCCAGGCGGGTTTCGTTGGTCTTGATGCCGGCCAGCGCCTCACCCGCCGCCGAGCTGAAAAAGCGCTGCACCAGCCAGCCCAGCACGATCGCCGCAGCCACCGTCATGAGCAGCAGTGCGGTTTCGAAATCAGCACGCTCGAACTGCATGCCGAACAACGTGGGCCGGTTGATGCGCAGTCCGTCGGTTCCACCGGTGAGGTTGTAGAACTTGCCAAGCATCGAGTAGACGACCATGCTGATGGCCAGGTTCAGCATGCCGAAGAAGATGCCGCGGTAGCGCACCACAAAGAGGCCCACCACGGCGCCGGCGATCAGGCTGGCGAGCACGCCCGCCATCAGCAACACCATGCCATCGAGCTGCGGGAAGGCGCGACCGGCGAAGGCCACCGCATAGGCGGCCACACCGGCATAGAGCGCGTGCCCGAAGGACACCTGGCCGGCCCGGACCATGATGGAGACACCCAGCGCCGCGAGGCCATAGCACAGGCCGATGATGATCGGCGTCTTGCTCCAGGGGGCCAGCAAGCCCAGCATCAGGCAGAGGGCAGCCCCTGCGATCGTGAAGAAACGAACCATCATCAAATCCTCCGTGCCTGGGCGACGGTGAACAGCCCGTTGGGCCGCACCAGAAGCACGGCCACCATGATCAGGTAGGGCACCGCGACTTCGAGTTCAGGCGCTGCGTAGACCGCGATGGAGCGGGCGATGCCGATGAGCAGTGAGGCAATCAGGGCGCCGGTGATCTGACCCATGCCCGCCGTGGCCACGACAGAGAAGGACAACACAATCATGTCGGTACCGACACCCGGCACCAGCGAAGTGGTCGGCGCGGCCATGGCGCCTCCCAATGCACCGAGCGTGGCGCCCAGGACGAAAGTCAGCAGACCGATGCGCTTGGCGTTGATGCCCAGGGCGGTCGCCATTTCGCGGTGGTGGGTCACGGCGACCACCTGCTTGCCCAGCTTGGTGTGGCGCAGGAAATACAGCAAGCCGAGGTAGGCAAAAAGAGCCACACCCGGAATCAGCATCAACTGATAGCGCGTGTAGGTCACACTGGAGAACTCGACCGTACCGAGGCGGGTGACAAGTTCACTCGCGGAATAGGGCTGGGTTCCCCAGATCAGCCGCTGCACGTCCTCTAGCACCATGAAGGCCGCAAAGGTGATCAACAGCCGCTGCACCGGATCACGGTCCTGTACACGGCGCAGCAGGCCGATTTCCAGCACGGCGCCCAGCACCGTGCCGACGAGCAGGGCGGCTGCCAGCAAGCACAACAACAAAGTCAAGGTCGAGGGCTCGAAGCGCATCGCTCCAAGGGCGAACGATGCGGCGGTGTATCCACCAAAAGCATACAGGGCACCGTGCGCCACATTGACGATGCCCATGACGCCGAAAATCAGCGTCAGGCCGAGGGAAACCAGGAACAGCAGGCCGGCATAGGAGATGCCATCGGCCAGCGCCAGGAGGAGCAGGTCGAGCGTCACGGCGTGGCTCCTGATGCCAGGCGCAATGCCGCACCTGCGGGGGAGCGGCGCCGGCCCGGTTCAGACCAGGCGTATCCGGGTGGGTTGGGGAGGTTGGGGCGGTGGACCATGGGGGTCTTCGTGTCGAGTCGTAGGCTCAGCACGGTTCGGCGGCCAGCTGAATCCGGCCATGCTCATGGCCAACGAACAACTCCATGCCCACTTTGATCAATGCGCCCCATGCCGACAGCAAAACCAGGCGCGACGCCGAACGGGGCATTGAGCCCTTGGGGCCTGTCAGCCTGTATTGGGCCGAGATCAAGCCAGGCACCTGTGCCTTGCGTTGTTCCATGTTGTCTCCTTGCTTATTGATGCTGGGCGCAATGGTCCCCTCATCGGACAGCAGGCACAATCACTCATTTCAAAACCAGGGCTTCGAAAATTTCGAAGAAATTAGGGTTTACGCTAGCATGAGCCAATGAAGTTCGATCTCACCGATCTGCGGCTGTTTGTGATGGTGGCGGACGAGGGCAGCCTGACGCGGGCGGCCCAGCGCCAGCATCTGTCATTGGCGGCGGCCAGCAGCCGCATCAAGTCGCTGGAGACCCAGGCGGGCCAGCCCCTGCTGTACCGCGAAGCCCGTGGCGTGCGCCTGACGCCGCCCGGCGAAGCGTTTTTGCACCACGCCCGGGGGGTGCTGCGCCAGGTGGACCAGTTACGCGTCGACCTGCAGGAGTACGGGGGCGGCCTGCGCGGCCATGTGCGCGTTTTTGCCAACACCACGGCGGTGACGGATTTCCTGCCGGAAATCCTGCCCGGCTTCCTCGCGGACAACCCCCGCGTGAACGTGGACCTTCAGGAAAAACCGAACGCTGAAATCGCCCGGGGCGTGCTGGACGGCCGCGCCGACATCGGCATTGTGGCCGGCAGGGTCGACACGCTGGGGCTGCAGGCCATCCACTTCAGCACCGACCGCCTGGTGCTGGTCACGTCGCGCCAGCACCGCTTTGCCGGGCGCAAGACCATTGCCTTTGCCGAGACGCTGGACGAAGACGCGGTGGGCATGCACCACGGCAGCACGCTGCAGACTTTTCTGGCCACGGTGACGGAGTCACTGGGCAAGCCGCTCAAGCTGCGCATCCAGCTGGCCAGCTTTGATGCCATGTGCCGCATGATAGGCAGCGGTGTGGGCGTCGGCATCGTGCCGGAGTCGGCGGCCCGGCGCAACCGGGATACGATGAACCTGGCGTTGATCGAGCTCACCGACGAGTGGAGCGTGCGCGAGCGCTACATCCTCGTGCGCGACCAGGCGGCCTTGCCGGCCTACGCCCTGGCCTTGATCGACACCCTGTGCGCGCATTACAGGGCCTGAGGCGACCTCAGTCCGGCAATACGGCCGTCACTTCAATCTCGACCCGCGCACGCGCCTCCACCAGCCCGGCCACCTGCACGCAGGTCATGGCCGGGAAGTTTTTGCCCATGATTTCGCGGTAGACGCCGCCCAGCGCCCTGAGGCTGGCCACATACTCGTCGCGGTCCACAACGTACCAGGTCATGCGGACCATGTGCTCGGGCCCGGCACCGCCGGCCTTCAGAACGTCTGCAATGTTTTGCAGCGTCTGGCGCGTCTGCGCGACGAAATCATCGCTTTCAAACTCTTGCCGGGCATTCCAGCCGATCTGGCCGCCGACGAACAGCAGCGCGCCGCGCGCGAGGATGCCGTTGGCGTAGCCCTTGGGCTCGGCCCAGTCGGGCGGTTGGATTTTGGTGATCATGTGGTCTCCGGGGATGTTTTCAGGTAGGGCAGCAGGGCGTTGCGCAAGCCATCGGGAATGGGCACCGGCTTGCCGTGCGGGACTTCCGAATACACCACGACGCCATGGGCCCTCACCCGAAGGCTGCTACCCCCGTGGGTGGACGGCTCGCCGTGAATTTCATAGTGCATGCCCACGCTGGCGTTGCCGACCTTGGTCAGCTCCAGCGTCATCGTGAGCTGGTCGCCGTGGCGACACATGCCCAGGAATTCGGTTTTCAGGTCCACGATGGGAACGCCCGCGCCGCCGGCGATCAGCACGTGTTCGGGGAAGCCGATGTGGTTCAGGAAATCCTCCTGCACCTCATGCAGCAGGTAGAAAAACTGCGGGTAAAAAACGATTCCCGCCGGGTCGCAGTGGTGAAACCGGACCTGTTTTTGTGTCGTGAATTTCATGGTTGACGCAATTTGAAACGTTGCAGTTTGCCGGTTTCGGTCCGCGGCAGGCTGCTCGCGAATTCGATCTGGCGCGGGTACTTGAAGGGCGCCAGCGTGGCCTTGACGTGGTCCTGCAGGCTCTTGACCAGGGCCTCGCCGGCTTCGTGCCCGGGTTTGAGCACCACAAAGGCCTTGACGATCATGCCGCGTTCCTCGTCGGGCAGGCCGATCACGCCGCATTCGGCCACGGCCGGGTGCTTGAGCAGCGCGTCTTCCACCTCGGGGCCGCCCACGTTGTAGCCCGACGTGATGATCATGTCGTCGGCGCGGGCCTGGTAGAAGAAGTAGCCGTCATCGTCCTGCACAAACGCATCGCCGGGGTAGTTCCAGCCGTCCTTGACATACTTCGCCTGGCGCGCATCGTCCAGGTATTTGCAGCCGGTCGGCCCCTTGACCGCCAGCTTGCCGACGGTGCCATGCGGCACTTCCGCACCCTGGTCGTCGACCACCTTGGCGGTGTAGCCCGGCACCACCTTGCCGATGGCGCCGCGCCGCACCTCGTCACCGGCGGACGAAATGAAAATGTGGAACATCTCGGTCGCGCCTATCCCGTCGACCATTTCAATGCCGGTGGCGTCCTTCCAGAGCTGGCGTGTGGCGTCCGGCAGGCCCTCGCCGGCACTCACGCAGATGCGCAGGCTGGGCACGCCGAGCTGCCTGGCAAACGGCGCCATCTGGCGGTAAAAGGTGGGCGCGGTGTAGCACAGGGTGGCGCCGACCTGGTTCATCAGCTTGACCATGACCTCGGGTGTGTAGGCGACGCTGGGGTAGTACACCGAGGCGCCGGCCCACATCGGGAAGATCAGCATGCCGCCCAGCCCGAAGGTGAAGGCCAGGGGGGGCGAACCCATCACGATGTCGTCAGGCCTGGCCTTGAGCACATGGCGCGGCCAGGCTTCGCAGGCGGCGAGTACATCGCGGTGCGTGTGCACGGCGGCCTTGGGCTTGCCGGTGGTGCCGGAGGTGAAGGCCATCATCGCAATGTCGTCGGCCGCTGTCGGGCAGGGCGTGAATTGGCCGTCTTTCTGTGCGGAAAGGACCGCCAGCGAACCGGGCTCGTTCATGAGGTTGAACGGCACGATGGTGCCGAGCAGGCCGCCCTGATCCCTGGCGGCCTGCAATTCCTGCAGCAGGCTGGCATCGCACAGTGCCAGCGACGGCCGGGCCTTGTCGATGATCTCGCCGAGCTCCTTGGCGCGCAGCAGCGGCATGGTCGCCACCGCCACCAGCCCGGCCTGCACCACACCCAGCCAGGCCAGGGCCATGCCGATGGAGTTGCCGCCGCGCAGCAGCACGCGGTTGCCCGGCACGAGGTGAAAATCTTCCGTCACCACCTGGGCGATGCGGTTGACGCGTTCCAGTGCGTCGGCATAGCTCAGCGTGATTCGGTCCGAGCGCAGGAAGGGCTTGTCGGCATGACCTTGCGCCCTGGCCCGGGAGAACAGCACGTCCACCAGATTGGCCTGGTCGGGAATGCGCAGTTCGGGCAAGGAATAGACCAGTTTCGGCAATTGGTCGGGCGATGGCAGGCGGTCGTGCACGAAGCGGTCGGTCTGCGCAGACGGCGCCTTCGAAGCCGGTGAGTGTGTGGGTGTGGGCGTATTCATGATTGCAACACCGCCTTGCCGATGATGAGTTGCTGGACCTCGGTCGCGCCTTCGTAAATGCGCAGCGAGCGGATGTCGCGGTACAGGCTTTCCACCTTGCTGCCCACCTTCACGCCCAGGCCGCCGTGCATCTGCAGTGCCATGTCGATCACCCGCTGGGCGTTTTCGGTGGCCGTCATTTTGGCCATCGCGGCAGCCACGGTGCGGTCCCTGCGACCGTCGGCTTCCGTGGTGGTGGCGGTGATGGCGCCGTTGTCCGGGCGCTCGCCCGGATCGTTGTGGTGGTCGCGCATCCAGGCGGCGCGGTAGGTCAGCAGCGCTGCCGCATCCACCAGGGCCGCCATCTCGCCGAGTTTGGCCTGGGTCAACTGAAAATCCGCCAGTGTCTGCCCGAACATCTTGCGCGTCCGGGCAAATTGCACGGCCTCCGCGAGGGCGCGGCGCGCCATGCCCAGCGCGGCGCCGGCCACCGACGCCCGAAAAATGTCCAGCGTCTGCATGGCCAGCTTGAAGCCGCCGTGCAGCGTGCCCAACTGCGTGCTGTCGGCCAGCCTGCAATGGGTGAAATTCAGCGTGGCCAGCGGGTGGGGCGAGATCACCGCGATCGCCTCGCTGCTGTCCAGGCCCTGCGTCGGGGCATCGACGATGAAGGCCGTGATGCCGCGTGTGCCGGCGCCGGGGTCGGTCTTGGCAAAGGTGACGTAGAAATCAGCGATGCCGCCGTTGCTGATCCAGGTCTTGCTGCCATTGAGGGCCCATCCGTCATCCGTGTGGGTGGCGCTCGTTTGCATGGCGCCCACGTCGGAGCCGGCCTCGGCCTCGCTCAGCGCAAAGGCGGCGATTTTTTCGCCGCGGGCTACCTGCGGCAGGTAGGCAGCCTGCTGCTCGGGTGAGCCGGCCAGCGTGATGGCGCCGCTGCCCAGCCCCTGCATGGCAAACGCGAAGTCGGCCAGCGGCGAGTGGAAGGCCAGCATCTCGCGCAAAATGACGAGCGCCCGGGAGTCGAGCTGGTCGAGCGCGCCGCCCAGCACGCCGTCTTTGCCCGCGGGCACGCAGTAGCGCAGCCACTGGTGGTCGCCCAGCAGCCGGACCCACTCCCGGCAGGCCTGGCGGTCGTCACGTTCGTCGATGTGCTGGTGGGGGATCCACTCGGCCAGCCGCTGGCCGAGATCGCGGTGCACGCCGTCAAAAAACGGCAGTGCCAGATGTGCTGTCGTCGGGTTCATGCTGAAAACATCCTTATGACTGTGGACTGTGCCCGGCGTTCAATCGCCCTGGAACACCGGTTTTTGCTTGGCGGCAAAGGCTTCGTAGGCGCGCGTGAAATCGCCGGTCTGCATGCAGATGGCCTGTGCCTGGGCTTCGGCCTCTATCGCCTGGTCCAGCGTCATGGCCCATTCCTGGTGCAGCATGGTCTTGGTCATGCCGTGCGCAAAGGTCGGGCCGCTGGCCAGTTCGTGCGCCAGCTTGTGGGCCTGGGCCAGCACCTCGCCGGGCTCATGCAGGGCATTGAAAAATCCCCACTGCAGGCCTTCCTGGGCGTTCATGGCGCGGCCGGTGAACAGCAGCTCGGAGGCGCGGCCCTGGCCGATCAGGCGCGGCAGCAGGGCGCACGCGCCCATGTCTGCGCCCGCCAGGCCGACGCGGGTGAACAGGAAGGCGGTCTTCGCCTGCGCGGTGCCCAGCCGCATGTCGGCCGCCAGCGCCATCATGGCGCCGGCCCCTGCGCAGATGCCATCGATGGCCGCGATGACGGGCTGCGGGCACAGCCGCATCGCCTTGATCAGGTCGCCGGTCATGCGCGTGAACTCCAGCAGCTCGGGCATGGTCATCTTGGTCAGCGGGCCAATGATCTCGTGCACATCGCCGCCCGAGCAGAAATTGCCCCCTGCGCCGGTGAGCACCACGGCTTTCACATCGGTGGCGCGGTTCAGCGCATGGAACAAATCGCGCAGTTCGGCGTAGGAGTCAAACGTCAGCGGGTTTTTTCGCTCGGGGCGGTTCAGCGTCAGCGTCGCCACGCCGGCGTCGAAGGCGTAGGCAAAGTGCCGGGCCTGGTAAGTGGCCAGCGCATCAAATTGCGCGTGCATGGGGTTGGCGGGGACTATGTAGTGTTTCATGCGGTTTCCAGTTTGTTTTCGTTTTGCTGCATATGGTGGTGCTTGACCTTGCCCAGCAGCTTGTGGAGCGATTCGACTTCACGCGGCGACAGGGTTTCAAAGGCCGCCACAATCCAGGCCTCGTGCTGGCGCGCCATCTCGTCAAACAGCTTGCGCCCGCGCGGCGTCAGGCGCACGCGGTAGGCACGGCGGTCGCCTTCAACGTCCACACGTTCCACCAGCCCCTCCTGCACCAGCTGGTCGGTGATGCCGGTGACATTGCCGCCGGTGACCATCATGCGGCGCGACAGCTCGTTCATCTTCAGGCCCTCGGGGCTGCGCTCGAGCTGGGCCATCAGGTCAAATCTCGGAAGCGTCGTGTCGAATTGCTCCCGCAACTGGGTACGCACCTGTTTTTCCACCAGCTGGGTGCAGGTCAGCAGGCGCAGCCAGAGCCGCAGGGCTTCGGGGTGTTCGCTGTGGCCTCGTGCTTCCATGTCCATAGAGCCATTCCTTTTTGTTTTGCTGTTTTCCTGAGAGCCGCCTGCCTTGGTCATGACTGGGCCGCAAGCGCTTGTTGTTTTGAAATTTCACGGTAAAGCTGATCCCGGCCGCTGAGGTACTGTTTGGGCCAGTCCACGGCCCGGCTTTGCAGCTTGGCCGCCTCATGCAGCGTCCAGGCCGGATCGGCCAGGTGCGGGCGGGCCAGCGCGCACAGGTCGGCCCGGCCCGCGGCAATGATGCTGTTGACATGGTCGACTTCGGAAATCGCACCCACCGCAATGGTCTGTATGCCGACCTCGTTGCGGATGCGGTCGGCAAACGGCGTCTGGTACATGCGGCCATACACCGGTTTGGCCTGGCGCGTGGTTTGGCCCGAGGACACGTCGATCACATCGCAGCCCGCGTCCTTGAACAACCGGGCCACCACGATCGCGTCGTCGGGCGTGTTGCCGCCCGGCGCCCAGTCGTGCGCGGAAATCCGCACGCTCATGGGCAGGTGTGCGGGCCAGACCGCGCGCATGGCGCGAAACACCTCCAGCGGGTAGCGGCAGCGGTTCTCGATGTTGCCGCCGTACTCGTCGCTGCGCAGATTGGTCAGCGGCGTGATGAAGGCCGACAGCAGGTAGCCGTGCGCGCAGTGCAGTTCCAGCCAGTCGAAGCCGGCGGCGGCGGTGCGGCGGGTGGCGTCCACAAATTGCTGCTTGAGCGTTTCCATGTGGCTGTGCGTCATGGCCTGCGGCGTCTGGTTGCGCTCGCCATAGGACACGGCGCTGGCCGACACCACCGGCCAGTTGGCATGCGGCCCCCCGGCGGGCAGCGGTTCGTCCATCTCTTCCCAGCCCACTTGGGTCGAGCCCTTGGGGCCGCTGTGGCCGAGCTGCATGCCGATCTTGGCCGTGCTCTGGCTGTGCACGAAATCCACAATCCGCTTGAAGGCGGCCGTTTGCTCGTCGTTCCATAGCCCGGTGCAGGCCGGCGTGATGCGGCCCTCGGGATTCGGGCTGGTCATCTCCACCATCACCATGGCGGCGCCGCCGAGCGCGCGCGCGCCCAGGTGCACCAGGTGGAAGTCTTGCGGCACACCGTCAATGGCGCTGTAGGTCGCCATCGGCGAGCACACAATGCGGTTCTTGAGCTCGGTGCCGCGCACCTTGAACGGCGTCAGCATCGGCGGAATCACTGGGCCGCCCGACAGCCAGGATTCATAGCTTTCGATCCATTTCGCATCGCGCAGCCGCAGGTTCTCGTGGCTGATGCGCTGCGAGCGGGTCAGCAGCGAGTAGGCGAACTGCTCGATCTCCATGCTGCTGTAGCGGTTGACGTTCTCGAACCACTCGGTGGAGTTGCGCGCCGCGTTCTGGATCTTCAGCACCTCGACGCTGCGCCGTGCCTCATAAGCCTGCAGTACCTCGTCCATGCCGTGGCCGGTGCTGAATTCATTCGCCAGGTCGATCGCATCCTCGAGCGCCAGCTTGGTGCCGCTGCCAATCGAGAAATGAGCGGTATGCGCGGCGTCGCCCATGAGCACGATGGGCACGCGCTTTCCTTCCACGGTTTCATGGTGCAGCCAGCGTTCGCACACCACGCGCGGAAAACGGATCCAGATGGCCGAGCCGCGCACATGCGTGGCATTGTTCATCAGGGCATTGCCGTCCAGGTATTTGGCAAACAGGCGCTCGCAAAAGGCGATGCCGTCTTCCTGGCTCATCTGGTCCAGGCCATGGGCCTTCCAGACGGCTTCCGGGGTTTCGACGATGAAGGTCGAGGTGTTCTCGTCAAACTTGTAGGCATGCGCGGCAAACCAGCCGTGCTCGGTTTTCTCGAAGGCGAAGGTGAAGGCGTCGAAGGTCTTGCGCGTACCCAGCCAGACGAAGCGGCAGGCGCGCAACTCGACATCGGGCTGGAAGGTTTCCGCGTAGCGGTTGCGGATGCGGCTGTTCAGCCCGTCGCTGGCCACCACCAGGTCGGCCTGGTACTGCGCGGCAATCGCCTGGTCGTCCTGCACATCGGTTTCAAACACCAGCTCAACACCCAGCGCCAGGCAGCGCTCTTGCAGGATATTGAGCAGGCGCTTGCGGCCGATGCCGCAAAAACCATGGCCGCCCGAGCGCACGCTGCGGCCCTTGAAGAACACCTCGACATCGTCCCAGTGGTTGAAGGCGTCGCCAATCAGCTGCGCGCTGACCGGGTCGGCCACCCGCAGATTGCCCAGCGTCTGGTCTGACAGCACCACGCCCCAGCCGAAGGTGTCAAACGGGCGGTTGCGCTCGACCACGGTCACCTGGTGTGCCGGGTTTTGCAGCTTCATCAACAAGGCGAAATACAGACCTGCGGGGCCGCCGCCAAGACAAAGGATGTGCATGAATGTGTGCTCGCTCGATTAATCTGACCTTAATTGTTTAGGTTTAAAGTAAATTCGTCAAGCGGTTTTTCACCGGCCGGCATGCCGTCTTTTCGGTCAGCCAGAAAGACGGGAAAGTTGACTCTGAAAAAGAGGCGCCGATGCGCCGGGCACCGGCGTCAAGGCGCCAGGCCGGGTCAGGGCGCCTGGAAGCCTTCGGCCCGGTAAGTGAGCACCAGCGTGTCCCGGTAGCCGTCTTCCGCGGGGCCATCGCCCGGCAGGATGGGTGTGGTTTCGTGAATGACGCGTGCGTCGTCCAGCAGCAGGGTGGTCAGGGGTTCCTGCATGACAAAGCGTACGCCGTCCGGGCCATTCGCGTCAAACACCCGGGTTTCCCCGCCTTTGACGCCGTGGCGGGCTACCAGCAGCACCACCACAAAGTCCACGCCATCGCGGTGAGCGCCTTCCGGCGTCGGGCGTCCGACGCCGCCGGCGGTGTCGATGCGGAACTGGTGGGCCTCGATATACCACCGCGGCACCGGCCGGACCTGGGCAAACAGCTTTCCCAGGCTGGCCAGCAAATCAGTCCAGGCGGGCGCCTCGGCCACAGCTGGTTCCACCGGCTCGAACCAGCGCTCGAAGCCGCCATGCAAGGCGTTGTAGTCGGTGGGCTGCCAGTGGGCGCGGTGCGGTACCTGCGTGAGCGCGCCACCGGGCAGTTCCTGGACAAAGCAGGCATGCCGGCGCTTGCGGTAATGCCCGCCGTCCTTGAGGTGGGCGTCGGGCGGCAAGCGGTTCCAGGAGTCGGTCAGCTGGTGCCAGCCCTGCCTCCATGCGGGGCTGTCGAGGTGCAGGCTGGTGGTGAGGCCGGCCGGGTGGAGCAGGCTCAGGCCATCCTGGCGAAGGGCCTGATCCGCGGGTTTTTGAACGGTGGCGATATTGAACATGCTTACTATTTTGCTTTACCGTGCGCCCGGATGTAGCTCAGGGGTTTGCTGGAGCCGGAAGCGGTGCGCAGAGCAGGGCCGAAAGGCGATTTCAAAAATGAGCAAAAAGAGGTGAACCCTCGCTGCAGACAGGGGTCAAAAAGCTGCTCATAATGAAGGTGCTGTTTATCAGAGGAGTCTTTCATGCTGTACAAATTCAAATCCAAAGATGCCGGCAACGTGATCATGCTGGAGCCCAATGGCCGCCGGGTTCTTGAAATCATCGGCAAGGACGCCGGGCCCAAGGGCATCATCCTGCCAGAGGAGATGCCCGCGGCGATTGAGGCGCTCAAGGCGGCCATTGCGCTGGAATATGCAGGCGATGAACAGGTCGGTACCGTGCCGGGCGATGGGCTGGGCCTGCATCAGCGCGCCCTGCCTTTCATCGACATGCTCGAGCGCAACCACAAGGCCGGCCACGAAGTGGTCTGGGGCGTGTAAAGACTGCGGAAAAGGTTGCGATAAAGGCTGCGGCCCTGCGCCGGTTCCTCCCGCCAAAAAGCCCCGGTGACGGGGCTTTTTTGCGCGCTGGACGTGCAGGCAGTGCTGCAGCGCCAGCGCTACACGAAGCTCAGCGAAACCCGGTTCGGAACTCAGTCGATTTTCGCACCGGAAGCCTTCACCACCTGGGCCCACTTCTTGTGCTCCGCGTCGATGAAGGCCGTGAACTGTTGCGGCGTGTTGCCGCCCGGAATCGCACCTTGTGCAAGCAGTTTTTCCTTGATGGCCGGCGTGTTCAGCGACTTGGCCACTTCCTGCTGGATGCGGTTGACAACGTCGGGCGGCGTACCCGCCGGCGCCAGCAAACCAAACCACGAACTCGCGTCATAACCCTTCAGCGCGGGCCCGCCCGCCTGTTCCACCGTCGGCACATCGGGCAGGGCCGCGGAGCGCTGTGAACTGGTGACGGCCAGCGCCTTGAGCTTTCCTGATTTGATGAGCTGCATGGAGGACGGCAGGTTGTCGAACATCACATCCATGTCGCCACCCACCATGGCCAGCAGCGCCGGGCCCGAGCCGGTGTAAGGGAAGTGGGTCATGTAGGTGCCGCTCATGGTTTTGAACAGCTCGCCGGCCAGATGGATGGACGTGCCGTTGCCGCTGGAGGCCATGTTGAACTGGCCCGGTTTCGACTTGGCGACCCGGATGAAGTCGGCAACATTGCTGATGCCGGCAGCCCGCGCTTTTTCAGCGTTGACGATCATCACGTTCGGCACGCCCGCGACCAGCGTGATGGGTGCAAAGTCCTTTTGCGGGTCGAAAGCCATCTTGCTGTAGAGTGATTTGTTGATGCCGTGCGTTCCGACCGTTCCCATCAGCAGGGTGTAGCCGTCGGGCGCCGACTTGGCCACCGCATCGGCGCCGATGTTGCCACCGGCCCCGGCACGGTTCTCGACCACAAACTGCTGGCCGAAGGCTTTGGACAGTTCAGGCGCCATTGCGCGGGCCAGAATGTCCGTGGTGCCGCCGGGCGCAAAGGGCACCACGATCTTGACGGGCTTGGTCGGCCATGTGCTTTGGGCCCACACGGTAGGCGCTATAAAAACAATAGCAGATAGCGCGCAATTAACGAGGGCAAGGCGCCGGTTTTGTTTAAAGGAAAGATTCAAGACGGTCTCCGGTGGATGGGTGCACGCTGCAGCCAGCAAAGATACCGTGCCCGCACCGTTGCTTCAAGAGGGTAAATCCGGGCATGATCCGGGCATGAAAAAAGCCGCCGGAGTCGACCCGGCGGCTTGGCAATCAGGGCGATGCCTGCGTGCTCAGTCGGCAAACTTTCCGGCGGCTTCGATCACCGGCTTGATTTTGGCGATCTGGTCCGCCACGAAAGCCTTGTGGGCCGCCGGCTCGACGCGCTTGTCGGCGACGACGATGGCGCCCAGGCCTTCCTGCTTCTTGATGAAGTCAGGGTCCTTCAGCGCCAGCTTGAGCGCGGTGTTGAGCTGGGCCAGCACGGCTGGAGGTGTGCCCTTGGGCGCATACAGGCCATGCCAGATCGTCAGCTCGAAGCCCTTCAAGCCCATTTCCTGCAGCGTCGGGTAGTCCTTGAGCACCTTGTTGCCGGACAGCGGCTTGGCGGTCGTCACGGCAAACGCCTTGACGCGGCCGGCCTCGATCTGCCCCGTGGTGTTGGTGGTCTGATCGCACATCAGGTCGACCTGGCCACCCACCAGCGCGTTCATGGCAGGCGCGGTGCCACCAAATGGAATCGTCGTCATGGCCTCGCTGGCCTTGATGGCCGATTGCCACATCAGGCCGCACAGATGAGAGGCTGAACCCAGGCCGGCATGGGCAATATTGAGCTTGCCGGCGTTGGCGCGAATGTAGTTTTCAAAGTCGCGGTAGTTGTTGGCCGCCAGCTGGGGTTTGCCAATCAGCGTCATTGGCACTTCGTTGACCATACCCAGGTATTCGAAGTCTTCGAGTGGCTTGTACTGCAGCTTGCGGTACAGGCCCGGTGCCGCAGCCATGCCGATGTGGTGCAGCAGCAGTGTGTGGCCGTCGGGTGCGGCTTTGGCAACCTTGGTGGCGCCAATTGTGCCGCCGGCGCCGTTGACGTTTTCCACCACAAAATTGGCGCCGCCGCCCATGGATTTGCGCATGGCTTCGGCCAGGTCGCGCGCCACCCGGTCGGTGGGGCCGCCTGCTGCAAAAGGAACCACGAAGCTGATGGGCTTGGAGCCCGGGAAGGTTTGGGCGTTGGCGAAGAGGGCTGTCGCGGCGACGGCCAAGACTAACAGGCGTTTCATGCGTGTCTCCTTGAAAATAAGTCCTTGAGTGTACGGTTGGCCCGCCGTCAATTGACGGCGGGAACTACGTAAGCAAAATCCTCTAGACGGGCGTACTTCCGCGCGAAAAGAGTGACGACCTACCCCTCGGGCATGCATACCCTTTCTTCATTGATAGCTGCGGGCGTCCTCAATCACCTTGCCATCGTTCGGAAGGCTTCCAGGGGGCACCAGCTGCACCGTGCCGCGCAGCTTGGTGACATCGCGTATGGCCTCGCCGATGCGCTGGTCCAGCCCCGCCTGCGCTGCGGCGCCCCCTGCGATTTCGACCTGAAGGGTCATGCTGTCATTGGCCATCTCGCCGTTGACCACCAGCCGGGCCTTGCGCACCTCGGGAAAACGCCGGGTAATGTCGGCTATCTGGCCCGGGTGCACAAACATGCCGCGCACCTTGACGGTCTGGTCCGCCCGGCCCATCCAGCCCTTGATGCGGGTGTTGGTGCGCCCGGTCGGGCAGGTGCCCGGCAACACGGCCGACAGGTCGCCGGTGCCGAAGCGGATCAGGGGGTAGTCAGGGTTCAGTGTGGTCACCACGAGTTCGCCCACTTCACCTTCGGCCACCGGGTCACCCGTGCCGGGACGGACGATTTCCACAATCACGCCTTCATCCAGCACCAGGCCTTCACGCGCTTCGGTTTCGTAGGCAATCAGGCCCAGGTCCGCCGACGCATAGCACTGGTAGCCGGCAATGCCGCGCGCGGCCAGCCAGTCGCGCAAGCTGGGCGGAAAGGCCTCCGCCGAAACCAGGGCCTTGGTGACGGTGGGCAGGGCCACACCCATCTCGGCAGCCTTGTCGACAATGATTCTCAAAAAACTCGGCGTGCCGATATACCCTGCCGGCTTTAATTCGGCCATGGCCTGCACCTGCTGCTCGGTTTGCCCGGTGCCGCCCGGAAACACCGTGCAGCCCAGGGCATGGGCGCCGGTTTCCATCATGGAGCCTGCCGGTACAAAGTGGTAGCTGAAGCAGTTATGAATCAGCTCGCCGGGGCGAAACCCGGCGGCAAACAGGGCGCGTGCCAGGCGCCAGTAGTCTTTGCGCGTACCTTCGGGTTCGTAAATCGTGCCAGGGCTGGCAAACGCGTGCGGCATGTGGGGGCCATAGCGCAGCGCACTGAAGCCGCCAAAGGGGTCCCCGCTGCCGGTCGCCCGGCGTTCGGCCTGCTGCAGCGCCAGCAACTCGTGTTTGCGGGTCACCGGCAGGCGCGCCAGCGCGGCGCGGGAGGTGACGGTGCTGGCATTGACCCCCCGCAAAATGCCGGCAAAGGCCGGCGCATGGAACTGCGCATGCGCGATCTGCTGCGGCAGCGCGGCCATCAGGGCGGCTTCGCGTTGCGAAGGGCTTTGCACTTCCAGTGCGTCGTAATGTGTTGTCATTTGAGATCTTCCAAATCTTGTCGATACCTCGGTGCGATCAGATTGCAGTGGCGGAGCATGGGGCGATGAGTTTGAAGCCAGCAGGGGCCGCGGAACCGGCTTTGCCGGGCCGCAGGCGCAGCGCCCCCTCGGGGGGAAGCGACCCGCGGAGCGGCGGAGCGTGGGGGCCCTATGCAAGCCACCGCTTGCGGCGCTTGTAGCTCTTGACGTCCTTGAAGCTTTTGCGTTCACCGCCGCCAACGCCCAGGTAAAACTCCTTGACGTCCTCGTTGTTGGCCAGGTCGGCCGCGAGCCCGTCCATGACGACGCGGCCGCTTTCCATGATGTAGCCGTAGTCGGCGTACTTCAGCGCCATGTTGGTGTTTTGCTCAGCCAGCAGGAAGGTGACTTTTTCTTTCTGGTTGAGGTCTTTGACGATGTTGAACACCTCTTCCACAATCTGCGGCGCCAGCCCCATCGACGGCTCGTCCAGCAGCACCACGGAGGGGCTGGCCATCAATGCCCGGCCAATCGCACACATCTGCTGCTCGCCGCCGGAGGTGTAAGCGGCCTGCGATGTACGCCGCGTTTTCAGGCGCGGAAAGTAGTTGTAGACCTTTTCCAGGTTGGCCGCCATTTCGGCCTTGCTCTTGCGGGTGTAGCCGCCGGTCAGCAGGTTTTCTTCGATGGTCAGGTGGGCGAAGCAATGCCGGCCTTCCATGACCTGCACCACGCCGCGTTGCACCAGGTCGGAGGTCGAGAGGTTTTCAATGCGCTCGCCGCGCAGCTCGATCGAGCCCTTGGTGACCTCTCCCCGTTCCCCTTTGAGGAGGTTGGAAATCGCGCGCAGGGTCGTGGTCTTGCCCGCGCCATTGCCGCCCAGAATGGCGACGATGCGACCCTCGGGTACCTGAAGCGAAACGCCCTTGAGCACGAGGATCACGTGGTTGTAAATGACCTCGATGCCATTGACGTTGAGAACTATGTCTGGTTTTTCCATGCTGTTTTTTCCAAGTGCCAACTGAAAGAACAGAGGGCTGTTCTTTCAGTTGGCGGCTCGTCGGAGCCGCGCCCCTCCCGCCCGGCGGGCAGGGGCTGGGGAGGGTGCTGTCAGGACTGGCAGTCAGCCGGAGTGCGCGGCGTCAGCTTTTTCTCGGCGGCGTACTTGGCGGCGGTGGACTTGATCAGCGGCTTGATGATCTGCTCATCGGCCTGCAGCCAGTCGGAGGTGAATTTCCACTGCTTGCCGTCCCAGGTGTGGATGCGGGCCCAGGCTGCGCCCATGTGGTCGGTGCACGAGGTGCTGATCGGGCGCATCACGCCGGCAAAGCCCAGGGCGTCCAGTTTGGCCTGCGTCAGGTTGAGGTTTTCCAGACCCCAGCGGACCTGCTCGCCTGTCATGACCTTGCCCTTGCCGAAGCGGTCCTGGGCGGCGCGTATGCCCTCCACGCCCAGCATGGCGCTCATGGCGCCACGTACGTAGAGCACCTGCCCCACTTCGTCCTTGGGCCCTGTGCCCTGGCCCTTGTCGTGCACCAGGGCCAACACGTCCTTGACGAGTTTGGACTGCGGCTCGGCGCCGTGCTGCAAGGTCACGGCGTTGTAGCCCTTGGCACCGTCGGCCACGTCTTTCACGTCAGGCTCGGCGCCGGCCCACCACACGCCGTACATCTTCTCGCGCGCATAACCGGTCGCTTGCGCTTCCTTGATGGCGGTGGAGTTCATCACGCCCCAGCCCCACAGCAAGGTGTAGTCGGGACGGGCCTGCCGGATTTGCAGCCAGGTGGCTTTTTGTTCCACGCCGGGTGCGGTGACGGGGAGTAGCTGCAGCTCAAAACCGAGTTGTTTGCTGCGCTCCTGCAGCAGGGCAATTGGCTCCTTGCCATAGGGGCTGTCGTGGTAGACCAGCGCGATTTTCTTGCCTTTGAGTTTTTCAAGGCCACCCTCTTTTTTACCGATGGCCTGCAGGATGGCGTCCGAGGCCACCCAGTAGGTGCCCGCGATCGGGAAATTCCATTTGAAGACGGAGCCGTCCGCGCTTTCACTGCGCCCGTAGCCCACCGTGACGACGGAAATTTTGTCGGCAGGCGCCTTCTCGGTGATGGCGAAGGTGGCCCCCGTGGACAGCGGCTGCACCAGCGCGGCGCCACCGTTTTTGCCTTTCAGGCGCTCATAGCATTCCACGCTGCGCGCCGTGTCATAGCCGGTTTCGCACTCTTCAAACGAGAGCTTGACGCCATTGAGGCCGCCGCGGGCATTGACCAGCTTGAGGTAGTCCACATAGCCATTGGCCCACGGCGCGCCGTTGGGCGCGTAAGGTCCGGTCCGGTACGACAGCACCGGAATGAACTGCTCCTTGGCCTGGGCCAGCGCGCCGGTGGACACCAGGGACGATGCGCCGGCAGCCACTGCCGCAACGGCGAGAATCAAATTGCGAACCTTCATTGTTGTCTCCTAATAATTAAAAGCAAAGCACCCGAAAACCCGAAAACCCGAAAACCCGAAAACCCGAAAACCGATATCCCGACAAGTGATCAATTACCAAAAAAATGCGCTCGTTTCATGGACAGCCCCCAATCAACCCTGGTCCTAGTGGGGAAACGGCCAGAGCCGCAGCTTCTGTTTGCCAATGGCCCAGAGCTTGGCCAGGCCATGCGGCTCCACGATCAGGAACCAGACGATCAGACCGCCAAAAATCATCAGCTCGGCATGGGAGACGCCCGCGGTAGAAATCTCAAATCCAAACAGCTGTGCCAGCACCGGCAGGAACTGGTTCAGCGCGATCGGCAGGACGGTGATGAAGGCCGCACCCAGAAAGCCGCCCAGGATGGAGCCCATGCCGCCGATGATCACCATGAACAAAAGCCGGAAGGACTGGTCTACCGAAAATGCGGCAGGCTCCCAGGCGCCCAGGTAGACGAAGCCCCACAGTGCGCCGGCCATGCCGATGATGAAGGAGCTCACCGCAAAGGCACTGAGCTTGGCGTACATCGGACGGATGCCGATGACGGCCGCTGCCACGTCCATGTCGCGGATCGCCATCCACTCGCGCCCGATGGCGCCGCGCACCAGGTTCTTGGCCAGGAACGCCATCACCACCAGGATCGACAGGCACAGCCAGTACTTGCTGTGGGCGCTTTCAATCGGCAGGCCAAACACCTGCAGGTTGGAGACGGACACCGACCCCGATGGGGAGTCGTTGGTAAACCACTTGATGCGCAGGAACATCCAGTCCGCGAAGAACTGTGCGGCCAGCGTCGCCACCGCCAGGTACAGGCCCTTGACCCGCAGGCTGGGCAGCCCGAACAGGATGCCGAATACCGTGGCGCACAGCCCGCCCAGAATCACCGCCGGGATGAGCGGCATGCCGGGAATGCGCACAAAGAAGTTATAGGCGCCATACGCGCCCACCGCCATGAAGGCGCCGGAGCCCAGTGAGATTTGCCCGCAATACCCCACCAGGATGTTCACGCCGAGTGCGGCCAGCGCAATGATCAGGAAAGGGATGAGGATGGCGCGAAAGAGATAGTCGCTGGCCAGCATGGGCACCGCTGCGAAGGCGAAAATCAGGAACAGGCCCACCACCACGCGGTCCTGCAGGATGGGAAAGATCTGCTGGTCCGCCCGGTAGGTTGTCTTGAATTGGCCGTTTTCTCTGTAGAGCATAAGGATGAGCCGCTGTTAGATCGCAATGAAAGAAGTTCCGCGTCGGGTTTTGCCCCGTGCAGCAGGGGCCGCGGAACCGGCTTTGCCGGGCCGCAGGCGCAGCGCCCCCCCCGGGGCTGGAGCCCGCGGCTCAAAGCCTGCCCGTGCAGGCTTGGACGGGCGACAGAGGCGAAGCGTCTCGCGAGCCGCGGCCTGCAAGGCCTCGCGCAGTACACGAAGTGACAAGCGTGGGGGCTTCATGTCTATACGCGGTCAATGATTTTTTCGCCGAACAATCCCTGCGGCCTGAACAGCAGGAATCCGAGCGCCAGCACATAGGCAAACCAGATCTCGATGCCGCCGCCAACATAGGGGCCGAGGTACACCTCGGACAGCTTTTCACCGACACCGATGATCAGCCCGCCGATGATGGCCCCAGGCACCGAGGTCAGGCCGCCGAGAATCACCACCGGCAAGGCGCGCAGCGCCACGGTGGTGAGCGAGAACTGGACACCCAGCTTGCTGCCCCAGATCATCCCGGCCACCAGGGCCACCACACCCGCGACGCACCAGACGATGACCCAGATGCGGTTCAGCGGAATGCCGATGGACTGCGCGGCCTGGTGGTCGTCGGCCACCGCGCGCAGGGCGCGGCCTGTCGATGTTTTCTGGAAAAAGATACTCAGCAAGGCGACCAGTGCCGCGGCAATCGCAGCGGCAATCAGGTCTTCCTTGTTGATCAGGATGCCGCCCGGAAACATGCCGTCGGCGACAAAAATCGGCTCCTTGGGCATGCCGATGTCGATCTTGTAGATGTTGCTGCCAAACAGGGTCTGGCCCAGGCCTTCCATGAAGTAGGCGATGCCGAGCGTGGCCATCAGCAGCGTTGCGCCTTCCTGGTTGACCAGGTGGCGCAGCACCAGCCGCTCGATCAGCCAGGCTACCGCAAACATGATGATGCCGGCAATCACGAAGGCGGCCACGTTGGCGAAGATGAGGCTGTCGATGCCCGTCCATTGCGGGATCCATGCGGAGAATCTGGCCATGGCCAGGGCGGCGAACAGCACCATGGCGCCCTGCGCGAAGTTGAAGACTCCCGAGGCCTTGAAGATCAGCACAAAGCCCAGCGCCACCAGCGAATAGAGCATGCCGGCCATCAGGCCGCCAAAGAGTGTTTCCAGAAAGAAAGCCATATTATTTACTCACCCCTGTTGCCGGCTCACTGCGTGTAGCGGCCTCTCCCCTTGCAGGGGACGCCGCTTGCGGCCCGGCGAAGCCGGTTCCGCTGCGGCCGCTGGAAAAGACATTTGCTGTCCGTAGAACGAGTGCTGTATAGCCATTCATGATCACTGCTCCGTTCCAAGGTAAGCCCGAATCACTTCAGGGTTGTTACGCACTTCGTCGGGTGTGCCGTCGCCGATTTTTTTGCCGTAGTCCAGCACCACCACGCGGTCTGAAATGTCCATCACCACGCCCATGTCGTGCTCGATCAGCACGACGGTGGTTCCAAACTCATCGTTCACGTCGAGTACAAAACGGCACATGTCCTGTTTTTCCTCGACGTTCATGCCGGCCATGGGCTCGTCAAGCAGCAGGACCTGCGGCTCCATGGCCAGCGCCCGACCCAGGTCGACGCGTTTTTGCAGTCCGTAGGGCAGCTGGCCGACCGGTGTTTTGCGAAAGGCCTGGATCTCGAGAAAGTCGATGATTTTCTCGACCGCCTCGCGGTGCATGATTTCTTCTTTCTCGGCCGGGCCAATCCGCAGCGCCTGCAGCAGCAGGTTGCTTTTGATCTTGAGGTTGCGGCCCGACATGATGTTGTCGAGCACGCTCATGCCCTTGAACAGCGCCAGGTTCTGGAAGGTGCGGGCCACGCCCATCACTGCGACCTGGTGGCTGTTCATGTGCTTGAAGGTCTGGCCGCGAAAGGTGATGGAGCCTTGCTGCGGTGAGTAGACACCGTTGATGCAGTTGAGCATCGAACTTTTTCCGGCACCATTGGGGCCGATGATGGCGCGAATCTCGTGTTCTTTGACATTGAAGGAGATGTCGGACAGCGCCTTGACGCCGCCGAAGCTCAGGGAGATGTTCTGCACGTCCAGGATGACCTCGCCGATTTTCTTGGCCGTGCCTATCGGCTGGTTGGCGCTGGTCTGCTCGACCAGCCGCGCTGCGGTGGCCGGTGCTATGGCTTCAGCGGGCTCGGTCCGCAAGGAAATGGTGCTCATGCTACAGCCTTCACAGGTGCAAATGTTTTCGTGTCCGAAATGTTCAGGGTCGCGCTCACGCTGCCGCTGCGCCCGTCTTCAAACTTCACCACGGTTTCAATGAACTGCTCGGTTTTCCCGCCGTACAGGGCCTCCACCAGCGGCTGGTATTTCTCGGCGATGAAGCCGCGGCGCACCTTGTTGGTCCGTGTCAACTCGCCGTCGTCGGCATCGAGTTCCTTGTGCAGCACGAGGAAGCGGCTGATCTGCGAGCCGGCCAGCAGCGCATCGGCGCTGAGGTCGGCATTGACCTTCTCGACGCACTCCTTGATGAGCTGGTAGACCTCCGGTTTTTGCGCCAGGTCGGTGTAGCCCGCATAAGGCAGGTTGCGCCGCTCGGCCCAGTTGCCTACCGCCTCGAAGTCGATGTTGATCATCACGCAGACCTTTTCACGGCCGTCGCCATAGGCCACGACTTCCTTGATGTGCGGGAAGAACTTGAGCTTGTTCTCCACGTATTTGGGTGCGAACAGGGCGCCGTCACTGGCGCCTCCCTTGATGCGGCCGACGTCCTTAACCCGGTCAATGATCTTGAGATGACCGCTGGCATCCAGAAATCCGGCGTCGCTGGTGTGGTACCAGCCATCGGCCGTCAGCACCTCGGCCGTGGCCGCCGGATTTTTGTAGTATTCCTTGAGCAGGCCGGCCGACTTGACCAGGACCTCGCCGTTGTCGGCCACCCGGATTTGCACGCCCTGGATCGGCACACCGACCGTGTCGGCCCGCGCTTCGTTGTCGGGCTGCAGGCAGACGAACACGGCGGTTTCCGTGGAGCCATAGAGCTGCTTGAGGTTGATGCCAATGGAGCGGTAAAAAGTGAAGAGGTCCGGGCCAATGGCTTCGCCGGCGGTGTAGGCCACCCGCACGCGCGAAAAGCCCAGGTTGTTGCGCAGGGGCCCGTAGACCATCAGGTTGCCCAGGCCGTAAAGCAGGGTCTGGATGAAATTGACCGGCTTGCCGTCCATGAGGGCGGGGCCCACTTGCCGCGCCACCCCCATGAAGTAATTGAACATGCCGCGCTTGAGGCGCCCGGCGTCCTCCATGCGGATCATGACCGTGGTGAGCATGCCTTCAAACACCCGCGGAGGGGCAAAGTAATAGGTCGGTCCGACCTCCTTGAGGTCAATCATCACCGTACTGGCGCTTTCGGGGCAGTTCACCACATAGCCGCAGGCCAGCCACTGCGCATAGCTGAAGATGTTCTGGCCAATCCACGCCGGCGGCAGGTAGGCCAGCACCTCCTCGCGGAAGGTGAGCTTGTCAAATTCCGCGCCGGCCTGCGCGCGGTCCAGCAAGGTTGTGTGCGTGTGCACCACGCCTTTGGGGTTGCCGGTGGTGCCCGAGGTGAAAAACATGGCGGCCACATCGTCCGGACGTCCTTTGTCCACTTCCGCCCTGAACCAGGCGGGCTGGCGGGCGGCGAAGGCCTTGCCGGACTCGATCAGCTGGTCCAGCGACACCAGGCCGGGCTCTTCGTAATTGCGCAGGCCGCGCGG
This sequence comes from Polaromonas sp. P4_F9, assembly GCF_056401235.1. Classification (NCBI taxonomy): domain Bacteria; kingdom Pseudomonadati; phylum Pseudomonadota; class Betaproteobacteria; order Burkholderiales; family Comamonadaceae; genus Polaromonas; species Polaromonas sp. P4_F9. The sequence continues at coordinate 16,864 of NZ_JBFUJT010000011.1, read as the reverse complement.
GTCGTCAAAAATGATGTGGGCCAGATCCGGGCAGCGGTCACGGATTTCCAGCAGCTTGTCGACCTGCTCCTGGTCTTCCACCATGGCGAACCGGACATCCGCGTTGGTGATGGGGAAGACGCATTCGGCGCCCACGGCATCCTGGTACAGCGGAATGGGAATCGCCCCCAGTGACTGCGCGGCCAGCATGGTGGCATACAGGCGCGGCCGGTTGGCGCCGATCACGGCCATGTGTTCGCCACGCGCCAGGCCGGCCTCGTGCAGGCCGCATGCAATGTGTTCCACCAGCCCGGCCATGCCGGCCCAGCTGTGCGCTTGCCAGATGCCATATTCTTTCTCGCGCATGGCCGCGGCGCCGGGGCGCTCGGCGGCATGTTGGAGCAGCAATCGTGGGAACGTGGTCTGCATTCCGGTTCCTTGTCTCTTTCTTTTGGTACAGCCTTTCCATCGGGAAAGCAGCTGATGTATGCGAATAGTAGGACCGCATTTGACGTCATGGTGTCATTGCGACGACAATTTCCGGGTAAGTCCTACTGGGGTGTCCCCGGAGCCCCCGGACTATCCCTCGCCCGATCCGGTACTTCTTGCGAACCATGTCCACTGACCTGACCCTGCACCAGCGCCGCAGGACGCCCACCCCGGACGAACTGCAAAGCATTCCCTGGCTGCGCCTGTTGCTGCCTGCCGAGCGCGAGCGTGCCGTGGCCGAGCTTCGGGTGGGCGAGGCGTATCCGGGTGACTATGTCTGCCGCATAGGCAAGCCGGTGACCTACTGGTTCGGCGTGGTCGAGGGCCTGCTCAAGATGAGCAGCGACAACGCCCAGGGCCAGACCATGACCTTCGCCGGGTTGCCGCCAGGCGGCTGGTTTGGCGAGGGCACGACGCTCAAGCGCGAGCCCTACCGCTACAACATCCAGGCGCTGCGTAAAAGCGTGGTGGCAGGCCTGCCGGTCGATACCTTTCACGGGCTGCTTGACCATTCCATCGGCTTTAACCGGTTTGTGATGAACCAGCTCAACGAACGGCTGGGCCAGTTCATCGCCGCGCGTGAAATTGACCGCATGAACAACCCGGACGTGCGCGTGGCGCGCAGCCTGGCCGCGCTGTTCAATCCGGTGCTGTACCCGGGCGTGGGCGAAATTCTGCGGATCACACAGCAAGAGCTGGCCTACCTGGTCGGCCTGTCACGCCAGCGCGTCAACGAAGCGCTGACCGCCTTGCAGGCGCAAGGCTTCATCCGTGTCGAATACGGCGGCCTGCGCGTGCTGGATCTTCCCGCCTTGCGCTCGAGTATCGTCCCCGACAAGAAGTAAATGCGGCCCTTTATGCAAGAGCCCGGCAAGCTATAAAATAAATAGCAAATGCAAGATCCATCCAAACCCGGACCGGGGCCCAAACCAGGCGGCACGGCCGTGCGTATCCCGAAGGCCAGCACCCCGGCCTCTACTGTCTCCGCCTCCGCCTCCACCGCCCCCGCGTCGTCCACCGTGCGGCTGAACAAACGCATGGCCGAGTTGGGCCTGTGCTCACGCCGCGAGGCGGACGACTGGATTGCCCGCGGCTGGGTGCTGGTGAATGGCGCGCCCGCCGTGATGGGCCAGCCTGTCGCCCCTGATGCACGCATCGAAGTGGATCGCCAGGCCGAGCAGCAGCAGCGCCAGCAGGTCACCATCCTGATCAACAAGCCCGTTGGCTATGTCAGCGGCCAGGCTGAAGACGGCCATGAGCCCGCGGTGGTGCTGGTACAGCCGCAAAACCGCTGGCGCGAGTGCAACAGCCGCATGCGCTGGGGGCCCGAGCAGTTGCGTGGCCTGGCGCCGGCCGGGCGCCTGGATATTGACTCCATCGGCTTGCTGGTGCTGACACAGGACGGGCGCGTGGCGCGCCAGCTCATCGGGGAGAACTCGGAGATAGAAAAAGAGTACCTGGTGCGGGTCAGCTACGGCGCTGAAACGAGCAATGTGCAGGCGGTGTTTCCGCGTGAAAAGCTGGCCTTGCTGCGCCATGGCCTGAGCCTCGACGGGCAGGCCTTGCGCACGGCGCAGGTGGACTGGCAAAACCCCGAGCAGCTGCGTTTTGTGCTCAAGGAAGGCAAAAAGCGCCAGATTCGCCGCATGTGCGAACAAGTGGGGCTCTTTGTGACCGGTCTGAAGCGCGTGCGTATCGGTCGGGTCAACCTCGGCCATTTGCCGGTAGGCCAGTGGCGCTATCTGGCGGCGCACGAGTCTTTTTAGCCTTTGCCGTGGTGATCTGCAGCGGTCGGTAACGCTGCAGGAGCACCACCGTCCTTGCCAGCCGCATCTTGCCAGCGCAGGGGCCACTCTGTCCTACGGCGATGTACGCCAACGGCTGGCAACCTTTTCCTTGACGCGGCCTAAAGTGTCTTTAAGGGCTTGGCCATGTCTCACAGGTCCCAAACGCGCAGCAGCCCGGCCACGTCATCAAATCACCCCCGTCTACCCACACCCACCTGCGCTCTTACCATGGCACTCATTACCTATCTGGCGGAAGACAACGAGACCGTCCTCGAGAACCTGATCGAGACGCTGGAGGAAATCTGCGCGGTCAAGGTCACCGGTTTTGGTGCCACCGAGGCGGATGCCCACCGCTGGCTCACCTTGCACAACGGCGAGTGGCATCTGGCTATCGTCGACCTGTTTTTGAAGGAGGGCAGCGGTCTCGGTGTACTGGAGGGCTGCCGCAACCGCGAGGCTTTCCAGAAGGTGGTCATGCTGACCAACTATGCCACGCCCGAGATCCGCAGGCGGGCCGCCGCGCTTGGTGCGGATGCCGTGTTTGACAAATCCGGGGAACTGGATGCCCTCTTTGCCTACTGCATGGAGCAGACGGCGCAGCAGGGGTAACCGGGGTAATTTTGGGGGTAGCGGGGGAGGGGCAGCAGGCGTGGCCGCAGCCAGGATTTGATATCGGTTGCGCGGTCAATGCACTCCGGAGGGGAGCATGCGCCGCTTTTCTTGCCGTGCGTTACCAGGAAATCGTCAGTTCAACCGGGTTCGGGTAACTCATGGGCTGGCCGGCAACGACTGCAAGCTGCGTGCGATCGGCCTGATTAGCCTGATCGGCCACGGCATTCATGTGGGGTTGTTGACCTGTTTTGCGGGTAGAGGCGCTGGCAATGGCCTGCACATCCACGGTGGCCGGGCAGCTGATGCGCAGCGTGCCGGCCTGTCCTTCTGGCTGCCCGCGGTGGGTGCAGCGATGGTCTGCGGTGGCCACTTCGCTGAAGGTGCGCAACACAATCGTGACGCCAAACGTGCCTGAACTGGTGCCGGAACTGCTTTGCGCGTGGGCGGGGCTGAACATGGCCAGCAGAAGCTGGAGGGTCAAAACGGCAAAGGCGGCTGTGAAGGTTCGCATGGCACTGACTCCCTGAAACTATCAACGATTGCCTGAATTTTAATTAAATTGATAAATTCGCGCAATAACTAATTTAAGTTATCAGTTTTCTGGTTTGTGTGATTTTTCACCAAATTATGTGAAATGTGGAGTTTTTGCGCGTGCGATGGCCGTGAATTCGATTTTTCTCGTCAAATTTATCACTTTATTGGGAGCCCAAGGCTGACGAAACCTTTCTGGGAGCCGGTTCCCGTGGCGGGCTTGCGTGGCGCATTTTTCGGGTGAAAAATGGCATTGACCCATATCGGTGTTGAATTGAATGCTATGAAGATAATAGCGTCTGACGGCCTTTGGCTTGGCGCGTAGAGATTTTCAGCCGCAGGGGCCTTCAATCGGCGGTGAGCGTTGACGACATCCTTATCGGCATCCCCGACTCAGGCCATGAGTCAGCCTTCGCAGTGGCGCGCGAGAGCCGACTGGCGCGTGACCGGGCTGGGAGGCGGAGCGTGTAACGAGCCCGCCGGTGTTCGATGGATGGCAGCGGCGTGGCATCGTTGCCGCGTCAACCCGTCGTCAACCCGTCGTCAACCCGTGGTCGACGCAGCGACTCAGTAGCTGATGGTGATGGTCTGGGGGGCGGAGGCGGAGCAGGCCGATGTGGCGCAGATGCCCGCCTGGTTGGCAGCAATGTTGCCATTGACCAGGTAGGTCTGGGCGGCGCCGGTGCCTGTGCCGCTGGCGGCGCTCAGCGACAGGCTGTAGGCCAGGCCCAACAGCGTGCCGCTGGTGGAGCCCAGGCTCATGGTGTATGGCAGTCCGCTGGTGCAGCGCGTGGCGAATTGCGAGCTGCCTGTCGCGGCCGTCGACTGGAACGAGGTATAGCTGAAGCTCATGGTGCCAGGCGGTGTGCTGAACTGGCACTGCGGATTGGTGGTGATGATCACCGGCATGGTGGCTGGCGTGGCTGTCGCATTGACCCCTGACGTCACCGAATAGGTGAGGGTCGTGGTCATGGTGTCGGTGTAATCCCCCACCACGGCCGTCTGCTGGGCGGTCACCCGGTTGTAGTAGGGAAGGGTCAACGAGGCTGATGTGCCGCTGCCAAAGTTGAGGGTTCCGGTGAACGGCGCGCTCCCGCCGCTCCCCCAGCGGCTCGAATACGAGGCATCCTTGTAGACGTCGTATTTAAGGTAGTTGTTCGTCAGGTAGCGGGCACGGTTGTTTTGTCCCTGGGCGTTGAGCCCATTGGTGACCGCCAGCGAATAGGTGCTCGTGGTGGGGTCGCCCGACGCGCGTGAGCAGTTGATGGTGACACTTGATACGTTGTCGTTCGACACCGTCGAGACCGGGTCGTAAACCGATGTGAATCCATTGCCGGAGACGCTGCAGCTGATCGTGGCGTGGGCGGTGCCCGCGGCCAGGAGTCCGGCCCAGGTCACTGCCGCCAGCAGAACATGGCGCAGAGTCACTGCTGCACTCACCCGGCCGTGCACGGTATCGCGGGGTGTTGCTTCGGGAACCTTTTTACACATGATGGCCATGATGGGTAACATTATGTTACGCGAGGGGTGACTTGGTCCATTTCCAGTAGGCGTCGCGGGCAGATGGTTGGGCAACTCGTGACAAAAGCCTCAATGCGCGGGGTAACTGCAAACTTTGTTCGTGGATTATCACGGCGCGCGCCCCCCTTTGCACAGTTTTCCGGATCCGTTCGTCCGGAGGACGCTTCACCGTTTGACGCCGATGCAGCGGACGGGGCCTACCCGGGTGATGTCCTCCAGATTGCCGGGCGGCAAGGCCACGTCGAAGGTGCAGCTGGCGCCGTTCCATTTCAGGCGCAAGCGGTTGGTGGTCTGCAGGCCGGTAACAAAAGCCTCCCCACGCCGGGCGACAAAGAATTCTTTCTTGTCGCCTACCAGTTCGATTTCAGCGCCGGCGGGCGCGGGTTCGCCGTCGTCGAATTCAATGCGGATCAAGGCGCCCCGGCCCGATCGAACCGGGAAGGTGATTTTGACCGCGCTGCGCAGGGCCGGCACGGCTTCCTGTTCAATCGAGTCCAATTCGGCGCTGATCGGCAGTTCGGTCGGATCCAGCCGCACGCTGTTGCGCTGGAAGGGCAGCAGGCGGGGCAGCAACGCCACACCGCTGTCGTTGGTGCGGGTCAGCGTGCTGCCCTGAAAGCCCACGCCCACATTCGCATAGCCCGGTACTTCGACAATCGCAAAGCTGTCCTGCACGCGGCGTGTGGCGAAGACTTGCCCCTCGGCCATCACGACGCCGCCGAGCAGGCCCAGGCGCAGGTTCTGCTGGTTTTTCGCGCCGCTGACGTCGGCCGAGAACAGTCCTTTGGTTCCCTGGTAGTAGGCGCCGCCCTCGGCGTAGCCGCCATCGGCGCGCGAGCCCAGTGCGGTTCGCCAGCCCCAGCCGGTTTCGGCACTGAGGGCCCGGCTGGCATTCACATAACTGTCGGTCGAGCCGCTGCGCGCGGTCACGCCGGAGGCAATGGTGATGCGGTTTTCCAGCGGCACGATCAGGAACGCACCGAGCGAATTGCCGGAAGACACGCCGCTGAGCCGGGTGGCGCTCAGCGTCAGGGCGCTGCGCTGCCCCAGCCGGATGGTGTAGCTCAGGCTCAGGGTGTTGAGCTTGCCCAGCTCGTAATTGTCAAAGCCGGCATAGCTCAGGTTGAACGCCCCGAACTGATCACTGCTGTAGCTATAGCTGGCGGTGGTCTGCAGGCGGGGCGATGTGGTGTCAATACCGAGCTGCCGGTAGCCGCGCGAGGCCCCCTGCGCGCTGAAGGCAACGCCGTGGCGCAGGCCGCTGCGCTCTACGCCGACCAGCCAGTTGCCGCCGTTGCCGCCGGTATCGCTGCGGCTGACCGCCAGCGCGGTTTGTCCAAGCATCTGGAATGGCAACGCATAACTGACACCTACGCCGGCGCGGCTCAGCGAGGTGGACCACTCGGCGTTGCCTTCCACCGTCAGGCTCTTGCTCAGGCCCTTGCGCCAGAGGCCGGCGATGAAGCGCGGGCCGTAGTTGGCATTGTCGGTGCCCAGGTTGTTGCGGATGGCCCCCAGCTCGAAGCTCCAGTCCGTCAGGTTCTCCTCCAGCAGGTTGGCATTGCTGAAAAAAGACTGGGTGATGACGGTTTCCCGGCCCAAAATGTCGCGCACCACGACCCGGGCTTCACCGGCGCCCGTCAGGGCCGGGAAGTTGTCAATGCTGAAAGGCCCCGAGGGCACCCGGGAGGTTTGCCGGAGCGCATCGTTGACGTACAGCTCCACCGTGCTGGGCGCGGCAGACAGCCCGGTGACGGTGGGGATGGGCTGGGTCACAAAGCCCGGCTGCAGGGCAAAATTCTTGGCGAACTGAAAGCCGCCAAAGTAAACGGAGCGGCCCGAGATGCCCGTGCGCGTGGTGCTGTCACCCAGTCGCAGCGTGCTGTTGCTGTCCAGGAAATTCCGGGTGTAGGTGGTCTCCAGCCGCCGCCACGAGGCATTCAGGGTGGGGTCCTGGCTGACGAGGTTGCGGCCAACGTAGCTGCTGGTCACCAGGCCCCATTGCCCCGAAAACCCGAGCTCCGTCAAGGCGCCCAGATCCCTGGCGCGCAAGTCATCGCTGCCCGTGACGCGGCTGCGGCTGGTGGTGTAGTTCAGGTCGTAGTTGGCAAAGACGGCGGGAATGGTGGGCGACAGCGGGGGACGCAGCGCGGCTTCCTGTGTCAGGCGCACGGCGTTGAAGGCAGCCGGCGAAAACACCAGATCGACCGACTGGGTGGCAAAGTTGAGCCGTGCTTCAAACCCCGGGATGGCCGAAAGCGGGTACCACTGCTGTCCCTGAAACTGGATGTCCTGGGCGCTGGGCTGGTGGTTCAGGCGCCACTCGTCAAAGGCGTCTGACGGCGCATACAAAATGCCGTTGCGCTCGAGCAGGGTCCAGACGCCGCCTTTGGTGCTGTTGATGAACACTTCCAGCGGCAGCAGCCGGTCATTGGCTGACCGGGCATTGGCCGGAACGTTGGACGGCGGCGTGGTTTGGACTTGGGCAGCGGCGCCCGTGCAGAGGCTTGCCAGGACAAGGCAGGCGCGCACATGTGAAAGCCAGCAACGCCCCCTTGTCATACCGTGCTGGATCAGGGCAGCGTGATGCTGGTCGTCAGGTTCTGCCCGTCGTCGAACGTCACGACCAGTTGCGCCGGGCCAGCGGCGACGACTTTGTCGCTCCGCAGGCTGATGGTTTTGCTGGCGCCAGGCAGGATGTAGCTGCCGCCCTCAAAGCGGGCGAGCGCCTGCTCGCTGCGCATGACCACGGCCTCGCGGATCTGCGCATAGGCGGTGCCGGTGTTGCTGCACTGCAGGTTGACGGTCTTGGCATCCGCACGGCCGGTGCTGCAGTTCATCTGGCGCTTGGCGGCCGGTGGCGTGATGAAGACAGGCATGCTCAGGGCCAATGCAATGGGAACCTGAATGCCCGATGCGGGCAGGGCTTCAGGCACTTCGCGGATGATCATGCGGTAGGTCAGCTGCCGGCTTGCATCCGCCGGTTTCAGCAAGGCCAGCCGCACCACCTGCCTGGCTTTGGGGGCGAGCTTGATGATGGGAGGGGCCAGAATCAGGTCTTCGGTGAGCACCAGCTCATCGGTCCCGTCCGGTTTCTGGCTCCAGGTATTGATGTCGGCCTGCAGCACGACTTCGCTATCGGCTTCGTTGGTGAGCGTCACAGCGATGGCCCGGTCACGGGGTGTCATGTACAGCCGAACGGGCGTCACGGAAAACACACCGGCAACGGCCGGGGCCCAGGGGGCGATGAGACTTAGCAGGAGGAGGTAGCTGACAAGGTGAAGGCGGCTTCGGCGCGGCAGGACGTTCATCCTCAGAAGGATACCAGCATCTCAACAGGGCCCGAGCGGCCATCCGCACTGGCAAGACGTATGGACGTCAGGGTGCCATGGTCGTCTTCAACGCGGGAGCGCGCCTGCGTTTGCAGCGCTGTGTCACCGGTATTCACCGCATAGAGCCGGCTCTCAAAAGCCCAGCCCTCGTCCCCTTCATCGCCGGCCGCGGCCAACTGGCGCTGGTCATCGAGGCGGCAGGTCAGGCCGGCGACCCGATCGGCGCGGGACAGCTCGCTGCGGCAGTAGTCCGGCAGCAGGGCATCGCGGGCCGGCCGATAGCCGGGCATGAATCTGCTGGAGTTGGTGCTAGTGCCAGTGCTGGTGGTCGTGCGTGCTGCAATCTCGACAAACACGTTCGTCGTGCACCGCACCTGGACCGAAGAACTGACCGCACCTGAATCGCTCGCGCTGGTGCAGCTGTTGCCGCCGGCATTGTTCAGCGTGATCTGCACATCGAACTGTCCACTGGCGCCCCCCGCAAGGCTGCTTGCGGCCGCCAGCATCAGCGAAACCCCGAGGATGAGCTTGTTGGACATATGCATTGACGCCGGGAGTGGGCGATCCTGCGGTTTATATCAGGTAGTAACCTGGTAGATCAGCTTAGTAGGTGATGGTCAGGGTACGGGTTTTGTTGCCCGAAGCGCTGTTGGTACAGGCGCCACCGGCGGTGGCACATTTGCCGGCCTGGCCTGCTGCGATAGAGCCGGTCACGCTGTAAGCCTGTGCCGAACCGTCGCCAGTGCCGCCACCTGAGCTCAGTGCCAGCGTGTAGGCGAGGTCAACGGCGGCATCGGTGACCGAGGTGGAGTCCAGGGCCAGGGTGTAAACCAGGTTTTTCGTGCACTGGACCGTGAAGCCGCCGGCGGTGGTTTCCGACTGAGCGCCGGCCTGGAGCGAGGTGTAAGTGAAGGCAACGTCCGAGGTTTTGACGTATTTGCAGGTGCCGGCGAGGCTGATGGACACATCAAACTGGCCAGTGGCGGTGGCGGCCTGAACGGGCAGGGTTGCAACGCTGGCAAGGGCCAGGGCAAGCAGTGCGAGAAGTTTTTTCATGAGAATCTCCAGATGGATGAGGCGAAAATAAGAAGGACTGAATCTGTATGTGACTGAACTGTAACTAGACATTTCACAATTCACTAGTGGAGGAGCCGTTAAAACCCGCTTATGTCGGGAATTTGTCACGCTAAACCATTGAAATTACAGGGTTTACGCCAAATTACGACAGAACAGCCGGCGCCAGGAGTTGTAAATAATCCCCAATTCCGCGCACATCACCCAGATTCTGCCATCCAACCTGTAACAAGATAATTACATTTAATCCTGACCATGCACAAACAAACCCTGTCTTTCCAGGCCGAAGTTGCCCAGCTTTTGAACCTCGTCACGCATTCGCTGTATTCGAATCCCGACATCTTTTTGCGCGAACTGATCTCCAATGCTTCCGACGCCTGCGACAAGCTGCGCTTTGAGGCGCTCAATGACGCCGCCCTGTATGAATCCGACTCCGAGCTCCAGGTACGCCTGCGCTACAACAAGACCGCCAACACCCTGACCATTACCGACAACGGCATCGGCCTGTCCGAACGGGAGGCGATTGACAACCTCGGCACGATTGCCAAGAGCGGGACGCGCGAGTTCATGGCCCGGCTGTCGGGTGACCAGAAAAACGACGCGCAGCTGATCGGGCAGTTCGGCGTGGGTTTTTATTCCGGCTTCATCGTGGCCGACCGGATCACCGTGGAAAGCCGCCGTGCGGGCCTGCCGGTGAACCAGGGCGTGCGCTGGAGCAGCGACGGCACCGGTGAGTTCGAGGTGAGCGAGATGGAACGCGCCGAACGGGGCACCAGCATCACCCTGCACCTGAAAGAGGACGCACACGACTACCTGAACGCCTGGAAGCTCAAGGCCATCATCAGCAAATACTCCGACCATATCTCGCTGCCCATCCTGATGCAGAAAGAGGAGTGGAAAGAAGGGGAAGACGGCCAGCCCGGCGAGATGATCGTCACGGGTGACTGGGAAACCGTCAACCAGGCGGCCGCGCTCTGGAGCCGGGCCAAAAAAGACATCACGCAGGAGCAGTACGACGAGTTCTACCGGCAGATCAGCTACGACAGCCAGGCGCCGCTGGCCACCACCCATAACCGCGTGGAAGGCGGGACCGAATACACCCAGCTGCTGTTCATTCCGGCCAAGGCGCCCATGGACATGTTCAACCGCGACAAGGCCGCGGGCGTGAAGCTCTATGTACGGCGCGTCTTCATCATGGACGACGCGCAGGCGCTCATGCCGACCTACCTGCGGTTTGTGAAGGGCGTGGTGGATTCCGCGGATCTGCCCCTGAATGTGTCGCGCGAGCTGTTGCAGGAAAGCCGCGCCGTCAAGGCGATTCGCGAGGGCAACACCCGGCGCGTGCTGTCCATGGTGGAAGACCTGGCCACCAATGACGCCGAGAAGTTCAAGACGTTTTATGCCGAATTTGGCGCCGTCCTCAAGGAAGGCCTGGGTGAGGATTTTGCCAACCGCGAGCGCCTGGCCAAGCTGATGCGCTTTGCCAGCTCGACGACCGACACCGTCAGCGTGAGCTTTGCCGACTACAAGGCCCGCATGAAGGAGGGGCAGGACGCGATTTACTACATCACGGCCGACACCCTGGCCGCCGCGAAGAACAGCCCGCAACTTGAGATCTTCCGCAAGAAGGGCATTGAAGTCCTGCTGATGGCCGACCGCGTGGACGAGTGGGCGCTGAACTACCTGCACGAATTCGACGGCACGCCGCTGCAGTCGGTGGCCAAGGGGGCGGTGGACCTGGGCAAGCTGCAGGACGAAGACGAAAAGAAAGCCGCTGAAGAGGCGCAGACCCACTTCAAGCCCATCCTCGACAAGCTCAAGGAGGCCCTGAAAGACAAGGCCAAGGATGTGCGCGCCAGCACGCGCCTGGTCGACTCGCCCGCCTGCCTGGTGGTGCAGGATGGCGACATGTCCACCCAGCTGGCCCGCATGCTGAAGCAGGCCGGCCAGACCGTGCCGGAGGTCAAGCCGATTCTCGAGGTCAACGCGCAGCATCCGCTGGTGAAAAAGCTGGAGGCCGGTGAACACTTTGACGATCTGGCCCACATCCTGTTCGACCAGGCCTTGCTGGCCGAGGGCGGCATGCCGGAAGACCCGGCCGCGTACGTGCGGCGTGTCAACGCATTGCTGGTGTGACCTTGGTTTAAGGCTCGCCCAAAGCTGGTTTAATTGCCGGATGCTTACTGGCGAACTTAAATCAAAAATAGACCGGATCTGGAATGCCTTCTGGTCGGGAGGCATTGCCAACCGCTGGAGGTGATCGAGCAGATCACCTACCTGCTGTTTCTGCGCCAGCTTGACGACCTGCACACCCTGGAAGAAAACAAGGCCAACCGCCTCAAGCGGCCCATGGAGCGCCGCGTCTTTCCTGAAGGCACCCACCGCGCCGCGCTGGCCGAACTCGATGCGCTGTTGGCCTCACTCCAGCAGTGAGCGTTCAGTGGTGAATTGACCCGGCCTGTTGCATCGGCCATCTCGGAGCAATTTTTCGCGAAGCCCGTCAAACACGCTACAGCAATAAAAACGTTTTAATACTTGTTCTTATAAGATCAAAAATATCTCTGCTTGACTTGCTAAGGGATATTTTTGTTCTCTAAGGAGCAATTTTTTTACTCGTAAGGAGTTTCTAATGCTGGCAAAAACTCCTAAGCAATAGAAACTGTTCCTAAGAGGTCAAAATTCTAGACAAGGACTAGAATTCACAGTAAAATGACCTTATAGGGTCAAATAATGCAGATTAAGGTTCAAAATCTTTCCGAATTGGCGCAAGAACTTATGGCGGAGCGAAAGCGCCAGGGCTTGTCTCGGGAGCAGGCTGCCGCAGTGTGCAATGTGAGTGAGTCTTTTATTCGCGACGCTGAAAGCGACCCTGGCCGTTGTTCGCTGGCGAAGTTATTGCAACTGACCCAAGGGCTTGGCCTGACGCTGACGCTGACAGGCTGGCAGGTCGAGGGAACTACCAGAGATTCCCATATCAATACAAAAGTCAGCGCCTCATGATCCGCCTGCGCGTCTGGGCCAACGTCAGGCCCATGGGTTGGTTTGGCCATGAAGCTGGGGAATACTTTTTTGAGTACGACGCGCAGTGGCTGCGGCAGCCGGGCGGTTATGTGCTGGCACCGCAATTTACGCTGGTTGGCACTCGCTTTACAGGGCCGCTGGTCCGCAGTTTTTTTGAAAACCTGCTGCCCGAGGGCACAGCGCTGGACGACGTCATCGCCGCTTTGGCCTTGCGTGACCCGTCGCCGTTTGAGCTATTAGGTCAATTGGGCAAGGAGTTGCCGGGCGTTTTGTCCTTGCTGCCTGAAGATGCGCAGCCTGCCATGCTTCAGCAATATCGTCCCTTGCCCTATGAGGAGTTGAGTAAACGCATCCGCGGCCAGACGCCACTGCTGGTGTCCAACGAGCAGACCACCATGTCGCTGGCCGGTGCGCAGGAAAAGATGGGGCTGCGCTTTGACAAGCGCACAAACCAACTGTCTGAAAGTGTGGGTACGTCGCACACCACCCACATACTCAAGCCCGATACACGCCAGGAGCGCTACCAGCCCAGCGCGCTGAATGAATACGCGTGCATGAAGCTGGCGCGGGCCCTGAAGTTGCCGGTGAATGACGTCTGGTTCCTGCGTGTGCCCGAACCTGTGTACCTCGTGGAGCGCTATGACCGCGTGAATCTGGCCGGCAACATCGTTGGCCTGCATCAGTTTGACGGTTGTCAATTGCTGGGCCACGGGTCGGGCTGGAAATATGAGCGGCAGGGTGGCCTGGCGAGCGTCCCCAAACTGGTAGCCGCCTTGCGCGCATTACCGGTCCGCGGCAGCGATCTGCTCAAGCTGCAGCAGTGGGTCATGTTCAATTACCTGATCGGCAATGCCGACGCGCATGCCAAAAACCTGTCGGTGCTGGTGGACGAAAAGGGTTTCCGCCTGGCTCCGTTTTACGACCTGCTGTGCGTGCGGGCGTACGGCGACACGGGCCTTGCACTGTATATCGGTGACGAGGACACGTTCGATGCGGTGGGTGCTCACTCATGGCAAGCCCTTTGCGAAGACTGCGGGTTTCGCTTGCCCGAGACATTAAAAGGTTTCCGCAAAATGGCGCAAGATCTTTTGCCGGCCTGGCAAAAGACAAAAGCGGCCATCATCAAAGACGTTGCACCGGCAGATCGCGAGCTGGAACTGTTGGAGAAAATGACCGACGTCTTTGAAATGCACAGTGCGCATGCGATCTCGATGACAGGCGGCTGAGTTCACGGCACAAAAGTCCGGTGACCCATGCGTCAGCACCGCGCGGTGCAGGGGGCAAGCCGGCTTATCGGCTTATCGTGAAAGTGAAAGTGAAAGTGAAAGTGAAAGCGCTCGGTGAATCACGCGGGGCAAGTCACTCAAAGCCGCACAGCTGGCGTGCGGAAGCGGCCTCCGGGCTCGCCAGCAGGCTGATCAGGTCACGCGCGGCCTGCGGCTGCCGTGCCCTGGCGCAAAGCGCGGCGGTATAGGTGGTGGCCAGCTCGAGCGCCTTGGGCAAGGGCGCCACCAGCATGACGCCTGGCGTATAAATGATCTCGGTGATCTGCGTGCAGCCGAGCAGCCCCGGCTCCTTGGTGTCGGCCATCGCGCGCATGGCGGTCGCGCCGTTGGGAAACACGCGCAGCCGGTCGGCCAGCTCGGTGTCCAGTCCCAGCTGCCTGAGGACGTTCATGACGTGAATGCCCGCCGTCGCCTTGACCGGGTCGGGAAAGTAGATGCCGCGAGCCGCGCGCAGTGCGGTCTTGAGTGCCGCCGCATTGTCCACGTCGGGTACGTCCTCGCCGTTTTTCACGGCAACGCCGGTCTTCACCACTCCCAGTGTCTGCGCGCTGCCGGGTACGACCTCGCCGCTGGCGGTCAGCTGGGTGATCAGCGCTTCGGTGAGTATCAGTACATCACAGGGCGCGCCCGCCAGCAGGTTGTCCCTCATCATCCCGACCGCGCCGAAGCACGCGTCTATGCTGGCGTGGTGCTGCGCCTCGAAGCGTTCTTCCAGTTGCGTGACCAGGCCCTGCGCTGCACCACCGCTCAACAGGTGAAGGATTGTCATGGGTTCTCGTTTGCCTTGAAGTTCAATGGGGGAGGCCGGGTCCATCGGGCCCACGTCGCCTTTTTCAGCCTCCAGCCTACAGTCTTTTTAGCCTTTTCAGTCGCCTTGATGTTGGCGCTCTTGATCACACCCGCCCATTTGGCGATGTCGTCGCGGGCATATTTGTCAAACGCCTCGGGCGTCATCACCATTGGCACGGCGCCCTGCTTGCCCCAGAGCTGCCGGATCTCCGGCTGGCCCACAATTTTGGAGACTGCGCCGTTGAGCTGGTCCACCACCGCCCTGGGCGTTCCGCGGGGTGCCATCAGGCCGAGCCAGATGGTGGCCTCGTAACCCGGCACGCCCGCCTCGTTCAGGGTGGGCACGTCGGGCAGCACTTCGGAGCGCTGCCTGCCGGTGGTGGCCAGGGCCTTGACCTTGCCGGCCTTCACCTGTTCCGACATGGTGGTGACCGCGTCAAACATCACATCGACCTGGCCGCCAATCACGTCGGTGCGCGCGCCTGAACTGCCGCGGTAGGGAATGTGCACCAGGTAGACGCCCGCCATGCTTTTGAACAGCTCGCCGGCCATGTGATAGGGCGTGCCAGGCCCCGACGATGCGTAGTTGAGCTTGCCGGGCCGGGCCCGGGCGTCCTTGATCAGGGCTTGCAGCGTGGAGGCCGGCAAGGCCGGATGGGCCACCAGCACGAGGTCGGAGTAATTGAGCGGCGCAATCGCCACGAAGTCGCGCATGAGCTGAAACGGCTTGTTCGGAATCAGCGACTCGTTGACGGTGTGGGCATTGGACATCAGCAGCAACGTGTAGCCGTCGGGTGCCGACTTCGCCACCGTATCGGTGCCAATCACCGAGCCGGCGCCGGGCCGGTTATCAACCACAAAGGACTGTCCGAGTGCATCCTGCAGCCGCTGGGCCATGAAGCGCGCATACACGTCGGCCGGGCCGCCCGCCGCAAAAGGCACCACGATGCGGACCGGCCGGGCGGGGTAGGCCTGGGCCAGCAGCGGCGCCGTGGCCAGGGCAGACGCCAGGCCGAGGCCCAGCGCCAGGAAGCGGATGAAAACACGACGCATGGACTTCTCCAGTGGGGAAACAAGGGCCGGGTATGGCGGGCGGGGATTGGGTGGGAAGTGGAAAGTGGAAAGTGGGCTTATTCGACCTTGCCGATGCGCTTGACGACTTCCGCCATGCGCTTGGCATCTTCCTGCACATACTTCTCGAAGTCCGGGCTGTCCTGGTACAGCACCGGGCTGCCCGCACCCAGAATCACCTCTTTGACCCGGGCGTCCTGGGCGGCGGCCTTCGCCGCGGCGCGCAGGCGCTGGGCAATCGGCTCCGGCGTGGCCTGCGGTATGAACAGCCCCGACCATTGCGCGTACTCGGCATTGAAGCCGGCGTCTTTCAGGCTGGGCACCTCGGGCAGCGTGCTTAGCGCGCTGTTGCCCCAATGCGCCAGCACGCGCAGCTTGCCGGCCTTGACCTGCTGCAGCACGGTCGCCGGTCCCGAAGAGACCGCATCAATCTGGCCGCCGAGCAGCGCCACCACGGCCGGCCCGGCACCGGTGAACGGCACGTGCGTCAGTTTTACGCCGGCCGTTTGCGCCAGGATTTCCATCGGCACATGCATGGTGCCGTAGTTGCCCGAGGAGCCGTAGTTGATGGCGCCCGGGCGTTTTTTGGCATCGTCAATGAACTGCTGCGCGGTCTTCCAGGGCGCATCGGCACGCACGGCCAGCACGGTGGGGTCGGCCGTGAAGCGGGCAATCGGCCGCAGGTCAGACAAGGAGAACATGGCGGCCCGGCCCAGCAAGGTGTCGGCCTCGGGGATCACGGTCAGCGACGACAGCGCCAGCAGGACGGTGTAGCCGTCGGGTTTGGCCTTGGCGGCCATGCCCATGCCAATGCCACCGCCGGCGCCCGCCTTGTTCTCGATCACCACCGGCTGCCCCAGCTCCCGCGACATCGCTTCCGCCACCGGCCGCGCCACCAGGTCGGCCAGGCCGCCGGGCGGGAAGGGCACGATCATCGTGATGGGTTTGGTGGGCCAGGCACCCTGCGCCGCGCACCACCCGGCTGCAGACATGAGAAGGCTGGCGAGCAGCAGCGACCGACGTTTCATGCAGTGCTCCTTGTAGACCGGCAACCCCGGCAGATTCGGGGAGACAATGGAAGCATGCTAACGGCCGCCCGCGGTTTGGGCCTCATCGCAATCCCTAGACATCATGGTCGCCCAATCTTGACTTGAGGCGGTCGATCTCCATCATCGTAGGTTGCGTACCGAGGTACGCCGAGCTACATGCTGTGGACGAACCGTTCAGCAATCAAAGGAGATCGACCATGAATGAGGATACAGCGATTTACGTTGGACTTGATGTTCACAAGGAGTCGATTGCGATGTCGGTGGCAGAGGCTGGTAGAGCGCCGGCGCGCTTTATCGGCACACTGGCACACGATCCTCGGCAA